>SKIA01000029.1 GCA_007116645.1 Candidatus Woesearchaeota archaeon
CGAGTCACCGGAGCGAGCACTACAGAACTTGAAAAAGACTGGTCAAAAACAGGCGACCTCGGGCTTATCGCAGAAAACCGTGTGGATAACAAGTCGCAACAAACGCTGTTCTCAGCAAGTCTTACTGTTAACCACGTCTTTAATCAGCTCAAGCGACTTGCGCAAACAGAAGGAAAAAATAGTGTTGACACAAAACTCAAACTCCTCTCAGAACTGCTAAGCAACGCGTCACCACGAGAAGCAAAATACCTTGTGCGAACAGTGCTTGAAGAACTACGCATCGGAATTGCAACGCAAACCCTACGAGACGGAATCACTCTCGCATTCCTGCCAGAACACGCAGGGATTACTAATGGAGAAATCACTGACCGCGAAAGCTACAATAAAACAACAGCAATCATGCAGTCAGCATACGACAAAACAAACGATTTCGCTATTGTTGCGCAAACAGCAACCAAGGGTCTTGACGCGCTACAAGAAATCCACCTTACTGTCGGGACCCCACTCAAAGTAATGCTGGGAGTGCGCGGAACGCTGCCAGACGCATTTACCTCATTTACTGCTCCAATACTGCTCCAATACAAATACGACGGTTTTCGCGTGCAAATACACAAACAACAAGACACCATCACCATTTATACGCGGCGCCTAGAGGACGTGACTACGCAATTTCCAGATATAGTCGAGCGAGCAAAAGCAGCAATCAAAGCAGACAATGCAATCATTGACGCAGAAGCGATAGGTATAGACCCCGAAACAAGAAAGTACAAACCATTCCAAGAAATCAGCCAACGAATACGAAGAAAATACGGCATACAAGAAATGGCAGAAAAACTGCCTGTCGATGTGCGCTGCTTTGACGTCATGCTCGCAGACAATGAAGAATACCTTGACAAGACGCTAAGAGAAAGACACGAAATACTCCAAAAGCTCATCAAGGAAGAAGAACTCTTTGGCATAGCACACACTCTTATTACAGAAGACCAAGAACAAGCACAAACATTTTACGACACCGCGATCGCGGCAGGAGAAGAAGGTATTTTTGCAAAACACCTAGAAAGCGTGTATCAACCAGGAACACGAGTAGGGAACTGGATGAAGATAAAACACACCATGGAACCGCTCGACCTCGTCATCGTGTCAGCAGAGTGGGGCGAAGGAAAACGAAGCGGCTGGCTGACCAGCTTTACGGTAGCGTGTCAAGATGAGAACGGAGAACTCAAAGAAACAGGAAAAGTAGCAACGGGCCTTAAAGAACTTGAAGAAGAAGGGTTCTCCTTTAAAGAAATGACGGCACTACTCACACCACTCATTGAATTTGAAGAAGGACGCTACGTCAAAGTACAACCACAAATAATTGTGGAAGTAGCGTATGACGAAATACAACAAAGCCCGACTTACGAATCAGGGTATGCTCTTCGCTTTCCAAGAATTCTTCGCAATAGAACAGACGACAAAACAGTCGATGACATCAGCAACATAGACTACATCACATCCTTGTACGACGCAGAATAATTCTTCAGTAACGACTGGACTTCAGGTAAGCCCAGATGCTTTGCATGACTGAGCGGGTCTTCTAATTGCTTGGCAGTCATGATGTCAAACCGCTCACCACCAAGGAACTTGCACGTAGTAGTGACCTCCGCAGGCGAGTAACTACCAGTAAACGAGTGATCAGTAACGAATGCGCGCACATCATCATTAGCCCAAGGAAGGATCGCATTGACTAATGCCTCATACTCAGAGCGCTTGGAATAACCAGGAACAAAAATACGCTTTTCAAACCGTCGACCAAGAGCACTATCAAGAGCCTTAGGCACGTTCGTAGTACCAAAAATTACGTAGTTGCCAACATAGTTAGACTCCAAACCAGACATGAAAGTCATCATCTCGCCAGTTACTTGAATACCCCCAGAAGACGCAGAATCATCATCACGAGAATCCATTATGGTGTCAGCATCATCAATAACTAACACTCCAATGCCTGCAGGATCAGATATTGAAAGCAGCTTTCTTCGAAGTGCCTTAGCGCTTTCACCCACCCACTTACTATAATCAGATGCCTTAAAGGTTTCAAAACGAAACGGAATACCCTTCTCCAACGATAGTTCACGACTCACACTCACAGCGTATTTGCACAAAGAAGTCTTCCCCGTTCCCGGAGGACCATGCAAGAGTACGCCCTGAGTCAAATGGTCCTGCAAAGGATTAAAGCCTTGTTCAGGCCTATATGAAAACAAATGGTTAACACATTTCACTACAGCATACTTTTCTTTTTCAAGACCAACAATCAACGGTTTTTCAGGAAGAGACCGACGATACGACTTGTCACCCAGACGAAGCGTAAACGGAGGGTTGTCAGAAGACAAAAAAGCGTACGCACCCCCGATCACTTCTGACGCGTGCTCAGGACGCCGAGCAACAGAAGAAATAAGTTCTTCAAGAGACCGAATAGGCTGAGCAGGGCCTTCACCAGGAGCAAACAGTCCTATAGATGCTTCCAACGACTCAGAAGCAGAAATTCCTGCTCGCGTTGCAGCAATATAACCCGAAGCGACATCAAGCAAGACTTCTTGCACTTGGGGACTTGTGCGAGATAAGTCCTGAAAGGAGAGCTCCCGAGCGGCCTGCTTGCGCGCAGCAAGCAAGTCCGTCTCAGAAACAGTTATCGCACGCGCTGCCATCGCTCAACCAGCGGGTCATTGTCGTAGTTGTTTGCGGGAGCACCAAACGTGGTGTCAATACCAAGAGGGGTTTTGTTGGAGAAATCCGTTTCAAACTTTCTTCCAATCTGTTGTGCCAGTTCTCCTAGAAGCTCATATTGCTTAATCATACTCGGCTCAGTGCCTCCAACACTAATTTCTTGCTGTAATCGAGCATCATCAACAACTAAGCCAATATGGTGTTCTTGACGCCTAAACTCACTTAAGCGAGCAGAGGTTTGTTGATGTTGAGCACTCAAGGCCTCATAGCGGCGCTTAGAACCAACGTATCCGCGCATCGCTTCATCTGCTTCGTGACGAAGCAACCTGACTTCTGTTTGCGCACTCATGTGGCGCTCTCGAATATTCTGTGTTGCGGGACTAAACCCCGTTCCAGATTGTTCAAGCTCAGCTTCGAGACGGTCAGATTGAGTGCGAGCACGTTGATACTGCTCGATAACGATTGCTGCACGGTTTTGATATAAACCGTGTTCTTCACTGACTTTTTTTAATTTCTGTCCTTGCTCTTCCACACGCTTGTCAAGACGATTAACGTGCGTAGTGTACGTTGCGTGTTGATTTGAGAGTTGTTCAATAAGCTTGTCAAGTTCTCTTTCCGGAGTATATCCAAAGACACGTTTTACTTGATCACGAATGCGCTCAAACGCTGAGCGCTCATCCACAGCATCACGAGAAGCTTTGTATGCTCGTAAGTCCACAGTGTCGGGCTTTGCTTTATTTCCTACACGCTGTTTCATATCAGCGAGCTCTTTGTCTGAAAACTCACTCATAGTATCCAACGTGGATTCTAAAGATGAAGGGTCTTGTATCATATGTATGGTATCACCATATAACGTAAGTTCAACGATTTTTAGGTGTCTTTTCACAAGAAAGTCGGAACGCATTCGCAAAGTACGAAATTAGAGGTGTAAGGACAACGAGTTTACAGATAACGCACACAAATACGGAATCACTCCATTTTTTAACCGCAAAATCCAACGGCAAAAGTCTCTTAAAGCCCTACACATTCACAAAAACATGATTCGCGCACCTATCTGCACAGTTGTCGGTCACGTAGACCACGGAAAAACTACGCTTCTTGATAGAATTAGAGGGACAGCAGTTGCTGCTGGAGAAGCAGGAGCGATCACACAAGCAATTGGTGCGAGCATTATCCCAATAGAACACATCAAAGAGCGCGCAGGAGACATGCTTGGAGCAAAAGCAGTTAATATCCCCGGATTACTCTTCATCGACACACCAGGACACGCAGCGTTTACAAGCATGCGAAAGCGCGGAGGATCACTTGCAGACATCGCAATACTCATGGTGGATATCAACGAAGGATTTAAGCCACAAACAAAAGAAGCGCTCGAAATATTACGAAGCCACAAAACACCATTCATTGTTGCCGCAAACAAAATAGATGCTGCTCGCGGATACAGCAAAAAAGACGACAACATCATCAAAGACTTAAACGCGCAAAACACGCAAGCAACAGAATATATCGAAACTAAACTGTACCAACTCGTTGCAGAACTTGCAAGCCAAGGTGTTCCCGCAGACCGTTTTGATCGTCTAGAAGGATTTGATAAACAAGTAGCCATCGTGCCTATCAGCGCGCTTAACGGACAAGGAATTAACAGCCTCTTAGCAATCATCGTGGGACTTGCGCAGCGATACCTTGAGAAAAACCTTGATGCAACAGTGGACGGACCGGCAAAAGGCACAGTGCTTGAAGTCTCAGAAGAACAAGGGCTTGGCCTTACGCTTAACGCAATTATTTATGACGGAACACTCAACGTAGGAGATACCATCGTTATCGCATCATTAACAGAACCCGTCGTTACCAAAGTACGCGCCCTACTGCAACCAAATAATGCAGGAGATTTGCGAGACAAAAAAACACGCTTTGCAAACATCAAGCACGCAAGCGCAGCAACAGGAGTGAAAATTAGCGCGCCAAACCTAGAAGGAGTAACTGCAGGAATGCCCTTTGCAGCAGCACAAGGAGACGTTGAACAAATACGAGAAGAACTCTCAAAAGAAGTAGGCGATGTCACCATAGAAACAGACGAAGAAGGAGTGGTGCTCAAAGCAGACAACATCGGGTCACTAGAAGCACTCATCATGCTCCTTCGAGAAAAAAACATCTCCATACGCTCAGCACATGTAGGTGCAGTAACAAAAAAAGACTTGGTGCTCGCAAGCTCAAACAAACCAGAACACGCAGTCGTACTCGCATTTAACGTAAAGACATTACCATCAACAGAAGAAGCAACCGTTCTTGGAGCAGATATCATTTACAAACTTATTGACGACTTTGAGGAATACATACGAAAACTCGACGAAAAAATCGTTCGCGAAGAAGTATCGCACCTGCCAAGACCAGCACGAATGGTTATTCTTGGAAACTGCATCTTTAGGCAATCAAACCCGCTCGTTTGCGGAGTAGAAATAACGCACGGAGCACTCAAGAAAGGCAGCCGTGTCGTCAAAGAACAAGATCCACAAAACACTATCGGATACGTAAAAGAGATTCAAGAAAAAAAGCAAAGTATTGAGCGAGCAGAAAAAGGAGCACAAGTAGCGCTGAGCATTCCAGGAGCAGTCGGCGGAAAACACGTCAACGAAAATGATGTGCTCTGGGCAGCAGTATCAGAAGAAGAATTTCGCACACTCAAAGAATACGCAAAACACCTTACCGCAGAAGAAAAAGATGTACTCAAAGAATACTCAGAAGTCATGAGAAAACACAATCCATTATGGGGAGTTTAGAAATGCGCTTTTTGAACTCTCGAGAAAGAAAGCATTTTTTTGCAGCACTCAAAGAACAATACGGGTACGAAGGAAGCACAGAGTACCTTGTGTTTGAGAACGGACAAAACAAATTTTACCTTCTAAATCAATCCGCAGCAGTAATAGACTGGGATGGCGTGCGTCCAAAGCACGCAGGACTATACGTTGCAAATCAGATGCACGAAGAATTACGACTCACAATGGATGGAGCGCAACTACTTTCAAACGACTGCTCACACGAAAAAATCGTTCTGACGGGAGAACAGCAAGAGCAATGGATGCGAGGAGAAGACGTGGCCACAGAACAAGAAGACACACCATTTAGTATCGTCATGTGCGGAGAAGACGTTCTTGGCTGCGGAAAAATAAAAGACGGCTACCTACTCAATTATGTGCCTAAAGGTCGCTGGATACTAGACCCGCACTAACCCCAGAGTTCATCGCCCACAAAATGCAAGTTCTTCACAACACGCCCTTCAGACGCAGATTGAATATCTTCAGACGAGAGTAACAACTGGCCTACCGCCAAGGGCTTGCCATGCGTTTCATCAACCACAACAATCAACGCATCTTTTGGTGCTTTAGGCACAACAGTAATTCCTGGACGCATAATATCTGCTCCACGCGTTACAAAACGCACTGCACCCATATCCACGACGAGTTTAGGAAGAACATCTTGCTTTAGGAGTAAACGCAACGAAGGAATCCATTCATCATCAACCATGAAAAACCAAAGTTCACCGTCAACAAACAATAAATTGTCGTCTTGCTCAACAACAGCTTTCTTATCGAGCTCTACAGGGAGCCGCTCTTGAAGGGAGCGCACATCACTTTTTCTCAATCGTTTGCGTGACAAGACCATACACCTCCAAAATGTTCTCTACCTCATAATCAACATAATCAAACGACAACTTGCGCGCGCGAGGAGAAATATCTTCTTTTTGCCAGACAGTCACAAAGCCAAGCTCTTTTGCACTAATCAAATCCTTTGGCGGGTTATCACCAACCATAACGCATTCGTGCGCAGATACTCCCAAGCGAAACGTGATTTCCCGAAACACGCGAGGATTAGGTTTGTTTACACCAAGCTCATCGCTTGTTACGATAGCATCAAAATATTCTTCTAAACACAACTTTCTGATACGTCGGTCTTTGTACTGACGAACAACCCCATCTCCGTCTGAGAGAAGACCAAGTAAGTACCCTTCATCTTTGAGTTTTTGCAAGGTCTCATGCGTTCCAGGAAAGGGCTCGACGAGATCCACTAATAAGTTCCAGTAATGCTCAACAAGGGGTTGGACATCAACATCGTTAACACCAAAATGCGCAAGCGCCTCAGAAAACCAGACGTCTCGACCATAGTCTTGCGGGAACGAATGACTCTCTAAATAGTCAACTTTGATGCGGTCAAACTCTTTTTTGAAAGCATCAGCATCAAGACCATACGTTTGAGAAACCTCGCGAGCAAGGTGTGCTTCTACTTCTTCCTCGAAGGGAAGCCATTTTTCTAATGTGTTATCAAAATCAAAAATGATTGCCTTCACAAAATGTCCTCAATAGGTTTTTTGTCCTTGCGAACAACAGGCGTTTCTGCTGGTTCATCAAGTGAGACACCAAGACGTTTGAGTTCCGCCATGTGCACTTGAGTGAGTTGATCAACAATGCTGATGATCCGCGAGAGTTCTTGGCGCTCTTTGGTGAGCGTTGATAAGCAACCTTTGTGAAAACCGATTTGTTCGTCTTTTGACGCTTCCTGTTCTACCATGCAGTAATAAGAGAAAACGAGTTTTTAAAGGTTGTGCGCGCCGTCTCACTGGACAGTTAGAGGAAAAAGTAATGATATAGCAAATCATTAGCATTGTTATGGTCTTACTGTCGTCAAAAGTAAAACAAGAACTGTTTAAACGAATTCGCGCAAAACAATCAATCAATGTAATTCATCAAGAAATGAGCCTCAGTAAAGGCACAATATACTATCATTATAAGAAAATTTATGGAAGAAAAAATTCTAAACAATCAATTCCTTTGGAGTATAGTGAGAGAACTGGGGAAATTGTAGGTATTTTCGTGGGAGATGGAAGTATGGGTGTGTACAAAAATGGCAATTACAGTGGCTATATTTGTTTTAGCACAAAAGCAATAAAGTATGCAAAATATGTTCAAAATTTATTCAGCAGGTTTTTCAAAAAACAACTGATTTTGTATGAAACAGGGCATGTTTATAGATTAAAGCTTCAGGGAAAACACATATATGAATTTTTTAAAGAATATGTACACTATAAGAATCCTCAAAAAGCTCTTTCAGTTCATTTAAAGACCATCCAACACAGTAACCCATTCATAAGAGGATTTTTGAAAGGATTATTGGACACTGATGGCACACTTTATATTACTCCAACTGGAAACCCAAGAATTGAATACTCCACCTCATCTCCAAAACTTAAAGAACAATTGGTAGTGCTGCTAACAAAGCAAGGATACACTAATCGAGTGAGAGAACTCGATAGAGAAAAATACAAATTATCTAATATTGTCAAATCAGAAGTTAACAATATTAATTATCAAGTGTGCTTACGAACTAAGAAAGAAAGCGAACGATTCTTAGAATATATCCTTCCTTTTAAAATTGAGAGATGGGGTGGGAGAGATTCGAACTCTCGATCTTACGGCCCCCAGCCGTAAATCATACCAAGCTAGACCACCACCCCAAGTTAGACGAGACAACAATTAACCGCTTTTAAAGGTTTGGCAACAGTTTAAATTTAAAAACGATTTATCCAAGGCATGGTTCGAGATATGTGGGATCGGGATAAAGCAGAAAATCGGTATGAAGAGTATGAGCTTCAACCGCACGAGCGCCAATCACTAAAACACATCCAAGAACACATCGCTAGTGGATATGAATCCTCAAAAGAACTACGAGACCACCTTAACTATATCGAGTCGCTCAACAAGCAAGTCCAAGGGTATCTACGTAACGAAGAAGAAATGGGGTATGCAAACGACACGCTCAAGCACGACTATAAACGCATTCAAACGCTCAGGCAACGACTCATTAATTTACTTGATGAACTCGAGTAAGGATTAAAAAGCCTTCTAACATTCTATTATTATGAAATGTGCGAGTTGCAAAGAAAAAATCGAGACGACCTTCTTAGAAAAAATTATTGGCACATACATTAAGGATGCGGAAGGGAAAAAACACGCAATTTGCTTTGAGTGTCAACGCGCACTTACCAAACCACAACTTCTAGAACGTATTTAATCAAACACTGTATTAAAGTTTCTTGCAACAATAACCATATCAAAAATATTGATTACTCCATCACCATTCACATCAGCACGAACATCAAAATTATCATTAGAAGCTGAACGACCAAGATTATCAACAACAACTAGCAAATCACTCATATCAACAGTGCCAGTGCACCGCACATCACCATACTGGCGAGTAGGACAATCATCACCAGGATCTTCAGGAGCGGCTTGGCGAGAAGCAACACAAGAAGCAGTTGAACCACCATCAACACCTAGACAATCCCAAGAAACACTACTTCCAGCACCAGGAAAACCAGGCGATGCAGAAGGACTACCAGAAGAACAATACGTTGAGCCACCAGGCCAACTAGTAACATCATAAGCAAACGTTGAGCTGCGGTCACCACACACACCATCAACAGGCTGAGGAGAAGGCTCTTGGGGCGCAGGCACATATCCAGAGCCAGGACTGCACAAATGACCAACACAATCAGTAATTGCAAACGCTCCCAGCTCAACCACGGAGCCAGAAGACACGCCTCCAACACGACCAAACGATGCGCAAGCAGAACCAGGCACTAAGCGATAATCGTGGTTTGCGGAGTCGACAAACTCACAAGACATAAGGGCACTATTGTGGTCAAGATCATAAATAGTTCTCCAATCTGAAAAAGACATTGACCTAGACCATCGCGTAGCAAAAGTAGCTTGTGGCGTGTGCGCGTTATAATCCACCGTTCCTCCGCCAATAAACCACAATGATGGATCCTCAATATCGCCAGGAGGGTCTCTTCGGAAAATAACAGTAGACTCCGTAATACCAGCAAAAATGTTGTTGTACACATCGCCTGTGGGAAGAGTGTTACCCCCCAGAGGCCATACATCATACGCGTGCGCACAGTTCACAAGGGTGTTGTGGTAAAAATCTCCGTGAGCCATGTAAAACCCTGTGTTAGTTGCGCCAGCTCTACAATGAAACACGTTTCCGTACGAAGTCAGAGAACCCCCTCTTGCTCCTCCGTTACCATCAAGCATAAGGTTGTAGCGAAAAGTGGCGTTGTAAGAAAATCTTTTATCCACATACGCCGCAGAGCCGCCTTCGTTGAGATATCTCTCGAACGTATTGTATTCCATTAAGATATCTACTGCTTCAATACTGTAGATAAAGCCTGCAGTAAACGGGTTTGTAGGGATAGGGTGCAAGTCATAAAAATAGTTGTTTCGCACCACAACGCCTTGGCTTGGTCCTTGAAGCTTGAGCATGCCTGCGTTCGATCCGGTTTCGAACGCTCTACTGAAGCGACTATTGATTATTTCTGCGTCCCCAAGAATGACTAACCCACCATACACCGTTATGTTATCCACAAGAATAGGGCCGTAACGCAATGTCATCGCAGGAATTTCGCAATGATTGTTTTCCGGATAGAGAGCGCAGCTTGCAATAACAGGATTATGTCCAGGAGCGTTTGTGATAGTAGTAACTTCCGTATTACTTGGATTAACGTGCATAAAAAATCCGGGGTCCCAATACCGTTCTCTTGCTTCCTCCCAGTTGCCAGGATGATTAGTGATGTACGGTCCCGAGCCTTCCTTGATAAGAACGGTATCTCCTCCTTGGACAGCATATAATGCGTCGTGTAAATCATTAAACGGACCGGAAGTGCCGTCAGAACAGTATTGTGTGGTTCCATCACCATTTATTGGACAGCTATTATCAACCCAAATATCCCGAGCAGAAACGAGAGGTAAAATGAGTGCGGCCAGAACAAGGATGAGTAAGAACTTTTTCATCTGCAACAACTATTTCGAATAAAGCAGTATAAAAAACTTACGACTGACGCTCAAACTCTTCGTAAACAAAATCTGTATATTCTTTTGCGAGAGTTTTTTTAAATAAGTCCCAGTCAACTTCTGGAAAATACGTATCTCCATCATAATCTTTTTTTACCCATGAAATACAAAGTTTGTCAGCAACAGGCAAGGCTTGTGTGTACACTGTTGCTCCGCCAATGATGAACACGGTTTCATCGTGTGCTTGGGCAGTCTTAATAGCTTCTTTAAGAGAAGAGCACACAATAATTCCCTCTTGCGGCTTCATGGTTTTTGAGAGCACAATATTTGTTCTATTTGGCAGTGGCCTGCCGATACTTTCGTACGTTGAGCGACCCATAATAATCGGGTGACCTGACGTGAGTCGTTTAAAGTTTTTTAAGTCTTCAGGAATGCTCCAAGGCAAGTCATTGTTTTTTCCGATGACGAGCGATTGCGTCATCGCAGCGATAATGATAATCATGATATGATTCCTTCTTGGTGTAATTTAAGGATTTCTCCTACCAAAAATATTGATCCAGTAATTAACAGGACGTCTGCTTGTTGCTTTGCATACGAAAACGCTTCTTGAACATCAGGAATTCGTTTTCCGGGAAAAGAAAAGTTTTCGAGAGGAGTAGGGTTTGGCCCTGCCTGCGTAAACACAACGTTTTGCGGTTTGAGAAGCTTTAAGCTCTCGTCTGAACGATTGTTTGAGGTAGCAAAGAGAACAGTGATTGAGGAGGGAATAGTGTGCGTGTAGGTTGCAAGGGCGTTGATGCCGTCTGGATTATGAGCAACATCAAGCAAAATATTGTCTGTTAGCCACTGCAATCTTCCTTGCCAAGAAGTGGTGAGTAGGCCAGTAGATATTTCATTTTTTGAGCAGCCTAGATGTTCACATACTGCTTGTGCGAGACCTGCGTTTTCTTGCTGATGCTTGCCAAGTAAGGATACTTGATGCGTAGTGTTCTCACACCACGTAATCTGTGCGTTCCGTGCTAAGGCTTGCTCAGTGAACACATCTTGTACTGCTCTGTTTTCTTGTGTGATAAATACGCGAGCATCTTGTTTTATGATGCCTGCTTTTTCTTTGGCGATCTCTTGTTTGGTCGTGCCCAGCCATTGCTGATGATCAAGACCGATCTTGGTTATCACAGCTATCGGCGCGTCAATGACGTTTGTCGCATCAAGACGTCCACCCATGCCCACTTCAAGTACTGTGTGCGTAACATTATTTTGTGCAAAATAGAGTAGAGCAATAACGGTTACTGTTTCAAAAAAAGAGAGTTGCATACCTTTTACTGTATCATATAGCGTTGCGAATGCTTCATCACTGATTGGGTTGTTATTGATTTGTATTCGTTCGTTGACGTAAACAAGGTGCGGGCTTGTGAAAAGTCCCACAGTAGCTTTTTGTGATAGCACCGTGGATATCATTTTTGCAGTGCTTCCCTTGCCATTTGTTCCAGCAACATGGATCACAATACCTAGTGATTGCTCAGAAAAATTTAGTTGCTTGAGCGCATTAAGCACTCTTGAAATTCCTGGACGAATGTCTCTTTGTTCTATGCGAGAAAACAGCTTTGGTAGTATTTGCTCTAGCGAGCTCATGAGATGATTCGCGCGCATAACTGATCAACACTTGCACGCACTTCTTTTACCGTCTCAGGATTTTTGATTACAGAAGCAATAAGGACTGCGACTGTCTGGATGTCTTCTTCCATAAATCCTTGGCTTGTGAGCATAGGTGTTCCAAGGCGTAACCCTGATGGCTTGTACGGAGGCGCAGGGTCATATGGAACGCTGTTTGCGTTACAAATAATTCCTGCTTGCTCCAAGAGTTTAGCAGTCTCTGCTCCTTTTCCTGGGCCGACAAGACCTTGCAAGTCTACAAGTAAGAGATGATTGTCTGTTCCTCCAGTTACCACAGGGATTCCATGGTCCATGAGTGTTTGTGCAAGCATTTGTGCATTCTTGACCACTTGAGCTGCGTACTGCTTAAACTCAGGAGTCATTGCTTCTTGAAAAGCCACTGCCTTTGCTGCAATAAGATTATTGTGCGGACCACCTTGGCTTCCTGGAAAGATTGCTTTGTCAATTGCTTGTGCGTGTGCTTCTTTGCACAAAATAATTGCTCCGCGAGGACCTCTGAGTGTTTTGTGTGTTGTGGTCATGACCACGTCTGTGTGGGGGAAGGGACTTGGATGAATTCCTGCTGCAATAAGTCCTGAGATGTGCGATATGTCAGCAAGGTGTATTGCGCCTACCTCTTGTGCTATCTCTGAGAACTTCTCAAAATCAACAGTCCGAGCGTATGCAGAATGGCCTGAAATGATAAGTTTTGGCTTGACCGCCACAGCAATTTTTCGCACTTCCTCCATGTCAATAAACCCATTTTGATCAACACCGTAATGGTGTGGTTTGTAGAGTTTTCCTGAAAAATTTACTGGACTTCCATGCGTTAAGTGTCCTCCACACGCGAGGTCCATTCCCAAAAAAGTATCTCCAGGCTCAAGGAGTGCTAAGAAAATCGAGAAATTAGCTGGGCTTCCTGAGATAGGCTGCACGTTTGCGTGCTCTGCCCCAAAGAGCTGCTTTGCTCTGTCAATTGCAAGTTGTTCTACTTGGTCGATAAATTCGTTTCCTTGGTAATATCGTTTTCCAGGGTATCCTTCGCTGTACTTATGAGAAAGCACTGACGATGTTGCTTCTCGTACTGCTCGTGACGAGATATTTTCTGAGGCAATCATGTTGAGCATGGTCTTTTGTCTTTTCGCCTCTTTTTCGATGAGTGCATAGACGTCGTTATCTTGTTCTTGGAGTGCTGTCATTGTTAGAGTCCTACATTTAGTGGCGCTTTGATTGATGGGTGAGATTCATAGTTCTCAATGGTGAAATCATCAATTGTGAACGCAAAGATATCCGTTACTTCTTTGTTTAAAGTAAGAGTTGGTAGTGGCAAGGGTTTTCGTGAGAGCTGCTCGTTTACAGCCTCTAAGTGGTTGTTGTAGATATGGAGGTCTCCAAAGGTATGAATGAACTCTCCTGGTGTAAGGCCTGTGACGTGTGCGACCATCATCGTGAATGCCGCGTATGATGCAATATTGAATGGAACGCCGAGGAATGCGTCGGCACTTCGTTGGTAGAGTTGACAAGAGAGTTTTCCGTCAGCGACGTAGAACTGAAAGAGTGCGTGGCAGGGAGGGAGCGTCATGTCTTTGAGGTCTTGTGGATTCCATGCTGAGACGATGTGTCTTCTCGAGTTTGGATTATTTTTTATTTGTTGAATGAGCTCAGTAATTTGGTCCACTCCACCAAAGTTTCTCCATTGCCTGCCGTAGACTGGCCCGAGTTCTCCGAATTGTTTTGCGAATTCGTTGTCAGTCTTAATTTTTTCAATGAACTCTTCTTGCGTTTCATTTCCGAATGCAGGATTGTTTTTGTAGGCGCGATACGCATCGCCGTTCCAAATATTCACGTTTTGGTCAACGAGTGTTTTGATGTTTGTATCGCCGGATAAAAACCACAAGAGTTCTATGAGTATACCTCGTGTGTACATCTTCTTTGTTGTTAATAGGGGAAATCCTTCTTGAAGGTCGTATCGCGTTTGGTATCCAAACACACTGATTGTCCCTGTGCCTGTGCGGTCGCCTTTTTGCGTTCCGTGGTCTAGGATGTGTTGCAATAAATCAAGATATTGTTGTGTCATTACGCTCCCCTGAAGGAATTCACGACTGACGCTTTAAATGTATTATGTTGATTCAGTTGTTTTTAATTATTTTCTATATAGTAAGATAGCTTTATATACAACTAACATAGGTTTTAGTGTTAGTAGTGACGATATGACCAATAGCGACAATAACGACTTTATTGACATTACAACCTATATACATTGTTAACTCCTCGAGAACAAGAAGTGATCAAACTCAGGCAAGAAGGCCTGACCCAGATAGACGTAGCTTCAGAGCTCGAAATATCTCAAGCAGCAGTATCCTCTTTTGAGAGAAACGCACAAAGAAAAATCACGGACGCGCAAGAAACGCTACGCATAGCAAAAGAGCTGGGGGTAAACCAGTGAAACGCGCATTGCTTTTGGTGCTCGTTGCAATGAGCGTTGCACTCATGGCACCAAACCCAGGACATCCCGCAGCACAAGTAGGCCCAGGAACGTTTAGCTCAGGAGACTTCACATTCCCCGGACAGTTAACTGTGCGAGGAAACTTCCTGATAAACGAGAGCGCACTCTTTGTAAACACGACAAGCGGACGTATAGGAATAGGAACACTGACACCACAAGTAACGCTCGACGTGCGTGGAAACGTCAGCGTGAGACAAACACATACGAGTGGCAGTGCAAATCTGATCCGAACAAGCAGCTCAACTGCACGAGTTGAAGGAGGAGACGTAAATACTATCAACGGATTTGATACGGGAGTTGAGGTCGATGGAGGAACCGTAGGTCGAGCAAATTCACTAGCGGCTGGATGGCTATTAACAGGAGGAGACGCATCATCAATTACAGGCGTCAACATAGTCGGCGGAAGAATCTCAGGCACAGTCACAAACGAAACAGGAACGCAAATCGCCCTAGCAAATTTGGGAGCTGATCCAGCAACAAACAGACGATCAATCTGGATACAAGAACCAATAGGAAGCGCAACAAACGACTACGCAATCTATCAACAAGGACCACAAACAAACTATTTTGAAGGAACGATAAACGCAACAAATGGACTCATCACATCAGAACTCTGCCTAGGAGGCGTGTGCGAGACAGTGTGGCCGGTCGCGACAGAAGGAGAGCCAGAACTCATTCATGAA
>SKIA01000060.1 GCA_007116645.1 Candidatus Woesearchaeota archaeon
AATGTTCACGCGAAAAGTTTACGCGCACTCCGAACTGATAAAGTATACGATAAAGAAGGAAACGTTGTAGAAAGGTCTGCAAGGCCAATTGTGACTCGGGAAAGCTTGGAAGCCGCTCTTGGACACACATACGATGTTGTGTGGGGAATCATGCCTCCAGGTACAGATGTGAACGCCGCAGTTCAAAATGGATTTCCACACCCTAATTCTCTTGGAGAACTAGTAGCGCCAGGCGGCACCGCACTGAGTTTGTCATGTGAACCAGGAACTCGCAGAGCAGTTTACTCAAAGCACTGATCACAGTTGGTCGGAAGCCCTTTGGTATGCTGGCGATGAATATCGCAAATCGCGCGAGAGTTTCTCAAAAGCCCAACAAGTCGCATTGTTTCTGTGGCAACGACGCCAGGCGTTCCTTGAGCTATTCGCCCTGCAGAAGAGTCTACTTCTTTGAGAAATGGCGCAGTCAGTGAGGACTTTCCTCGTTTCCCAGAAAGATATTGTGAGACTGCTGATTCTGCAATTCCTAGTTTAGCAGCAATTTCTTTTTGCGAAAGCCCTTGCGTTTTAAGCGATTTCGTCAGAGCTGCACGTATTGCAGGCAGACCATACCACACTTCTACTTCAGGCAAGAGCTCCATACGAATAGACAGTACACTGCATTCTATAAATCTGCCGTATACTTTCCATATAGTAAATATAAATCTCTTTTTATTTACTTTCTATATAGTATATAACATATCAGCAATATTCCTTTCCATATAGTAATTACAACACAAGACTTTTAACCCTCCCACCATTCACGATAGTGAAGATGGAAGACATTAAAGCTATCAACAGAGAACTCTACGATACGCCAAGCGCTGTTAAGTACAAGTTCCGAACACCTGAAGGACTCTCAGAAGAAGTCATCAGAGCCATCTCTCACAACAATAACGAACCAGAATGGATGCTCAGCTTACGTCTTGAAGCATATGAAGAATTCAAAAAACTCAAGATGCCAAACTGGGGACCAGACATCTCAGCACTTGACCTGAACAAAATCACGTATTTCATGGATCCTGACGCGCCAGAAAACCAAAAATCATGGGATGACGTACCAGATGAGATAAAAGAAACATTCCAAAAACTTGGCATCCCAGAAGCAGAACGCGCGTCCCTTGCAGGAGCAGGAGCCCAAATGGAATCCAAGATGGCATACCACAATCTCAAAGAAGTTTGGGAGAAAAAAGGAGTTGTGTTCTTGGATATGAACGAGGCACTCCAAACACATCCAGAACTTGTCAAACAATACTTCTCAAAATGCGTTCCCATAAACGATCACAAATTCGCGGCCCTGCACTATGCTGTTTGGAGCGGAGGAACCTTCCTATATATTCCAAAAGGTGTTGACGTAAATCAACCATTACAAGCATATTTTCGTATGAACTCAATGCGCGCAGGACAGTTCGAGCACACGCTCATTGTCGTTGAAGACGGAGCACAAGCACACTACGTTGAAGGTTGCTCAGCACCAAAGTACGACGACAAGTCTATCCACGCAGGATGCGTTGAAGTATTTGTCAAGCCAAGAGCACGATTTAGATATTCATCTGTTGAGAACTGGAGCATCAACACCTACAACCTCAACACCAAACGCTCACTGGTCGAGCAAGATGCCACTATGGAATGGGTGGGAGGAAACCTTGGTTCAGGAGTAACTATGCTGTACCCATGTTCTATGCTTATTGGTAAAGGTGCGCGAACAGACCACCTCGCAATCGCGTTTGCAAGCAAAGGACAAAACCAAGACACCGGAGCAAAAGTCTATCACCTCGCACCAAAGACCACTTCTCGTATCGTTTCGAAATCAATTGCTATCCAAGGCGGCATCACTGCCTACCGAGGACTGCTCAGAATTGCTAAAGGAGCTAAAGGCGCAAAGAGCAACGTTGAGTGCGATGCACTCATGATTGATAACGAATCACAATCAAACACTTATCCATACATTGACATTTTAGAACAAGACGTTGACGTCGGCCACGAAGCAACTGTTGGAAGAATTTCTGACGAGCAAGTGTTTTACTTAATGAGCCGCGGCATTCCTGAAGAAGAAGCAATGAAGATGCTCGTCACCGGCTTTATGGAACCCATCACTAAAGAACTTCCTATCGAATACGCAGTTGAGATGAACAAACTCATCGAACTCGAGATGGAAGGCAGTATCGGATAATTACGAGTACAGAAAGTCTTCTTCTTTGACAAATAGCCCAAGCAATTCTCTGTCCACTACTCGTCTGTAAACTAAAGAAAAGTTTGAAAGATGCATCGGAGTCAGGTAGTCAGCAAAACGTTGTGTCCATTCTCTTAGCACATGCAAGTCGATATGAGTCATGTATGCATCAAACTGTGAGTCAGTCACAATCCATCTTCCTTCCAGACGAAGCAAGTGCCTTTCAGCATCGCTTGGTAAGCCTTGTAACTCTTTTAGTTTATTGAACAGTTCGTCTAAAGCCATACACCTATTTCATCCATAATAGACTTTCCCTCGATAAAGCGATGTTTCCTTTGAAAACAATCCAATGAAATCAGCATCAAGTGTGACTCGTTGTTCTCGTACATACAGCTCAGCGATACGTTGTGTTTTGATGTGGTCACGAGAAAATTTCTTCAAAGCTAAATCTTCTAAAAATGTAAGGTATGTTTCAAACAGTTCTGGCTTCGAACTGATCTCTTCTTGTAAACGATACCGGATCGCTTGTTTCCCGGCATTATCCACACGCTTTGTGAGTTTCTTTCAAAAATCGGTCGCTATCCATGTACAAGAAGAAAGTTACAAATTTATTAACGTTGCACTGTTCACAACTAAATGAAAACACGATTCGCAGTCTGCGTATTTGTTGATGAACACAATAACTTCTTACTTCAAGATCGCACAGGCATTTCAAAGAATGGAGAAGAATGGGCGCTTTTTGGTGGCCACCTCGAAGGTGATGAAACACCAGAGCAAGGACTTGCACGAGAACTTCAAGAAGAACTAGGACTTTCAAATGTCAAAGCAACACAGGTAACTCATGTGAACACCGAAACGCTTGAAGGATACGGCTTTGTTGCTCAGATGCCAAACCTTGACACAATACAAGTCTACGAGGGAGCAGGCTATGGTGTGTTTTCTGAACAAGAACTAACTGACATCAATACATACGATGCGCACAAACAAATTATTCGTGCAGTTATAACTCACTCCAATCAAACCCAGTAAAGTGCTTTGATGGCTGAGGACCTTTTTGTGTTGCGTAGTGACTGCCAATTAATGAGTCATACACTTTTTCTGTTTCTCCCGTCCAGTACACGTCGAGTTTTCCTATCGGCATTCCGTCAACGACTTCTACATCGTCTATTTCATCTGAGCGTACTTCTAAAACGAGTTTTCGTGAAAAGCCGTTGTCAATAAATCCCGCAAAATGTTTTGGCCCAGCAAAGCTTCCTCCCCAGTGGGCTCGCAACTCCATGTTCAAATAACTTGGTGTGAACAATGTTTCTTTAGTGAGAAACAAGCAGTGCTCTCCTTTTTTCATGACGTAACTGCCGTTCTCTGCTCTGATAACATCAAAGTAGGCTTTTGGGTCGAGCATCCCTTTTTTTCGTAGGTCAATAGGTTCGGGGTTTGGCCGTGCACGCAAGCCCACAACGCCGTGTGACTCTTCTCCAACCAAATCCAAATGCAGTTGGAGTCCTTCCATAATAACTGGTTCTTCTCCTGAGAGAAGTGGTTGTCCTTGGCTAAAGAGCCTTGCTAACTCGCCATCGGTAAGACGTGCATCAAGCCCTCTAAACCAACGTAACTGAAGAACAGGAATCTCAGGCGCGATGACATGGCTAAACGTGAGTGGTTGTAAAAGCACCCAGAGTTGTGTTTGCGTATCTTCCTTAGCGGCAAGCGTGTCCTCTCCTGTTATTTCGTCAAAGCTACTGTGCTTGTCTGCGAGTAGTCGTACGAACAAAAAGCATCTACCGATACTGCTTTTCGGACTTGCTTTTATGTAGTCTCCTTTGCGTACCTTAATAGTGTCTTTGAGTTTTACAAGCCAGGTGTCTCCAGGATGAATTGTCTCTCCTTGAGTGATATCGACTTTGCGGACGTCTTCTGGCGGAAGGGATGCGAGTGCTTGGTGTACTGTTTGTCCATGTCTTAGGCGAAAGCCTCCTGTGCCTTGAAAACGTACCCAGTACGCTTCTTCTGAAAGGACTGGTTCCCAACTGCTCGGTTGCAGTCGAGACTCGTCAACCGCTCCCGTAAGGACTCCTTCTTCCCACAGCGTCTTTAGCTGTTGATATGGAAGACAGTGTCCAG
>SKIA01000007.1 GCA_007116645.1 Candidatus Woesearchaeota archaeon
CTGAGTCGTAAGTTACTTGAACTGCTTCGACATGGCTTGTTCTTCCTTTGGAAACTTCTTCGTAAGTAGGGTTATCTTCTGTTCCTCCAGCGTAACCAGAAATCACTTGTGATACTCCCGGGAGTGCTTTGAACGGTGCGACCACGCACCAAAAACATCCTCCGGCAAAGGTTGCAAGCGATTCTTGAGTCATACACTACATAGGTCTTGTATGCATATAAACTGTGTGCTTAACGATATGCCTTGCGCACTTTTTTGCGCATAAAGTACCACGTAAAAAATAGGTTGATAGCAAAGCTTCCAAGAGACGGCCACGCACCGACAAGAATACCCGCGACAGAAAAGAACAACCAGATGCCTGAGAGAAATACAATAACGACTCGCGCCCACTCTCTTCCGCGCCACAAACCAAGTCCCAAGAAGAAATAGGCGAGAGCTAAAGCAAAAAAGAACACTCCGACAAAGAGTAAAACGCCTGCAAATACTCCTCCGAGCATGTTCTCAATACCTTGACGTACTACTCCTGATGATAAGAATATGATCAGGGAAGTTGCAAAAAACGGCAAAGACAAAAACATAACGACTAGCGAGACTATCTTTGCACCAAGAGGAGGCTTTCTCATGTGACAAGAAGGACAAAGCAGTATTTATACGTTCTTACAACTCCGGCTTGAGTGCGAGCCAAAACTCTTTTTGTGTTGCCAAAACAAGCGCTCCGGCAAGTAAACCAATGTTTCTAAAGACTGCTCCAAAGTCGCCCAGTAAAGCCAAGTTAACAATTATCCCAACCAAAAGTCCTGCGGCAATAAGCGCTGCGGGGCGCAAATACACTCCGAAAAGAAGCAACGATGCGACCAGTAGTTGCGTCACTCCAAGCACAAAGATGAACTGCGGCGTTCCAATAACAGGCAACGAGAGCGTCCATTCAGAAAGCCACGTATACATGTGCATTTCAGAATTCCGGACAGCGTCTTGTCCAAAGTAAATCAACACGGCTGCGAGCGCAAAGCGCAAGAAGACGATGGGGTACTGTGCAAAAGACGAGAGCTGCTTCATGTACACATTGCGCACGAATTGTTTAAAAAAGTAGTGCTGGAGTTGAGCAACAAAAATATAAACAACGACCAATTGGCAAAAAATATGAGAATAACAATTCTATTGGCATTCCTTGCGATCGCGATTGTTGCGTGCGCTCCTGTTGAGCAACCCATCCAAGCGCCATCGCCAGAAGAGTTGCCAACAGTACCAGACGCTGAAGAACCAGCTGAAGAGACAAGCAACGACGAAGACACCATGGACGAAGACCATTCAGGTATGGAAGGTTCTGAGCAAACAATGGACCCTTCAGAGATGAGTGACGACGTAGAGGTCGTATTCGAAGTCTCAGGAGTTAACTTTGCATTCATCATCGATGGCGAAAGAAACCCTGACATGGTTGTTAACCAAGGTGACCGTGTGCGCGTCGAGTTCACGAGCGATTCAGGCGTTCACGACTGGGTTGTTGACGAATTTGGATCGACCGAAATCGTTCAAACTGGCGGAAGCACCTTTGTTGAGTTCGTAGCAGACCAAGCAGGAACATTTGAGTATTACTGCACTGTTGGTAGTCACCGACAACAAGGTATGCGCGGAAACTTCATCGTTCAATAATTTTCTTTCTTTCTTTTTTTATCCAATCACTGTACGTCGTAATCATTGCTGGATGCTGCGCAGCAGTATTGTTGAGAAACAAGCTCTTGTACTGATTTTTTGAAAGACGTGCGACCTGCAGGGTGCATGCAATCCAGAAAAAAGGCTTGAAAATAACAAATGGGACCGGAAGTATTTTTCTGTACTGGGCTGCGAATTCGTACATTGTCATTTCAGTAGGTCCTGCGAGTTCGTGAATGCCGTTTGGTTTGTGCACTAAGGACGCGATGACCTTAGCAACGTCGCCCGCGTACACTGGCTGAACCTTTGTGGGCAGGCGTGGAAAAATTGGGATGCGGTCTAGTTGTGAGAACAATTCCGCTCCTGTACCAAACAATACCGATGGTCTGATAATGGCGTGTGCAATACCAGAGTTTTGTACCAGCTCTTCGGCCACTCCTTTCGTTTTAAGATACTCAATCTCTGATTTTGAGTCTGCGCCTAAAGCAGATATCTGAATCAGGGGTTTTTTCGTTGCAAGAATATTGAGGACTCCGTTGACATGTACTTGTTGAAATGGTCCTTGTTTGAGTGGCGAGAGCCCAACCAAGTTGATAACCAGATCAACTCCTGTAACTGCTTTTCTTACGTCGTTGGGATTTGTGATGTCAACTTGGCGGTGTTTTTTTCCCCCAGAGCGCATATCACCTGTGATGACAGTGTGGTGTGCGAGTGCTTTGGTGACGTATGAGCCAAGAAAGCCTCTTCCTCCAAGCACGAGAATCTTCATAAAACCATGTAGGTCTGCGTAGTATAAGAAGATTATACTTTATCAACAGCATGGGTGTGCACGCCAGCAACCGCACGTCCGGAAGGATCCGCCATTCCCTCAAAGGATTTACTCCATTTTAGCGCTGTAGGTGTTGAGCACGCAATACTCGGCCCTGATGGTACGGTGCTTGCAGCAGCGTCTGAAGGAAAGTGCTTAGCAAACATGGTTCTGTACCAATACGCCTCTTTAGTTTGCGGAGTTCCTATGGGAAAATGTTTTTCTCGATCAGCAAAGACTTCATCAGATACCTTCTCGTGCGCTACTGCTTTGAGATGATCAATCCACCCATACCCAACCCCGTCGGAAAACTGTTCTTTTTGCCTCCAAAGGACGCTATCAGGAATAAGCCCTTGCCCGGCTTGTCGCAAAATCTTTTTTTCAGGAGTGTCTCCCGAGCACATCTTATCTTCCGCACGAATACTCATCGCCACTTCAAGGAACTCTTTATCCAGAAAAGGTACACGTGCCTCAACACCCCAAGCACTCATTGCTTTGTTTGCTCGCAAACAATCATATGTGCTCAGCTGTGTGAGTTTACGCACTGTCTCCTCGTAGAACTCTTTTGCGTCAGGAGCCATATGAAAATAGAGGTAGCCTCCAAAGACTTCGTCAGCACCTTCTCCTGAGAGAACCATTTTGATTCCGAGCGAGCGAATCTTCCGAGCCATTAAATACATTGGAGTCGCAGCACGAATAGTAGTGACATCATATGTCTCAAGATGATAAATGACGTCGCTGAGGGCATCAAGGCCTTCTTGCACAGTAAAGGTAATCTCATGATGAACAGTATCTAAATGTTGAGCCACGGTACGTGCATGCGCAAGGTCAGGAGAGCCATCAAGACCTACGGAGAAGCTGTGCAGGCGCGGCCACCACGCTTCTTGTTCGCCTTGTGTTTCTACGCGTCTTCTACTGTGTTTTGCTGCGAGCGCAGCAATGAGCGAGGAGTCAAGACCGCCGCTTATGAGCACCCCATACGGCACATCAGACATGAGTTGACTTCTCACTGCTTCTTTGAGTGCATCATGTAAGGAAGTAATATCTACTGGTGTGGAAGGCTGTGCAGTCATCCACTTGGGAGTATACCACTTTGTGTATGTATCCTGTGATGTGAGGTAGTACGTTCCTGGAGGAAATTCTTTGAGTGTGTGCGCTCGTGATTCAATAGCTTTCATCTCAGACGCAACAAGAAGTTCTCCTTCAGCACTCTTGCCCACGTACAACGGTATAATTCCTATATGGTCTCGGGCTACAAATAGTTCTTTCGTAGTTGGGTCGTAGAGCGTGAATGCAAAGATGCCACTAAGCATGCAGACGCACTCTGGTCCGTACTCATCATACAAGTAGAGAATCACTTCACAATCAGAGTCTGTTTGAAAGTCATGCTCTTTTTTCAGAAGTGAGCGAAGCTGTACGTGGTTATAGATTTCTCCGTTCACCGCAAGAACGCGTCCCGTTTTTGTGTCAATCAGGGGTTGTGAGCCGCCTGTAGGATCGACTATTGCGAGTCGCTCGTGAGCGAGGATCGCTTGGTCGTCTGCGAAGACGCCACTCCAATCAGGCCCTCGGTGCCTAAGTGTTTTGGCCATTGAGAGCGCCTCTTGGCGCGCAA
Source organism: Candidatus Woesearchaeota archaeon (assembly GCA_007116645.1). Classification (GTDB taxonomy): domain Archaea; phylum Nanobdellota; class Nanobdellia; order Woesearchaeales; family SKIA01; genus SKIA01. Next base: position 4,074 of record SKIA01000007.1, read on the forward strand.
CCTCGAGAGGTTGGGCAAGTCCGTGTATAGCGAGTATTCCGCACATAACAGAGGACACAGAGAACGATATTTATAAATATATTCCGAAATAAATGAAAAAATTACGGCATTTAATCCGAAATATTCATATACTTTAGAAAATTATTCTATTTATGGTTGATTCGAAGGACAAAATACTTATCGAGGAGCTCACGCAGAACAGCAAGCAAACGACAAGCGAGCTTGCAAA
>SKIA01000019.1 GCA_007116645.1 Candidatus Woesearchaeota archaeon
AGAGTACTCACCTCTTTTCCTGAGGCACGGCCTGAAAAAGCTTGCTTTTGACGGCCTGCCCCGGGTTTTTATAATTACAACTACTTCTTTTTACGCCGTTTCTGAGGACGACGATGGACTAACTCCACAAAAAGCACTCCGATTGCAAAGCCCATGGCCATACCTGCGATGAGCAAGAAGGCACGGTCGCCATCAATAGAAAAACGCTCTTTTTGACTCGGAAAATAAATGTCTAGCGCAGCCATCTCCATAGCATACTCTGCATACAAGTTGGCACTGAAAGGATTCTCAAGATCTTGAGCATACTCAAAATACGCGTACGCAAGGATAGGAAAACTATTACGCTCAGCCTGATAGGCAATATTTTGCTCAGCCTTTCCCAGTTTGCGGTCAAGACTCTCAGATAAATTACCGCCATAGAGCGCAGAAATCACAGAATCAGCTTGCGCTTTAGCTTTAGCAGCAGCAAACGTGCACAAAGCCCACTCGCCCTGGCGCTCATACTCGCGAGCATTACGAATCTCTTGCTGTGTGCCCTCAAGCGTTTCAGAAATAACAAACCGCACATAATTAAGACGTTCTTCAGCCTCGCCAAGCTTTGCATAACAACTCCGCTGCAACTGATGTTCTGACACATCAATTTCTCGCGAAGGAACAACGCCCATAAACGAATACCACGTCACCGCACTCGTATAGCGCTCAAGAGCATACGAAAGCTGAGAAGAAGAAATATTCTCATACTCAATTTCTCGCAACACAGTATTCGCATCCAAGAGGCGCTCTCGAACAATCATAAAGACTTCTAGATCAGCAATGGTTGAGAACTCGCGCTCAAGAGACTGATCAAACAACTCGATATCTTCGTCAAGCTGACGATAAATTCTTCTCAGCTCAGACTGATCAAACTCTGAAAACTGTATTGCTCGTAAGTCAAGATTAGCACTAAAACAATAACTCGCAGCAGTATAAAACCTGCCTTGGGCTGCGGATTCAGAAGCTTGTGATAAACGCTGGCTTGTCGCGTTAGGAACGCTATCTATCACAGAAGAAATTTGGTTTGCGCGCGTACACAAGACATCCATGACTTCTGCCATCTGTGATGTATATGCGTTAGGAACTGTAAGCTCAATAACATCAGGGCGCACGTCGCGACCAGTAAAATACCAGATGGCTTCCTCGACATCACCCACAGGGATGATTTCTATTCCTTGAACTTGGTATAATGGGTCGTATTGGTCTTGCGGGATAAGCACGCGAGAAAAACCTGCTTCTCTTGCAGCAAGGATTTTTTGATTGGTACCACCAACAGGGCCAATAAGGCCGCCAGAATTAACGGTTCCTGTCATGACTGTGTTTGGGTCTAATGGAAGGTTTTCAAGAACGGCGTAGGTAAGCACGGTCATCGCAGCACCCGCAGAAGGACCGGCAATCACTGAGCTTTGCGTTCTAATAACATAAAAGAAATCTCTGCTCTGACAATTTCTTTGTGACAACTGACAGGCATATTCTCGCGCAAAACGAGTAGACATTTGTGTATCGACTTGTGTGAGAGGAAAGCTATCAATAAACGTCGCTCCCGTTCCCGGACGGGTGTCAAGATAAATTTGCGCAGTGCCGCCAAAGGACTGATTGCCCGTTGAGACAGTAAGAACGTTGATTCCGTGCTCGTTGGCAGTAACTATAGGAACGGCCAGGAGAAGAACGAGGAGCATAAGATATCTCATATCGTCTGAGTGGAGTCGTAACTTATAACAGTATTCCTTTACTGCGTAAACGGCTTGAACTCATCAGGAAGCTTGCGAGCAACCCATGCTTTACCCTTAGCATCAAACACGATGGGGTGTGTTGAGCCAGGCTCCACAGTGACTTGGTGGGCTAAAGGCTCTTCTTGATAGGTGTCAGGATCAAGATACATGCTCTTTGGCTGGGTGCGAGAAATAACAACTTCTTCAGACTCAAGAATAGTGACTTCATCATCAGTTGGACAATCAATACTTGAGTTCTTTCTTCGTTGCAAATCAAAACCGACAACGCGAGAACCCATCTGACTGATTTTAATCAGACGGTCTTTAGTTTCAATAATGTCTCCTCGGTTAAACTTAGGAAGACGAATAAGACACGTAAGGCGATAGACGGGTTTTGACTTTTGATGGTCATAGGTGTGCAGCTTTGACTGGGTCTTTACTACTCCGCCAAACTTTTTTCTTAATTCGTGAACAAAGGGCTGTAAATATTTCTGGTCCGTAAACCAAAAGTCAATGCCTCCGCGCACATCTTCAGCTTTAGTAATGAACACGTCAGGGTTTTTTCTTACTGTGCTCTCAATATATGCGACAACTTCTTCTTTAGGGTTTCTTAATTGCAAAAACCCTTCAAAATACGTTGATTTAGCCAAAGCGCAGCGATCACACGCTTCTCGCGAAATCTTAACTTCAACCTCGTACTCTTCTTCGTACGGCTCGATTCTTTGAGAAATAGTTCCTTCGATAAGGACAGGTAACACGAATTCTTTTGCGTCAGGCTCAATAACAGGGAACGGAAACTCAACGTGCGTAATAACAGCGTTTGGTGCAAAGACAAAGTGGTTTTGAAACCAGCGGTCAAAGTCTTTTGTTTGTGTCCAGCTGCCACGCACCTTCATACGATCACATGTCGTGCAGTGCTGCAAAACGACTGGCTTGATGTCTGCGACTAACGGAGTTTGTGCACGTAGGCACTCTTCACAGAACACGTCAACCGCGTCCTTTCCACACTGAGGACAAAAAGCCATTATTGAGAGGAACTCACCGTGGTTTTTAAGCGTGTGCTTATCCGCCGGTGGGAGCATAGTTTTATATTAGAGATTTTTTAGAACAAGGATATGAAACGATGGATGTTTATTGTGTTGCTCGCTGTGATTATAGGCTTTGCCACCATACTTGTGTTCATTGGCTTACCACAACCTGCGCCTGAAACGTTTATCACTACAGAACCTTTACCTGTTGAATCAACAGAAGAGGCCTTGGCCGAAACAGAAATTACTGTGCGCGTTAGTCGAGAAGGATATTCTCCAAACCCGATTGTTATTCCTCACGGAACACAAGCAGTACTTCGCGTTCGCTCAACTGACGGCCTTGTTCACGGATTCTCAGTGCCTGCTCTCGGAATTGCTGAGCGCATTGAACCTGGCGTTGTAACAGAAGTTCGATTTGATGCAACACGCAGAGGAACATTTATTGTGAGAAGCCACATCGCATCACACCCTGGATCAGGACAGATGCAAGGTTCGCTGACTGTTTCTTAGCTGCGAGCAGGATTTGCTCGTGTAAGCACATTATATTGTACGTATGCGTGAGGGAATTGTTCAGAAACTCTAAATCGTGCTTTAGCAACAGTTTCTTGTGGACCAAACACTTCTTGACAGTCTCTTGCGTATCTACCGATTGATCCTGAGCATACGCGCACGTCTTGTGCGTATGCTGCCATATCCTGAGCACAGCTTCTTTGTGAGAACGATCCTTCTTCTAATAATTCATTACACGTGGTTTGGTCGGTGTTTACTATTGCGTACACGTACAAACACTGGCGCTGCTGTTGAATGTTGGTTATTTCATCGCAGAATTGACGATTGTTGGTAATGGCTGCTCTGCACGCAACAGTCTGGCACGCATCAATGTTGCTTCTGGTAATAGCAAATGCTTCTGCGCATGCTTGACTTTGACATACTTGAATGTCTCCTCGTTTGAATGCGCGAGTATCTTGAGCTACTCTGCGGCAGGTGTCTGAAACGCAAATCTCAGCGTTTGCCTTAATTGATCCTACTTGGTTGTAGCAGGAATCTGAATCTTGTGCTCGTGCACAGATGTGATGGTCTTTTGAGTAGTCTCTAAGAGCAATAAATGTTTCACATAAGTCTCTTTGTGCGTCTTGTTCGCAGTCTTCAAAGGCTACCTGATTAGGATTTTCAGCAATACGTGAAATGACATCGACTGTTTCCTCTCGTACTTCCTGAACTACTGGTTCTTCTGCTGGTAGTGTGACGACGACTAAGACTGCGATGACGGCGATAAGGACTGCTAGCGGGATGATGATGCGTTTCATGTGCTTTTTCTGGATTGTGGTGCTTATATAGCTTGTCGTGTAATTTTAGAGTGAAAACTCTTATTTCGTCACTTTGGAGTGAGTAATAGAGTAATGTTTATATAGTATTGTTGTCTTATTG
>SKIA01000034.1 GCA_007116645.1 Candidatus Woesearchaeota archaeon
AGAAAAAAAATATTTATGGGTTGAACCGGTCAAATCCGCGGTATTGGTCGATGCAGCCATCTCCAAGACAAGCACTAAACGGTGCGCTTGGAGTCTGCTGACGATACACCTCAACAAAGCCATCATCCTTACCACAAGCCTGCAACTGAACATTACCAGAAGCAGTAGACCAAACAACAGTACGACACGCACCAGTACTAGAATCACTCACAAGAGAACAACTACTACCACCAAGACTACAACGAGCAGATAAAGCACCTACACCCTGTTTAGGAGGCGTTGGTTCTGGCTGCGGCCGAGGTTCTGGTTCAGGAGTCGTTTCTGGTACTTCGTTGACTGGGGGCGCCACGGAAGTTTCGGCTTTAAAACGTGCAAATCCTTGGTGTTGTGTTACGCATCCACTACCAATACAACTGCTAAATGCAATTCCATTTGGCGCTGATTGGCGATATACTTCTATGTATCCACCGTCTTTTTGACATCCAAGCACTTGGATGTTTCCAAGACTTGTTCGCCAAACGATAGCTCGGCACACACCATTTGTTGCGTCACTGTGAACTTCACAGGCTCCACTTGAGAGCGTACACGTTCGTGGCATGTCTGCAAGGCTTGTTGGCTCAGGTGCTGTCACTGGTGGCGGCCTTGGTTGTGGGTTAGTACCAGGTACTGTTTCTGTTCGTGCGCCAAAAGCTCCTCTGTCACGTCCAATTCCTACGCCAAGCGCTCGCACTGCAAAGTTTTGTGTGTACACACCAAAGGCTGGTGCGTAATCAAACGACTTTGTTGCTGTGCTATAATGACTTAGCGACCTATCAAGTGTTTGTTCAAACAGGCCCGGGTTTGCTCCCATTTGGTGGAGTGCTTGTAGTCCTTGCGCGAAATGACTTGATTGGATGTTGTGTGGCGTCCCATCAGGCGTAAATTGCAACGGTGCCCTGGTTGGATCATTCATGTGGCTGCTAAGTGCGTCACAGTATGCTTTTAGTTGTGGAAGTTCTACGTCCACAAGGTCTGCATAGTATTGTGCTTGACACATTCCTATTGCTCTTGGAGCGTCGTGGCTGTCCCACATTACTGGTCCACAGCTATTGGTACATTCTGCTTGGAGTTCTCCAGATCCGTCTGCAACCCACTTAAATGCCATTCCTGGTGGAGCCGTGAAGGTTCTTCCGTCAAACCGTGCTGCTTGCATGTAGTTTGCAGTAAAATCTTTTGCTGCGCGTGCGTATCGCTCTTCTCCTGTGTGAGAGTATGCTGCAAGCATTGCGATGATTGCGTCAGGGTAGTATCCAGTGTAACCGAAGTTGGTCGCTTCAAACCCTGCTCGTTTCACTTCTGATCCGCCTGCAAGCCAGTTACAAATTGTTCCTCTGCTTGTTTCTTGACAGCTTGTTAGTACTTCATACTCGAGCATGTCGTTAGCTAGAGTCGTTGCAAGTCTTGCGTACGCGTCTTTTCGAGCTTGATCAGTAAAGTATGGGTTCTCGCTTGCTGTGTAGAGTGCAATAATCATTCTTGCTGATGCGTCTGATGCGCTGTCACAGTTGCTGTTGATTCCTAGACGACATGGTTCGATTGTATTTCCGTCTCGGTATATTCTCCATGAGGGCAGCATACCGTTTGTACTTTGTGTTTTAATTACTGCGTTGTAGAACTGGTTCATTCGTTGTTGGTTTCTTCCCATTGCAACGAGTATTCCTACTTGAGAAAATTCATCAGTTACCATACAGTTTCGATTGAAATCAATGTTCTGTCCGGAGTTACAGCTGTTTCCTGCGTGTAAATCGCCTACCTCAGATCGAGAGCTGGTACTAAACCATGGTACCCAAAGGCTATCGCCTACAGTAGTGACGATGCGGTCATTAGAAAAAAAGTCTTCTACCAGCATGTCGTAGTTGTCGCTTCTTGTCTGTTCGTTTATTCCTATCCTGTCTGGTTCTACCAGAGCGGCATGTGCAGTTGGCGCAAGCCCTCCAATGAGAAGAGCTATAGCGGCCAACAAAACAATCTTTTGTTTCATTTGTCACCTTGAGTCGCTACTTTTTTGTTGCTTAACCCCCCCACTGCAACAAAGTAGGTCCCAATCAATTGCATCCGGCGGGTCACTTATAGACTTTCCGGTTATTCAGTCTTTTTTTCTAAATATAAATATGAATATTCCTTAGAACAATCTATAATAGCATAATAGAGTATATGCATCGTATATGTGACATATAATCGCATTCGTAACACGAAGACACAGAAAGTTCGTAAGGGAAACTCTATGTATATCATATAAAGCATATACTCAAGCATGATATAGCACGAGAGTATAGTATAGATTAGGGGGGCAGAGTATGACGCAAATTATTACTAAGAGTGGTTCTGCAGTAAGCACTGCATGCATCGTACTACCAACGTACAACGAAGCTGAAAACATCAGGCATATCTTAGACAAGATACTGTTTGAGAAAAGTATTCATCAAAAAAAAGGAATTCAACTTCATGTTTTAATCGTGGATGATAACAGTCCTGACAATACTGCAGGCATTGTCCGCAAGTATCAGTTGCACCACACGCAAGTCCATCTCCTCGTAAGAAAAGAAAAAAATGGACTGGGAGCTGCTTATGTGGATGGAATAAAACACGCATTACGTACAATTAACCCTGACGTAATACTTGAAATGGATGCGGACGGACAACACGATCCCCGAGATATATTTCGATTAATCCAAGCAATTGATGAGGGCGCAGATTTTGTAATCGGTTCGCGATACGTACCAGGCGGTAGCGTGCCTAGTAATTGGGGGTTGCATCGAAAGATAATAAGTAAAAGCGCTAACCTGTACGCTCGAACACTACTCAACTCGGGCGGAGCAAAAGACTGCACAGGAGGATTTCGCGCGATTCGCGCATCACTACTCAGACGAATATCTTTAAGTGAGCTGGACATCAAAGGATTCGCATTCCAAGTTTCACTTCTTAATGCAGCCGCACTTCAGGGTGCAAGCGTTGTAGAAGTTCCAATTCAATTTCGAGAACGAGAACGAGGAGACAGTAAGATGAATCCCATGGACATAGTGACTGGGGGACTGGGTATTGCGAATATTCGCATACAACAACTTATCGGAAGTACCTCACAATCAGAGACGGCAGAGGTCTCGTAATCAATTCAACAACAGTACGCAGGGGCATAAGATGACAAATAATACATATCAGATAGAAAAAATTAGCGCCAAACAATCAAACGTTCAAGGAGTAACACCATGAAACAAGATTTTTCGCGTGGGACAGTAGTAGCGGTAAGTGGCGGATTTGATCCAGTGCATATTGGACATGTTCGTATGTTTAATGAAGCAAAAAAGCTAGGAGACTATTTGATAGTTATCGCAAATAATGATGCTTGGCTTGAACAAAAGAAAGGATACGCTTTCATGCCAGAACACCAAAGAAAAGAGATTTTGGAATCCTTTGCAGCTGTAGACGAGGTCATGCTTACATTTCATCAACCACATACCGAGGATGATACTGTGTGTGATGAGCTACGCGCAATTCGTCCTGACGTGTTTGCCAATGGAGGGGATCGAAAAGAGGGTAATGTGCCTGAATATAGTGTGTGCAAAGAGTTGGGGATCGATATGAAATTCAACATTGGTCATGGAGGAAAAGTCCAAAGCTCTAGCGAACTAGTCAAACGAGCAAAAGTACTCGAACAAGAACTCATTCTGCAAGCAGCAATGAGAGGCAATGATAGCTTATCAGAAATGGCGAGGGGCTGATATGAATTGGCGCAAGCATGCAACCGGTGCTAATCTGAAAAGATTAGTGCTGTTTGGTTTCATCGGGGGTCTTGGCACAGTGCTCAATACAGCTATACTGTATGCGCTTGTTCAGTACTCTGGATGGCATTACCTGCTTGCGTCAGTACTCGCAACAGAGGCCGCGATAATATTCAATTTTTTTGGAAACAATAACCTCACA
>SKIA01000031.1 GCA_007116645.1 Candidatus Woesearchaeota archaeon
AACTTGGAATTATTGCAGAAACCTCAAAAGTTCTTCTATTTCTGAAGCTCCCAAAACCAATTCGCTCAACCTTACGCAACAACGCGTCCCGTCGCTGCGGACCGCTTGGAATCTTGGTCGTACAGCACGGTCAGGTCCAACGTAACGCGCGGCTGCCCATACGGACAAGCAGCTTCAATAACTACGTCACCACCATTCTCTGCGAACACTGGCTCAGCAACGCATTCACCGCGTACGGTCACGCGAACGTCTGAAACAGCGCCGGTCTCAACGGTTACTCGAACAATATCGTCTGAGCGTTCCACTGCACACGCAAACTCGCGCAATGTGCACTCTGCGTCATGAGAAAACGCGACTTGCGCTGCTACTGCTGCAGAAACGAGAACAAAAGCCAAAAGGCCAGTCACAACTAGAAGCTTATTTGCCATATCAGTATACAATAAGCACAACTAGTATTTAAATGATTAGGGAAGATATATAAAAAAACAATCAGTAAATCACTCATGGCTTTCACACCGCAAAAAAACGCTTTTCTCTTCTCAGGCATCATAGCATCAATCATTACTATTCTTTTCTTTGCAATCATAGCTAGCGTTCTTCTACATTTCTTCACGGAAATCACGCCTTTCATCACCATCCCACCAGCAATCTTACTATTCGCAATCAGTCTGTACTTCATGAATGTTCGGCACAAAAAAACAAAATTAGAATTCGAAAAAGACCAGGTCCTCTTCTTCACCGGAAGTCCTATCAGTGATCATCAAACAACCTTAAACATCAAAAACATCACTCACCTCACCCTAAAAAAACCGTTCTTAGAACACCTCTTATTCAAAACAGCAACTATCATTATCGAATCAGCAGGCTCGTCAGGACAAGAAGTGCACGCACGATCCTTACCGAACGCAGACAGTGTATACGAACAACTACAATTTCTTATGAGAAACAATGGTTTCTCCCTAAAAAAACAAACGCTCCTCCAAAAAGAAAAACCAGTCCTTGCCGCGGTTGTTGTGAAAGAGCTTGGCGCAGCATTCGTATTCTTTTTCTTCTTCGGATTTGCTGCCATAGTATCAATCATCGGTCTCATCTCGCAAATGCCTCTTCTCTTAATCCCGGTAGCAATCATCATAGCTGCTATCGCTGCTGGATTCTTCTTAAGAATACAAGACCTCCTGAGAAGAGAATATTCTATCTACGACGACGTTATTGAATACCAAGAAGGGTTCTTAACAAAAATTGATTCAATAATCCCGGCGGAAAACATTGCTGATTGTAACAACACACAAACCTTTATTGACCGCATCTTTAGCACCTCAAACATTATCGTTTCGTGCCAGGGCTCTGGTGACATTGCGTTTCGCTACATGCCTCGAGGAGAACAATTAGAACAAACAATTGACAAGCTCGCAAAAGCCTACACGCCACTTGTAGGGCAAGCCGCGGGCAACAGGGCACAAATAACAACCGCTCCTAAAGCAGAAAAATCCATTCCAAAAAACACCTTCACAGGATCATACGGCATTGACAAGTTTCGCTCAGTGTTTAGTAGTCTTGGAATCTTATTAGTGGCCATTCTGGTTCTCTTACTCTCCTTTGTGCTCACGTTGTTTGAAGGAATATTTTTTATGGGCTTTGGGGTCGTCCCGTTCTTATTCATCCTCGCAGTCTTCCAAGCAGCAACCTCGCTCTTCCAGGCCTTTATCACCACCTACGAAGTAAGAGAGCGCGGCGTATACCAAAGTGCTGAGTTTATTAGCAGGAAAACTCAGGAGTTCACCGACGACAAGTTAGTCGGAATATCATTCACACAATCAATCATTGACCGGCTTTTCAACACCGCAACAATCACCTTCCTTTCCTTGTCCTCAAGCCCAAACATCTCGTTTAGACACATAAAAAACCCTGAAGAGCTCATCAGCCAACTCAAAACTAAATATTATCTGAACACTGAAACGATAACCACAAAACAAGCTCATTTCAGCCTCTTTGCGTACCTCTCAAAACATGCGTTGTTCATCGTTCCAATAGTCCTTCTCTCACTCATACCACTATTCTTATTCCCAAGAGTAACGCTTATCGCGTACGCAGTTTTCACCACTCTCTTCATCATCGCGTACGTCTTAGCAGTCTTACGACACAAAAACGCACACCTCGTCTTAGGAAAAGAACACCTTGAACACCGAGTAGGTTTTTTCATCACCCAAACAACATTAGCGCGTTACGAAGATATTAAAGATCAGTTCGCAATGCACTATCGCCTCTCAGCGGTCGGAGAACTCTTCATTAATGTTGGCGGCGTAAGCTCTGTTCAGCAAGACAATCAAAAAGCGCTTGGCGCACCAAACGGGTTTACTGCGCGATACCTACAAAACCCGGAATCTCTCATTGACGAAATAGACACGCACGTCCTTGGACGCAAACCATCACAAGAAATCATCCAAGCAGCAAAGTCAGAACTCAAAAACAGCGCGTTAGCATGGCTGTTATTCCCACCATTCCTTCCGATAAGGCTCTGGCAAGTCTCTCGATTCAAATACAAAGCTACTCCTGACAGAATCATAAAAACACGAGGCGTGTGGAATCATCAAACTCAATCAATAACCTACAGCAACATCGATCACCTCAGCATGAAGTACGGCCCAACAAACAAGATCTTCAAGAACGGCTCAGTTCTTATCTACACTATCGGTTCGTCAGCGGCAGAAATGGTTATTACTAATGTGAAAGACGCAGCTGCTTGGCAGACGCTTTTGGAGCAGCGCTACCAAGAATAAGTTCTAATAATTCTTCTCCGTACTGGTCTGCTTTTGATACTCCAATACCGTGTACTTCTAACAATTCATCATACGACCCCGGCAGCACTTCGGTGAGTGACCGCAAAGCCTTATCTGATAACACGGTATAAGCAGGAAGTCCTTTCTCGGCCGCCTTCTCAGTCCTCCACGCTCGCAACTTCTCATAGAGTCCGTCGTTTCGAGTGCTTTCTTTTTTCTCTTCAGTAAGACAGCCATCTAAGAAGTATGTCAAAGAACCAAAGTGCGTGATAAGTAGTGTTTCTTGTGCCCGAGATAGTGCAACATACAATAATCGTCGTTCCTCTTCTTCTTTGTCCACAGTGCTTTCTTTGATTAAGTCAACAACGGGGTGGTCTGATACTTTTGAGGGGAAATAGCGCGAAGTTGAGCCCATCACAATCACTGTCTTGGCCTCAAGGCCTTTGATTGCGTGCACAGTTGCTAACACAATTCCTTTTTTGACTTCTTCTGTTTCTTCATGCTTAATGCTATGTGGTACTCCGAGCTGACGCAATAACACAGAGACTTCTTTGAGCTGGTTATTTGTTCGCGCCAAAACAAATACGTCATCGTCAGTCAAGTTAGCAACGAGCGCTGCTACTGAGCGTATTTCTTCATCTTCAGAACCGTACGACAATACTTGCACAGCGCCTGTTCCGGGACGCTCTCCGACAAGATCTGGTAAGCCCATACGATTAATCACTTTATTCATGACAGAAACGATTGTTTGTTGTGAGCGATAATTCTTTTTGAGCTGCACGGTTACATCAGCAGAAAAATCGCGAATAAACTCGACGTGCGAGCCTCTCCAGCCAAAAATGCTTTGCCGGGGATCGCCCACCACAAACAAGTTTACGGGATTGAGTAATTTCAACAATTCATACTGTGCACGGTTAATATCTTGGTATTCGTCAACCAACACGTGCTGGTACGCGCGAGCAGCAGAAGGATTTTCTCTGAGCAAAGCGAGTGCTTCTCGGAGTTGTCCTGAGTAGTCCCTAACGCCTCGCTCGTCCATGATGGCTTGTATGCGCAAAGCAAGCTTCAATAATG
>SKIA01000028.1 GCA_007116645.1 Candidatus Woesearchaeota archaeon
CGCCTAAAAACCCTACTCCGCATCCTAAGTCTAGTATTTTTGGCGCGTGAGGATTGGTGTCTGATAGGTATTTAGCGAGTGTAAAATGAAGTAAGGTAGGGTTTGGATATGCAGGTGATGAACGTGGTAGAACGCTCGTGCCAGCAAAATCTGTAGTCATTAAGGCGTGGTTATTAAGTCGGACAAGTCCTGTGAATGACGAGTCCGATACTGGGAGAATATTGCCATCCTCTTGCTGTACAATAGCAGAGAGATCTGGTTTGATATGTAGTAAGGCTCGGGACATATAGCAAAGAAGAAAGCCTTAACCTAAAAGCATTACTGTTTAGTGGTACTAAATACGCGTAGTCTACCCACCCATTACGATGTTTCCAAACGCCCATGATGAGAGTATGGGGACGACCCATGAGAGTGCTGCTCCGACAACGAGCATTCCTGAGAGGTCAAAAAACATTGCTTCTTTTTTTCCTCCGTCAATCAGTTTTATCATGTAAGCCGATGCGATTGCGTGTACGAGTACCATGATACCAATGTATAGTCCTACCATGCTCATGTCTACTGGTTGTACTTCTGGGAGTACTTGACTAAACATTGCTGATGCGCTTCCTACTTCATCGTCTGCAAGCATTGCTCCTGAGAAGAGTTCTGATAATACATCAGTGATTGCTGCTGCCATGTAAACTGTTGCGACAAATCCTACAAGGCCTCCGTAGAGTGCTCCTCTCATTCCGCTTGCGAGTTGTAAACGTAGTTTTCTTAGCGACAATAGTTTTGAGAAGTTGTCGCTGATTATCTTCCCTATTTTTTCTCCGTGTCCACCCAGGTAGATGCTTTCGCGAAAGATTTCTGTAAAGTAGTAGATAAGGTTTGATCCTGTTTCTGCGGAAAAATACGTCCAGGCAGTTATTTTGTCTGAGCCGAGGCGCAGTCTTCGGTACAGGTTTGTCGTCATTGGTTGGAGTACTCCAAAGTCGTGTACTTGCATTGCTCCAAGTGCTGATGCGACTCCTCCTCCTCGTACGTAAATGGTTCCTCCGATCGCTCTGATAAATGCAGGGTATGCTTTGTCTCGTTTGAAGATCATGTTTTCTTCTTGTATCGCAAATACTCCTACGACAAAAAGGGGCAGTGATGCTATGGTGACGTTCACGATGAAGCTAAAGGCGTTTATCCAAAGCAACCCGACTAAGAGTATGAAGCTTACTGGTGCCATGTAGTAGAGCCATCGGCGTATTTTGAGGCTTCCTTCGTCTTTTATTTTGAGTTTATGTGCCAGACGGTCTTGTGGAATAAATACTTTGATGAGCATGACTAAGAGCAAGTCCACAAAGATGACTGCGAGTAGTCCGTATTGTACGATGACGATGATGTTTATTCCCATGAGCAAGGGTAGCAAGAGTGCTGATGCCATTGCAAATGCTAAAGCGATGGTGATGCTGATGAATACGTCTTGGAGCGTCTTTATGTTTTCAAGACTTTGTTTGTATTCTGTTGCGTAGTCTTGCATGACTGCGTCTTGTTCTTCTGTTAAGAATACTTGTAGGTCTTCTCCAAAGTCAAGAACTGCTGCGAGTCGGTCAAGAAAGTCTGCGAATATTTTGCTTGCTGAAAAACGAGCTACTTTTCTGCATGTCTGCGCAAATCCGAGGTTCCATTCTTTTGCAAGATACAGTATTTTTTCTGCTGTCATACTAATGTATCCGAATTGTTTTTGTTCTGATACGTGCTTAAACAGTTGTGATCGGTTAACGTCTAGTGTACTTATGGTTCCTGCGTACGTAATGAATAAATGGATGTTTTCTTGGATGTTTACTTTCTTTTTTTCGTATTGCAGCATTGGATACACAAAGACAAATCCTGCTCCTATGAGTAAAAAGACGTATGGGACGTACCAAGGTACTGTGAATAAGAAGAGGAGAAGAAAGTATGCAAGAAATGTTCCGCCAAGGACAGGGATTGCGAATTTGAAGGTGAATTCTCGAAAGTCTTCAAACCCCATCGCGTAAATCCATTGTTGCATGTTCTAGATAACGAATGGCAGTGCCGATTCTCCCTCCTTTTGGAATCGCGAAAGAATTTCCCAGACGTCAAAGTAGTTCCAGATTTCTTCTTGGACCATTCGCTCAATGATTCTTTTTCTTCTATCAAGCTCGTTGTAGATATCTCTGGTGTCTGCGTATCCGAGCATTGACGCGATTTTTTTCTCAAGGATGTAGCTGTTGTACAAACCTCTGAATCGGTGTACGTCGTTTACGGGATCCCAGGAGAATACTTCTCTGGTGATAACCTTGTTTTCTGCGTCGTAATATCGCTCAATTTCTGTGATTGAGAGTACTCGGCGCACCATTCTTCCTCCGTGGCTTACTGCTTGTTGGATGAGTACGACATTTAAGTTGTCAATTGATGCGATGGGTACGTTGATAGGGTGGCCTGTGAGGCGCTGAATCATGGTGTGTGGGTTTCCTGCGTGAAACGTGCTCATCACTGGGTGTCCTGTCTGCATCGCTTGGAATGCAACGTTTCCTTCTTCTCCACGGATCTCTCCTACGATGATGTAGTTTGGACGTGAACGAAGAGCCGCGATAAGCAAGGTGAACATGGTGACGTCCGTGTCTTTTCCAGCTTCTCTTGTGACGAGGTGTTGCCATGTTTCTTGTGGCATGGTTACTTCTGGGGTGTTTTCTACGGTGTATACTTTGTCGTCTGGTTTGATGAATGCTGCTGATGCGTTGAGCGTCGTTGTTTTTCCGCTTGCTGTTTCTCCGCATACGAAAATGTTCATGCCGTTTTCAAGGCATAGCCATAGGTATGCTGCAACTTCTGCGCTCATGGTTCCCCAGTTCACGATTTGTATGATGCTTACGGGTACTTCTGAGAATTTACGTACCGTAAAGCTTGATCCTTCTAGCGATAGTTCTCTTCCGTAAATAAAGTTTACACGCGAGCCGTCTGGCATGATTGCGTCTACGACGCTGTTTGCATCGCTTACGGGTCTTTCTACTCGTTCTGATGCGTCAAGGATGTATTTGTTTAGTTCGATGTCGTCTCTGAATTCTACGTTGGTGTATACCATGTCAAAGATTTTGTGGATTGTTTTGATGTTTCCAACGCCGGTGCAGTGGATATCTTCTAGGTACGGGTCGTAAAAGAAGGGTTCCATTTTTCCGTATCCTACGCGGTTTCTAAAGACGTAGTACCAGATGTTGTCGTGTTGGAGTTGTGTGAGGTGTATTTTGCTGTCGATTATTCCATCGATTGCGGTTGCTTGTTTGTCTGATATCTTGACTACTTCTTTGAAGATTTTTTCGATGATGTCTCCTGCGTCTTCGATGTGGTTTGGGACTTTGTATTTGTGGGCATGGTCGATCATCTTGTCGAGTATTTTGTCGTAGAGTTTTTCTTCTTCTTCTGTGAGTCGCGGCTCGATGACGTTGTAGACCATCTTTCCTTTTTCGTGGTCTCGAAAGACGTGTACAAAGATGGGGTCTCCTACGGGGTACAGGTAGCTTGGGTGGTCTCCGCGCATGTTTTTGTTGAGTTCCATCACCCATTCCGGTTGTCCCATGCCGGCAGATACTTCTTCTACGTATTTTCGTAGGTGTGGGTATTTTGCCATTGCTTGTCCGAGGTCTTCGGTTTTGTCTGCGTGTCTTCTTTTTACCATCTTAGCTGAACGTCACGATTTCGATGACGAGTCCTTTTTGTGGTTCTACTCTGAAGGGGATTGCTGTCAGCACGTCCCCTCCTGATCGTTTAAAGCGTTTTACGTTGATAACGCGCACTGTGCTTCCTGCAAAGGTTCTCATTTCTAGGTGCAAGATGATGTCGCATGCGCTTCTGATGAGCGTGAGTAGTCGTTGGTTGATGTGTTCGGGGTCTACTCCGAGGATGATTGTTTTTCCGAGTTGGTTTAAGCGCTTGAGAAATTGCATGAAGGCAAACGCGTCGTCTTGTGAGAGGTGGTCGTCAACGAGCAGAAAGCTGAGGGTGTCAAGGATGATGACGTCTTTTTCAAAGAGTTTTTTGCTCGTAAAAAGGATGTCTAAGAAATTTTCTCTTAGGCGTCCTTGTCCATAGTAGGGATACAGGCTGATAAAGAAGAGTTTTTCGTCGAGCATTTCGTATTTGACGTCGTATTCTAGTGAGCTCATTTGCTCGATGAATCCTTGCGTGGTAAGTTCTGTTGACAAGTAGCTTACAGTGTATCCGTTTTGTAAAAAACCGTATGCGAGGCGCTGTGCGATAATACTTTTTCCTGCTCCGTCTGGTCCTTCAAGTACTGTAAGGCTTGACTTAGGTATTCCTCCTCCGATGCTTCTTGCGAGCTCATCTCGGCGGATGTGCATGTTGAGTAGGTGTTGTTGTGTTGTTTCCATTATGCTGTTGTAGTTGCTTGTGCTCGTTGGTTGTGTATCGTGATGGTTCCTGTTTGGAATGTTGTGAGCGTGATAGTTTGTGTGGGGTTCCAGAGTCGTTCGTCAAGAAACGGCGTTGTTTGTATAACACGTCCCGTGCTTGGTATGCGCACTCCGTCTGCGTACACTGTTGTTTCTTCAAAGCGTAGTTTTGTTTGTCCGGTGTTTTCTAGTTCTATTTGTACGTGCGGTGCGTCTCTTCGCACTCCGATGGTTGCGCTGATGAGTTCTGGTGTGCTAGCGGTGGTTTGCAGTGTTGCGCGCCATTGAATGTATTGTTGTTCTTGGTTTGCGGTTGCAATTGGTGTTCCTGATGATGCGTACACTGTTGATGTGGTTCCGTCTGGCCCGACGAATGGTGCTGATTGGAGGTCTTGCAGGGTGTTTGCGGTGCGCACTTGGAATGTGAGCGTTGCTTCTGCGGGGATGATTCCAGTCCAGGTGAGTTGCGTGTAGTTTGAGGTGTGCATGGTGTCGTATGGTATGCTCGTGTATGTTCCTGTGTTTGCTCCGTCAAGAACCACTCTGTCTCCAGTGGTTTGGGTGTCGTCAAATGTTCCTTGTTGGAATTCGTCTTGGTATGTTGTTGTCCAGAGCAGTGTTTGCACTCCGAGTGTTTGTGTGTTTGTAATTGCGATGTCTGCTCGTGCTTGTTGTTGGAGTGCTTCTGTTTGCTGGCGTATCTCTGTTGCGCTTGCAGTGATTGTTTGTTGTGTTGAGACAACAAGCACCATCATTCCTGCAAATATCATCAGAAAGCTTAGGACGGTGAAGACTGTTCCAAAGCCCATTTAGCTGCTAAACTCCTCTCGCGCTGACACGCCGTTTGGGGCGGTGACGAGAACTGTTCTCGTGGTTGATGAGGTGAATGTTTGGTATACTTCTATTTCTAGCTCTTCTCCTGGGTCCCAGATCCCTGGGTTTGTGTTGTCTGTGTCTGCAACGACGCTGATGCTTCTGTTTGCTGGGCTTCTGGGTACACGTATCCCGTCTATGTACACGTCCATGTCTTCGGGTGCAAATCTTGTTGAGCCAGTGTTTTTGACGTATATGCGTGTGGTGTCGACGTTGTTGTAGCTGACTATTGGTATGAAGAAGTTGGTTCTCATCACGTCTTGTGATCGTGATTGTTGTTCGTTTACTGCTGATGAGCTTCTGTCGAGGTAGTTTTTGAAGACTACAGTGGTTGCTGTGGCAAGTGCCATGACTGCGATGAAGAGTATAAGTGACGCGACTACATTCTCTGCTGCTTTTCTATTCATACGTCTCATCAATACACCACTCCAGTATAGTATAACGTATACTGGTATTGTTAACCTTTAAGAAGAAATGGCCTTTATATATATTTCTGTTTTTCGGAACCACCGAAAAGCTACTTGTCTTCGAGAAGAGAAATCATTTCATCACGGCTCTTGTTTCGCAGCTCTTCGCCCGCAGAATCCTCTAAGGCAAGAGTAAGCCAGTCAGCAAAGTGGTTGAACTCTTTTGTGACGTGTGCGTCAAATGCTTCTTGAGGCATTTCTCTTAATGCCACGACTAGGTCTTGTTTGGATTTGAGTACGCGTCCGTCTGCGAGGCGAAAGTAAAGGTTTGGCGGAATGGTTTTGATCAGATCGTCTGTTTTTTGTACTTCTGATACTACTTCTTGTTTTGCTGTCTCAAATGCTTCGTCGGTACTTTGTAATGATTCAATTTCTTGGAGCGCTGAGGAAATAATGTCTTCGTGCTCTTTGAGTTTTGAGACTTCTCCTTTGACTGCTTCTTGTATTTCTTGATTCAGAACTTCTTCAAGGCCCGCGAATGTCGCGTGTAGTTTTTCTTGTAGCGATAGGTCAAGGTATTGTTTGAGTCGTTCTTCAAAGCCTCCAAGGAGCTCGTGGAGTTGCTCTGTTGATTGCTCAGCGATTGCTTCTTCTTTTTTTTCTACTACTGCGGGTTCTAGTGCTTTTTGTTTTTCTTTTTCTGCTGCTTCAAGCTCAGCAAGGAGTTGTTGCATTTTTTGTGCGTTCTCAGAACTCATGCTTCCCGGCGAGAACTCTACTTCTTCTTCTGCTCCCGTAAGTCCGTCTGCAAGTTTTACTTTTGCAGGGGGTTGAGAAGGAATTGGTTGTTGTGGCACAGGAAGATCTTTTTGTTCTTCGTGAAACGGGTTGTACTGGTTCGTGATGATTTCGTACAAGCCCATGAATTTCTCAAGGCGCTGGTCAATAATCTTCATTTTTTCTTCAATCTCAAGATTCTTTTTTTGCGTCTTCTCAATCTCTTGAGCGGTTTTTTGCTTTTCTTGCTCTAGTTGTTTGAGTCGTTTTTGCAATTCAGTATTTACTTCAATAAGCTCAGAAACTTGTTTTGTCAGAAGTTTTTGTGTGCGCTCTTCTTTGAGCATGAGCATCGGGTCTTCTTGCTGCGCAAACTTTTTTTGTTCTTCAAGAGAAGCTGTAGCAAGTGATTGTACGTCCTTGTCAAGCTTTGGAGCTTCTTTTTTTGGAGGCACTGGCGTTTGTGCAGGTGCTGGTTGCTGCGCAGGCTGTTTTGACTGTTGCAGTGCAGCGAGTTTTTCTCGCAGCGCAGCGACTTTAGGGTCGTTTTTCTCCTCAGGAGAACTCACTTTATTGAGAAGATCTTTAATCACCATCTTTTCACTGCAGTCCCGGCTCGGGCATCACTACATTCCTTACTGGACATTGACCCCTTATAAAGTTTTCCGGTGGGGCCGAAAAAGTCAGGCAAGTATTTCTGTGATTACTTTGCGCACGTCAGAATGGTGGAGCAAGTCGTTATGGCCTGCCTCGACTATTACGCGCGTTCCTGGCAATGACTCGCTCAAGTGCGCAGGAATGATGTTATCAGTACTCCCGTGCACGACAAGGATGTCACCATCAAACGAGTGTAGCGATTCTGTTGAGTATTGCTCGCGAAGTAATAACCGTCCTGGATAGACACGATAATGATGTTGCGCAACTGCTGCGAGCGTCGTGTACGGAGCAACAAGCACGACTCGGCCCACTCCTCCAAGACTTGCGTGGTATGCTGCAAGCCCTGTTCCAAGGCTTTCTCCAAGCACTGCGACATCTGAGAATCCTTGTGTCAAAAGCCATTCATGTACGTCGCGCACGTTCTGGTGGTGTGCGTTACTGCTTGGCACTCCTTGGCCGGCATAACCTTCGTATTCTACAAGAACAAGTGTTCTCTCTGAGAACTCGCTCAGATATGTTCGGTCGCATGCGCGGCCCGCATTACCGTGATACACAACAAGCACTCTGTCATCTCCTCGCTCAATATACATGCGCGTGTTGTTATGTTCTGCTCGTTCACTAAACGCGTGACATTCACTATGTAGGGTATTGTCAGGAAAGTAGATGAGGCTTTTTTGTGCAAAGTACAGGTACGCGCCAAAGAGCACGTACACAATGATTACTCCGATCAGAAGTTGCTTTAGGAGTTCTTGCCACATATCCTATACCAAAACGTGTAGAGCTAAAAAGGTGTTGTTTACAGCTCTTTGACCATGTACGGTCCTTCGTGATGGTAACCGTGTTTATCTTGGTAGTACGCCCTAACGCCTACGCCACTAATAACTACCATCTTGTTTTTTCCGTGCTCGCGAGCAATCTCTTCTGCTTTTTTAAGCAGCTTTCCACCCCATCCACGGTGTTGTACTACGCCGTCTTTGGTGAGTGGTGTTGAGTGTCCGTACACGTGCAGTTCTCGAATGAGTGCTGATTCTTTAGTGATTTCTGGCCGTAAAAATTGTCCTGGAAAGCGCAGGCGGCAAAAGCCTATGATAACGTCTTGCTTGACGTCTTCTGCTGAGATGAAGTATTCTGTTCCGTTGGACGCTTCGTATTCTCGCACAACTATTTCAACGTCGTTATCATCTACGACTTGGTTTTTTACTTCTCGTGCTCTGATGTCTCGGCACAGTACTGGCTCATCATTGACCATCTGCCGAAGGTTTGTTTTGTCAACACCTCCCACGGTTCTGTATGTAGGGATGTCTCGTTGTACGCGCATGATTCGGCAGTATTCTGGGATGAGTGGCATGAGTTCTCGGAGCATCTTGATTGCTTCTTGTGTTTCCATTGGTTCAAACACTCCTGATTTCATGTCTTGTTCAAGTGGCGTGTTTGGCATGACCATGCACGGATAGAGTTTTACCATGTCTGGGCGATAGTCTGGGTCTGTGAATATTTGTTTCATTCCTTCAAGGTCTTTTTCGTACGAAATCCTTTTTTTATCAGCACCAGGAAGTCCAGGCATAAGGTGGAAGTTGAGTTTAAATCCTAAATCTCGCAAGACCCTGATGCTTTCTTTGTTCATTTCTGAGTCGTGCGCTCTATTTGTTATCAACAAGGATTCGTCATATACTGACTGTACGCCAAGCTCTATGCGTGTTGCGCCAAACTTTAGCAACAAGTTTCCGTGCGGCAATAGTCCGCAGTCAGGCCTTGTCTCAAAGGTGAGGCCTACGCAGCGAATCGGGTTTCGTTCATTACGGGTTTTCTCAAATTCTACATCTCGCGTGTAGTCTTGCATTTTTAATGCATGCATGCGATCTTTAATTCGTTCTTCGCGTTCTGCGTCTTTGAGGTCTCCTGGCAGTTCAAAAAATTCCTTGAAGAAATCAAGATCTAGTTCTCCTGTCGGGTAAAACAAGTCTCCAAAGTCGTTTAGTGCTTTGAACAAGTCATAAGAAAATGTCTGTTGATATTCAAGAGGATAGCTTGGAACGGTTCCTCCCATCACGATAATCTCGCATTTGTGCGGGCTGTGTCCTTGCGAGACGTATTGTTCTAGGCGGTTGAAGGTTTGGTAGTACGCATCCCACTTCCATCGTTTTCCGCGCATGCTCGCAGGTTCTTTTCCTGTGTAGCTCATCGGAATTCCTTCTTTTAGGTGGTCAGGACAGAAGGTGCACTTTCCGTGTGGGCATGGCAAGGGAGCACTCATGATTGCTATTGGCGACACTCCTGCTTGTGTGCGCATGGGTTTTGAGAGTAGGCCCATTTGTTTTCTTTCCGCAAGGGTTGCGTTCAGCAAGATATCGATGTCTGATGGGATTTTTTTTAGGCCGTGTTTTCTTGTCAGAGCGATTTTTCTGTGTTGTAATTGTTCTTTTGAGAGCTCTTGCTCTGAAAGTTCTCCTATTACTTCTTCGTAGAAGGGAAGGCGTGCCATAACAAAGACGAATCACGCAGTGTTTTTATGTTCTTTGGAGTGGGTTGAGGGTGTTTTTTAGTTCGTACGCTAGGTTGAGAGCGCTTTTTGTGCGCTCAGGAGACAAAACAAGCACTCCTGTGATTTGTCCAGGCTCAAATATCTGGTCAACCACACGCTCTTCAACCTGTACATTGTTATTATGCAGATAACCCCCTTCAAAAAAAGGAGCGAATGGAGGGGAAAGCGGACCTAATGTCAGCGATTTTCCGGTAACAGAGTAACTACCAGAACTCCATGAAATATGAGAGCGTTCAGGAACAAGAAGATGCGCCTGCAAACCATCTAATACTAACAGACCTTGATTTCGTTGTATTCGTGGAAAAGGAGCAGAACTTTTGAGTGAGTGTTGTGCTTGCTGAGCGAGCTCAAGAAAATAGCCCACTCTGTCGTGGTATTGTGCAATGTCCACTAAACGTTGTACTTGCTCTTCAAAACTTACTGATGTGGGTCTAACTGTTGATTGTGTCATCACGCCTTCCAAGTCGTTTAAATTCTTAAGCGTTCCATCAATAGAGCATAGACAGTCACGTTGGAGCATATAGCAAGCAAAAACACCATAATCTCTTCGTAAGCCAAAGAGCGTGCCGTGATGACAAAATGAAACTATTTGTACTGTGCAAGGTCTGCGACGTCTCGTGCTGAGAGTATTCCAAGGCCAGAATATGGTGAGAGCGCAAGAGTTCTGCTTACAACATCTCGCTGTACTGGTTCAGAAAGACTTTTTGAGAGGTGAGCGTAGGCTTTGTTGATAACAACGTCATCAAGACACAGAGCAGACCCTGTGATGTTATATCCCATGTTTGTGAGCAATATAGTGTTTTGTGCGGGAAGGTATGCTTCGATGCTTTTTCCATTCGTCCAAATAAGTCCCTCTCCTTTTTTGAGTCTGCGTAGTTCTACTCGCATATCTTCTTGGGGCGCCCATCGGCTGATTCTTGGCGATTCGTTAAGCGCTCGCGTTGCTTGTGCGATTAATAAGTCTGTTACGGCCATTAACAGTGGAGCGAAGAGAAGTTTTTAAGCGTTTAGAGCCAGAACAACAGTGGGACGTTAAAGTGGTACAGGTACCATGCGATGAGAAAGGCAATAAGAAAGCTTGGTACGAACGGAATTCCTTCTTTGATGGTTACTTCTGTGATCTTGTGTTTTTTGAGGATTTCTAGTTGTTCTTTGGTAATCCCTGAAGATGTCGCTTGCACAAGTACTTTTTTTCCTTTCTTAACGTCTTCTACCATCCAGTCTCCTTCGACGAGTTTGTCAACGCTTCTTTGTTGCACAAAGCACGTTTCTTCAACTGCTTTGACTGCGAGGGAAAAATAGAATGTCAAGTATAAGAGTGCTGCGAGGACAACAAACATGAACGTGATTGGTCCAGGAAAAAAGAATCCTGTGGCGGCAATTATTACTGCTGCGATAATAATGGCTATGCGTGTGCGAATCATGTTTTTGGTGTGGAGTCGTTCTGAGAGTCGTTTTAGTACTCGTTTTCTGTGTTTGATAAACAACACAAACATCCACACAATTCCGTACGCTGCTCCTGCGAATACTGAGAGCAGCAAAAAGAGTGCGAAAAATGGTGTTTGTCCCCACCATGATGGGAGGAAAGGAAGGCCTGTGAGTGCGCCAATTCCCATAATCATTTTTGCGTCTCCGCCGCCCCATTGTCCTGTGTAGTACATGAGCGCTCCGATTGCGTATCCTGCCGCAAGTCCTGTGAGTGAAAATGCGATAATCCAGTAATTGTTAAGGTGAATACTGTATAATGTTGAAATACCAAGGCCTGCTCCTATGAGCGAGAAATTGACCCAGTCAGGAACTTCTCGTTTTTGAATATCAGTGATAGTCCCGATAACGATTCCTGTGAGTGCGATGAAGAGTTCAAACATTATTTTTATAGCGCGATGAATCCGATGATTATGAGCAGTATTCCAAGGATGATAAGGCCTGAACCATAAAGGACGTAGCGTGGTTGCTTTTGGAAGAACTCAGTAATTTGAGTTTGCATTCGTTTAAAGTCGACTTCCATACTTGAAACGATAACCCTATAGGTATTTAAACGATGTGGTGTTCAATCAAAGTGATGAAACGCACGAAGATACTTGCAACCTTAGGGCCTGCCACTGCTACGAAAGAGACGATGACTCGTCTTGTTAAGGCAGGAACTAACGCTTTTCGCATTAATCTTTCTCACGGAAACCACGAACAATGGAGTGAGCTGATTAAGACTGCTCGTAGCGTTTCAAGCGATGTCGCAATCCTTGTTGATACGTCCGGTCCTGAGCTGCGATTGCTTGGCATTGAGACTCCTCGCGAGCTTGAAGTCGACGACGTCTTTTCTCTTTCATTAAAAAAACACAAAACCATGCCGCATTTGTCGCACGATGTTGAACTGAAAAAAGGCACTCCTGTCTTGCTTGACGATGGCGCTATGACTGCTATTGTTGAAGGCGTTTCAAACGGCGTTGCACAAATTAAAGTGCTTGATGGCGGCGTGCTTATTGACCGACGAAAGGTTACTTTGCCTCGTGCACAAACCAGTTTTCCTATTCTTGATGCAAAAGACAAAAAGGACTTGCGCTTTGCATTAACGCAAGGAATCGATGCTGTGGCATTATCGTTTACGCGCAACAAAAAAGATGTTGACGTGTGCCGAAAAGTCGTTGGTGACGACATTCTGATTATCGCAAAGATTGAAAGTGCCGAAGGTGTTCAGAAAGTTGATGAAATCATCGCTGCCTCTGACGGTATCATGATTGCTCGCGGAGACCTTGGCGTTGAGATTCCTCTTGAAGAAGTTCCTCTGGTGCAAAAACAAATTATTGAAAAGTGTAATCGTGCTGCAAAGCCTGTTATCGTTGCGACACAAATGCTTGAGAGCATGACCCGAAATTCACGCCCTACTCGCGCAGAAGCTTCTGATGTTGCAAACGCTATTCTTGATGGCGCAGATTGTCTGATGCTCTCGCAAGAAACTGCTGTGGGCTTATACCCTGCTGAATCCATAACAACGATGAGTGCCATTGCAAATACAATGGACTTGTCATTTACTACCCGCCTTGAGCGAGTATCAGACTCAAAAATTGAGATTGCAGAAGCAATCAGTAACGCGGCGTACGATCTCTCTGTGAATTTACACATTGACGCAATCATCACAGCGACCACTTCAGGATTTACTGCGCGCATGATCTCTCGTTTTCGTCCAAAAGTACCTATTATCGGTATTGCCCATGATGAGCACGTTAAGCGTCAACTGCAGTTTAGCTGGGGCGTCACACCCATCACCTTTAATCGTAAACCCACAGGGTCTCGGAAAATGGTTCGATTAGCAGTGCAGTCCGCCGTAGATGCAAAGCTTTTGAAAGACTCAGACGTGATCATCGCAACCGCAGGCATCGACACCCTACAAGCAGGCGCCACTAACCTTATTGAAGTGCATAATGTGGGAGAACTCCTCTTAGCACGCAAAAAGTAGTCGTGCACAACACCAAAGATGTCATTCAACAATGCCGTGATTTCCAATCACGTTTTGTTGAATCACCGAAGGTGCAATTCAACAATACCAAGAAGTGTGAAACAATTCGTGTTTTGTGGAACTAACGCAAGTGCAGTTCCACAATATCATTGTCAAGCAGCTCATGAGTGAGTCCTTGTTTTTGATTGTCAAACTTCGCTGACGGTCCTGTCACCCGCGCAAACTTAAATTTCTGGTCAAAATCTCGATGAATTTTTCTTGCAACGTCTCGAATGGTCGATCCTTTACGCACAATAAGTGGTTCTTCAAGGTCTGCGTCTTTTCCCGGTTCTTTCATCCAGATGCGCATAAATCCGAGTTTGTGAAAGATGATTTCTTTGAGTTCTTCAGTACCAATTTTTTTGTGTGCGCTGATAAACACATCAGGGTCTAGCGTGTTCTTGATCTTCTGTTTTTGCTCATCAGAGAGCAAGTCTTGTTTGTTAATCACAAGTA
>SKIA01000011.1 GCA_007116645.1 Candidatus Woesearchaeota archaeon
CGTAAGCGCTTTTTCGTACCATGAGTGGTTTTTCGCATTTAGGACAGGTCTTGTCTCCGACTTCCACTTCTTTTTTGCGCTCTTCTGCTTCTTTTGAGAGGCCTTTGCTCTTGCATTCTTTATTGATACAAAGTGTTTGCCAGCCGCTTTTCTTTCTTTTTGCTAGCACTGTTGGGATACCGCATTCAGGACACGTCTCTCCTGATGGTTTAACGAGTGCTCCTGATGGGAGGTTGAAAGTGTTTTTGCAGTCGGGGTAGTTTGAGCAGCCAACAAAGAGTCCGAATCGTCCTTTTCGTATTTGTAGTTCTCCGTCGTCGCACTCAGTACACTTTCCGAGAATGGTTCTTGCGTCTCGGGTGTCTTTTTCTGCGTCCATGAGTTCTTTGCCGATCTCTTTTTCGTGCTTTTTGAAGTTCTCAAGGACTTTTGTGAGGTGGCTTTTTGCTTGTGTAAGGACTTTTTCTGGAGTGGTTGATTCTTCTCGTATTCCTTCCAAGTCTTCTTCTATTTGTTTTGTGAGCTGCTCATCAATGATTTCTGGAACATATTTTTCTAGTGTCTGGATGGTGAGCATTCCTATTTCTGTTACTTGAATGCTGTCTTCGTGCACGTATCCTCTATTAAATAAATTTTCAACGATATCTGCCCGGGTTGCTTTTGTTCCCAGACCGCGTTTTTCTAGTTCTTTGATAATGCTTGATGGCGTGTAGCGCTTTGGTGGTTGCGTCTCTTTTTCTAAGAGTTCAGTCTTGTCTACCTTGAGTGTTTGTCCTTGCTTTAATGATGGGAGTTCTTCTTCTTTGAGTTTTACGTGCGGTCCGTAGTAGACGTGCCATCCTGGCTCTACTGTTCGTGTCCCGCTGGTTTGGAAGATTTCTTTTCCGCTCTCAAGCTTTATCTTCATGGTTTCTCTGGTTGCTGGACTTCCAAAGGTTGCCATGAATCTTCTAACAATAATGTCATAGACATTTTTTGCTCTATCTCGCATCTTGCTTGGCGCAGCTCCTGTTGGGAAGATTGCCGGGTGTGCAGGATCAGTTTTTTTGCCGTTGTTTGGCTTAAGTTTCTTAATTGCGAGAAGTGATTGTGCAAGCTCTCCGTACGCTTTTTGTTTTGACAAAGCTTTGAGGATGTCTTGATACCCGATTTCTTCTGGGAGTTGCTGGCTTGAGGTTCTGGGATAACTGATATATCCTGCGCTGTACAAGTCTTGTGCGTGCTGCATGGTTTCTTTTGGACTCATGCGAAAGCTTCTGTAGCTTTCTGTTTGCAGGCTAGTAAGGTCGAAAGGATGCGGTGGTGCTTGTTGGAATTGCTTTGTTTCTATTGATTCTATCTCTGCAGTTTTTGTGACGTTGTTTTGTGCTGTTGTTGCTTCTTCTTGTTTCCAGAACTTGTCTGTTTCGTGCATTGCCACCAATTCTGGTGTGTGCAGTTCTAGTTGCCAGTACGGGTCTGGTTTGAATGCTTGAATCTCTTTTTCTCGTTCTGAAAGTATTTTGAGAGCTGGCGTTTGTACTCGTCCTGAGGAGAGTATTTTAAATCCGCCAGTGGTTTTTACTGCGAGCGTGAGTGCTCGCGAGAGGTTGATTCCGTAGTACCAGTCTAGCTCGTGTCGTGTGACACCTGCGTATGCTTGTCCCCATGCCAGTGTTGGCATTTTGTTCTCGTAGCTTTTTTGCAGGTCTTTTTTTGTTACGGTGCTGTATTTCATTCTTTGCCCGTCGTCTTTTTTACAGGCGTATTTGAGAATGGTGTATCCAATAACTTCTCCTTCGATATCAAAGTCTGTTGCTATTGTGATGGTATCAGCTTTTTTTGCTAGCTGCTTAATTACCGTAAGGTATTTTTTTGTGAAGTCAGCGCCTTTGTCTTGTTCGTGACTTGGCACCCATTCAACGTCAAAGACAGGGTACGTCCAGCCTTTCTTTTCTTTTTCTGCTACCGTGAATAAGTGTCCTACAGCGCTTGCAACAACGACTGCTCGGTCGTTTACGGTGAGTTCGTAGTACGAAACACTGTTTTTTGTGATCTTCTTTGGTTTCGTATCCGCAAGGCTCTCAGCAATCTTTTGTGCGCTGCTTGGTTTTTCTGTGATGATAAGTTCCATCTGTTTACAAGAATCTGGCCGTATCTTATATAGTTGTGTGTTAGAAATCCGCTATATTTACGCTGCTCGGCGCCACGATTCGTCCCGTCTTTCTTGGAGTCGTCGCAACATGTTCTTGAGGTCGTCGTTTCTTTTATCAAGCTGTGCTCGCGAGTGAGTAGGATTAACTGAACGGTTGTACAGTGTTTGCGTGAATGCTGTTGGCTCGTAAAAGGCGTTTGGTTTGCTAATAACTGAGAATTCTCCTCTTCGTACGCGCTCTGCGTATCTCAATGGCTCAAGAGCTGTTAAGTACTCTATTGGTTGATATGCGAGGCGTTCTTGCCTTCTTTGGTCATACAGCGAGGGGTTTGCTCCCATGCCGTGGTTTGCGATCACAACAAGAGTATGCTTTGCGTTTTCTTAAACCTTATGCACTATTTCGGTAGCGAATGTTCAAAGAAGGTGTTGTATGCTTTGTACGTGCTGAACAGGTCGTGTTTTGCAAGGAGTTCGTACGGTGCGTGCATGCCTAAGACTGCTGGTCCCATGTCGACGACGTTTGCTCCGTGGCGTGCCAAAAACATTGCTATCGTTCCGCCTCCTCCTTGATCTACTTTTCCGAGCTCTCCTGTTTGCCAGGGCACGTTGTGTTGTTTGAAGAGTGTTGTGAGTGCGTGCATGTATTCTGCGTCGGCGTCGTTTGTTGAGTATTTTCCTCCTGAGCCACCGTATTTTTCTATTGCTACTCCGTAGCCGATGTAGGTGGCGTTTGAGGGGTCGTGTACGTCTGAGAAGTTTGGATCTACTGCTGCGGTGACGTCTGCTGAGAGAATGTTTGTTTTCTCCCATACTTGGCTTGGTCTGAGGTCTGTTTCTGACAGTTCTAAGAGTTCTTCAATCAGTCGTTGCATGAACAGGTTTTGTGCTCCTGTGCGTCCGTAGCTTCCAATTTCTTCTTTGTCGTAAAACAGTGCTATTTGTGTGTGCGTTGCTTTTTTTGCGTCAAGGATTGCTCGTGCTGATGCGTACGTGCAGCTTCTGTCGTCGTGTCCGTATCCGAGGATGAGTGATGCGTCAATGCCTGCGTCTCGTGCGGGTCCTGCAGGGAGAAGGCTGAGTTCTGCTGAGAGAAAGTCTTCTTCTGTAAGGCCGTACTGTTCGTTGAGTTTGATTGCGAGTGCGAGCTTTACTTTGTCTTTAACTTTTTCGTCTTCGTACGGGATTGTTGCTGCAATTGCGTTGAGTTGTTCTCCACTCACTACTTCTCTTGCTTCTTTTTTGAGTTGGTCTTTTGCGAGGTGCGGGAGCAGGTCTGGGATGGTAAAGCACGGACCGTCTTCTCCAAGGCGCACGTCTACTCTTGTTCCTTCTTGTGTGTGCGCAACTCCTCTTAATGCGAGGGGGATGTTGAGCCATTGGTATTTTTTGACTCCTCCGTAATAATGTGTTTTGAGCATTCCTAGCTTGTTGCTTTCTGCTAGAGGATATGGTTTGAGGTGCAGGCATGGACTGTCCACGTGGCTTGCGACTGCGTGAATTGATTTGAGTCCGGAGAAGCGTACGAGTGCGAGGTTTTTGTTGTTATCAACTTTGTAGTACGTTTTTCCTGCTTCAACGCCTCCAACGTTTGCGATGTTTGCAAAGCCTGCTTTCTCTGCTAACGCTACTAGTGTTGTGATGACTTCTCGTTCTGTCTTGTTTTCTGAGAGAAAGGTTTTGTATTCTTGTGCGAACGCTTCTACTTCTGTTGCGTCCAAAAGGTTGTGTGCGTGTTGTTTCTTTGTAAACAGTCTTTCTTGTAGTTGTTGTCCTGCAGTCTTCTCAGTCATAAGTAAAAGAAAAATAAAGAGAGTATAAAAAATGTTTTAGTGGTGCGGTGCGTGTACTCTGTGTGCGAACACTTTGAATACGAATGCCCATCCCAAGAATATAAGTGCTGCGACGCCGTAATATTCTGGAACAGTTGCCTTTTCCATTAAGAATTGTACGGTAAACACAGCTGCTAGTCCTGCCGCGAACAAGAAAAGAATGTACATCAAGTGCGATAGCACAAGGTGTTCGTCTTTTGGTTCATATCGAGGAGCAGGTTCTGCTGCCACGGATTGTGGTTTGCTCGTTTTTGACGCGGTTCGTTTAGCAACGGTTTTTTTCTTGGTAGATTTCTTAGTAGCTTTTTTTGCCATTATCTCACCCCTATACAGCCTTTGTTGACGCTATGGTTTATAAATCTATATTGTTATTTTGCGAGCATGCAGATTCAAGCACCACTAATCGGAGCATATCTTGAAGAATTCGTGGCTAT
The DNA here is from genome assembly GCA_007116645.1 of Candidatus Woesearchaeota archaeon. Lineage (GTDB taxonomy): Archaea > Nanobdellota > Nanobdellia > Woesearchaeales > SKIA01 > SKIA01. Next base: position 4,398 of record SKIA01000011.1, read on the forward strand.
TCTTGCTAAGGCAAAAGATCCTCATACCACAACTCCAGAAATCATGTTGCAAGGTCGCAGTATACAAGTGATTAAGAACTTGCGGGAACGGTTTTCTTTTATCTCTGGTCTGCGGCTTGGTACCAAAGAGTTTTTTGCTCGAGCACTCACAAGTCTTGAGAAAAACTCTTTCTCACAAGGCATAAAGGATGCAGAAAAAGAGATGCACGCACTCATTAGTTACAGTTTCAAAAAACTTTCTTCGCAAGATAAAAAGCTGTTGTACAACGTACTTCCTCAAGAGTTTAAGAACTAATAAAATTCCTTAAGCGTGTTGTTCACAACTGGCAATGATGTTTGTGGTTTTCCTGGCACAACGTGGTGGTGTACGCATCGCGCTTCGTATCGTTCTTCTCCGTCAATTACTACGAGTGGCTCGTCGTAGTGTGCTGGCTTGCCATTTTTAATTCTCTGCGGCAGGGTTGCGATGTTGTTGCAGCCCGGAATTTCGCAGATGGCGTGTTGTTTGTGAATGAGTGTTGCATGGCACATGATTAGCGGCATGATCCCGAATGGTTCTGCGCGGTAGTTCATCTCAAGGCCTGCGACCAGAACGTGCCTTCGGTGTTTGGTGAGTGCTAAGATAACGTCAATGAGTGTTTCGTCAAAAAACTGTGCTTCGTCAATTGCGATGACGCGGTGGTGTTCTTTGACGTAAGGTAAGATATCTGATGCGGTTTGCACGGCAATGCACGGCAGTTCCTTTCCTGCTCGTGTGTATACTCCTTTGCTTCTCGTGTCTGCTCCGTGCTTTACTAAGAGTACTTCTACTCCTTCAAGATATGAGAATTGGTCAAGGCGGTGGAGGAGTTCTCGTGTCTTTCCGCTTTTCATCGCTCCGCAATAGACTTCGATGAACCCCGGTTTGACAAAATGCCTGCTCCCATCCATGTGTGTTGTGGGTGGTTTGTTGCTTATCAAAGTATCGCCCGAAAAGCTTAAGTTATGAAATGAAGGAAAGATTGTGTGGAACACATAGACGAAGTAGATTTTGTTGGTGACGTCGTTGCCGTTCGTTCAAAGGATTCTTGGCGAAAAGAGTTTTTTAATCACAAAGCATCCCTCATCATTCCTCGTACGTTTGATGACAAGTTTTTGATTGCGATGCGTTCTGCAACGAAACATCCATTTCCCGGTGTGTGGGTGTGCGGTGTTGGTGGAACGTGCGCTTCTGGTGAAACTTTTCTTGACGCTGCCAAGCGCGAGATGCAAGAAGAGATTGGGGTTGTTGCTGCGCTTGAGGTCGTGAATACGTTTTCGTATGATGACGGAAACATGCGCGCGACGTTTCGCGTGTTTACTACGAAAAAACCGCTTGATGTTGCTGACCTTACATTAGACGAGACAGAAATTCAGTACATGCAAGCGTTTACGTTGTCTGAAATTAAGGAATTGATAACTGAAAAACCCGAGAGTTGTGCGCCGACCGCAGTGGCTGCGTTCACGCATTTCTTGTTGGGACTTAAAGATTAATTGCGCAAAACAATTATGTAGTCTTCGTGATTTTCTTCAGGTATGCCAAACATTCTTGTTCATCTCATCGTAAACCTCGCACTCATTGGACTCATTGCTCGTTTTGATCCTTTGTTTAAACAAGACAAGAAAGGCATTGTGTTGGCAGTGTTTGCATCACACCTTATCGATATTGATCACTTGCTCGCAGACCCAATCTATGACCCTGCTCGTTGTAGCATAACCACGCATCCACTGCATCGATGGTTTATGTTTCCCGTCTATGCTGGCCTTGCATTGTTTAGGAATAGGCGAGTAAGATATTTGGGAGTTGCTCTTTTGCTCCACGTCGGTTTGGATGCGCTGTGGTGTTTGTGAGTTGTGGTAAGAGAGTTAGAAAGTTAATGCCCCGTCCGGGCTGGCACATTTCTAATTGATGGATTCTATCGCTTCGATGTAGGGTGTTATCGTCGCCCCAGAAGGAATTCTATATATGCGGTGGTCGCCTTGCGTGTTCACGTATGAGGTAACATCACCTTCGATTTCAAGGTCCTTAACAGCGCAATAATCTTGTTCTCTTCTTTGCATACCACTACGGTCTTCATCATCTACACACGACAAGAAGTCTTCCTCGGCCACTCCTAGTTCTAAAGCATATTCTGTGAGGTGTTCTAACTCAGAGTAGCCGATTATAACGGCGCGAGGATTGTGCGCGAGTAGCTTGTTATGAAACGCTACATAAGCTGAATCCCCTGTGAGTCTGTACACACAATCCGCCGCTATATCAGAGGTGGTAGGTTCGTTATAGCGATGTCGCATGGTATTGGTGCGAAAACTGATTCTGAGGGTTCCGTTATCAATGTACGGCTGTAGTTCAGGAAGAATGTTTTCAAAAAAATGGTGTCCATGCTGTGAATATCTACTAAAGACAACCATCGTTACGGGTGCAGATGTATTTCCTATAAGAGGTCTGTTCTCCACACTAGGAAAGCTCAAAGACTCATTTGCATTGCTGCATGTGGGTGTTGCATGGTTAACTTTGACTTCTACTTCTCTGTAAGCAGTTAGTATTTCTCCATCTTCACTCCAAGTAAAGGTTATGTTCAACGGAATATCTCCTCGTTGAGGAAAAGAGCTGTCTTCTGCAGAAATAGGACATCCCATCCATGTTACTTCATATCCTCTGATGTCGTTGCATGGCTCTAGTAACGTACAGGTTTGTTCTTGACAAAACTCACTGTGAATGTTGATGTCAAGCAATTCTATGTTCTCTCCGCGCAAAGGAATGGATACTCTTAGCGAACCGTTAGAAGCCAGGTGAGCAGAATAATGTCCGTGACTGCCGCGATCGCAAATAAATGATGAGCCGTGCACACAACCTCTCTTGTCTTCTTGCTCTTGATAGTGTTGATTTATCCCAAGAAATTCCATCCCGGCAGCGCCTGCCATACCAATTACCAATAGTGTCATAACCACAGCAAATACTGTTTGTAAAGGGGGCTTTTGGAGTGCTAAGTCCAGCGCATACACCGCGGCATACAGTATCATTCCTACAGCCCCTACAACTATTGCAAGGTGAGTGGTAGGGATGTAGTTTCCGATAGCTCCGGTGAAAAGTGAGTACAAATTGAAAGCAAAAAATAACGCATATATGCCGCCAAGCATAATACCTGCAATTCTCTGTTCTAAGTTCTCTGAGCGCAGAACCCATGCTGAGCACAGCCACGTCAGTGCAACCAAATACCACGAAACTTCCATCACACCCATTCCCATATTAGAAGAGAATAACATGTAGTAAGCAATCCAACTGACCGCGCCTGCTGCTGACACCCAATACAATATGGTTTGCACTCGCGGTGAAAAAGTTTTTTTGGTATGAATTGCAGCAAGGACAATCATAATTAACGCGCCGAGAGGAACGAGCAAATGTAGTATGTATCCGATGATATTGCCTGTGTACACCAATATCAAAACATACATCATGCGCGCATACCACCACAGCGCCCAAGAAGTGCCTATGAATAACACGGTACAAGAAATGTAAGTCGCCCAAGTCTTTGCTTGCATGTTCATGATAGCGTCCTCATAAACATGTTATATAAAACTACGTGCGAGCAACTAGTATGTGAACGCCACCACTTGTTTACTCCACGCACCAGTCACTTCTTTGCAGGAAATATGTGATTAGTCTAGTACTTTCTTGGCCGATGTTGAGACGAGTAGTTTTTCGTTAATCTTTCCATATTTTGCGTAGACGGCAAGTGGAAACGCAAGGCCTGCTAGCGCTCCAGGATCCTTAGGGTCGTAGATATCATCGAAAGATTTTTGTTTCAGATATCGTCGCACGATATATTTTCTGAACAATGGTATCGTCTTGAATAGTGACGTAATTGCAAGCTTGCCCGTCTTCCACCTTGGACGCTTCAAAAAATCTTTCCAAGCAGGGCCTGGTTTGTGAATAGAGGTCATCTCTTCAATTGTGGAAGCAAGTGCTCCCACAAAGTTTCTTGTGCGTACTTTTCGGTCAATATTCTCAATAGGTTGCAATGTGATTCCTTCTGCCATCCGCCAAACCAAGTACGGAAAGTCTGCGTTGGCCTTCACAGCATGATTTAGTCCACCCCAAAAACGTGGGTTTACCTCGATAAGGTAGACTTTGCCGTCAGGGCCGATACGAAAATCTAGTTCTGCGACACCGTTCCACCCCACATTCATCAATAAGCGCTTGGCCATGCGGTCTATGTCAGGATTATGAATAGTTTTTCGATACACACTAGTACCTCCACGAAAAGGATATGTGCGCAAAGCCTTGTAATTTATTATTACTACTGCGCGACCTTCTTGGAGCAGACAACAGCAACAATAATCGATACCTTCCACAAATGACTGGATGACTACTTTGCCAGATAGATTCTTGATGATATCAGCGTACGCTTGTTCGTCATCGGCACGGTAGATGCCGGTGCTTCCCGAGCTCTCAGGGAGCTTGATAAAAACAGGAAAACTTAGTCCACCAGGTAATGTGTGTGCGTCTTTGACATCACCATACCACGAGGGAGGAATACGCACATCGTATTTCTTTGCTAACGCTATCAAGTCTCCTTTGTGTTGTATGCGTTGTAGCATATCATCCTCTGGTAAAACAAAGTGCACGTAGGCAGGAAAACGGTCGCGATGGCGAGAAATAACATATACTTCTTCATGGATAGGACAGAGCAGGATGTTTCCCCCAGTTTTTTTATGAATGTCAACGCACTTATTAACTAAGCACTTGATGAACTCGCGCTCATCAGCAGGGTCAGGATATACAAAACTAGACTCGGCATACTTAGAAAATGTTGCTGCTCCAAACGCAACAGAATCCGCCACGATACACCTTACTCCGCGATCCCCTAAGCTACGCACTGCCGCAAGCGCCGACCAAGAGCGAGCATAGGTAACGATTGCGTACTGTATAACGTTCATTTTTTCATCAGATCCCATCGCAAGCGATACTTTGTTTCAAGAAGTTCTTTGGCAGTGCCAATAATAACTCTACCAGCAAATTGTCGACCGTCAAGAAAGTATACTGTCTCAAACTTTTCTTCTTCAACAAGATCCAAGATATTAATGACTGGATAAACTTTTCGACCATACATATCCTCTATTTTGGGGCGTAGGAAAGGATATGATTTGAGTATGAGCTCAGAGCACACATATGCTTGGTCAGAAAGGAAATCAAAATTGAAGTCGTAGGGTTTGCCTATTTGTTTCTTTGCGTACTTAACGGCAGCATCTTTTTTCTTGTCAGAACATTTCGGACGCAACACACAAACATAATCTGCGATTGCTGCTTTGCGCCAACGTACTCGGCGCACTTTTCCAGGCGTTGCTTCTATGATGTGACCTTTACCATCATAAATCATAGCATGATTCCAAAATCCTGGCATAGTTATGTTGTGAATCATATAGTTGGTTCGGTGTAGCAATACGTCGCCTTTTTTTAGGAATGGTTCCAGATCATCTAGGTGGCGATCCTTAACAAGAAAGTCTTTCTTGAACCACCACTTTCGGTGCGCAAATAACTTAACAAAAAAATATTGAGTGGGTAACCAGAGTTGCAATAGACGGAATTTCACATACTTTCTTGCGCTATGCAACTCGCCACGTAACTCCAGAGGATAGCGTTTCATTAGTTCAGAGGCTATCTTAAGTTTTACCGCTCGAGGAAGGAATCGTAAAAGCAGACGCTTATGAGCAATCAATCTGTGCTCTCCGCGAAACTGGTTTAGCACTCCTTTTTTTCCCTGCAAAGGATCGTTTAGAAAAGTATCAATAACTCGGTTAGTTCCCAAAGTAGTAACGTAAATGTTCACCACGTACACAGACAACCACAAAGAAAGGAATCCCTCTTGGAAACGCTCATCAGAATCTTTCCACCAACCACGCAATTTACGATGGTCATAGCCAATAGAACGAAGTAATAAAATAACTGTGTTGAAATCATCAAGCACTCGCTGACGCTTATCTTTGGTAAGCGCAAAGTAATCATCAGTGTCATAAATAGGATGTTTTAGACGGCGCTTAAATGCACGTATACTCGCCTCTAAATCTTCACGTATCACATATTGACACGTTGGAAAGCATATAAAACTGTATCGGAAAGCAACAAAAGTACACACGCAGAAAAGCCCCAAATATACACAAAAAATAGTGTGCTCCGTCCGGGCTGGAAAATCAGGTTTTCACACAGATGCGAAATGATTAAAAATCTCAATGCTCTTTTATTCACTATGCTTACCAAAGAATTCATAATTAAACAATTGGAGTCGCACAAAAAGCAGTTAAAGCAATTCGGAGTTAAGCGAGTAGCACTTTTTGGTTCATACGCTCAAGACAGTTCCACAGAAGACAGCGATATTGACTTCCTTGTAGAATTCCGTAAAGGGCGAGGATTATTCAAAGACTACTCTAATCTCACAAATTTTCTTGAAGATACGTTCCAAAAAAAAATCGACATCGTCAAGCCACATCTTGTGCGAAAAGAACTAAGGAGCAGTATCCTTGAAGGAGAACGAATTGAAGCGGAAATCTGATTTGTATTTAAGCGATATTCTTGAAGCAATTTCTAAGGTGAAAAAATATACGCAGGGGATGACGGCATCTGATTTGCGAGCAACGATCTTGTGCTTGATGCTGTTCTCAGAAATTTAGAAGTTATTGGAGAGATAGCTGCTCAAATTCCCGAGTCATTCAGAGAGGAGCATAAATCAATACCTTGGTGCGACATCAAAAATTTTAGGAACGTTGTCATTCACAAATACCACCAAGTTGATATCGATATAGTGTGGAACATCGTTCAAGAGGAACTAGATATTCTTCAAAGCCAGATCAAAGATGTTCAAAACAAATAGGGCTTGGGTTTATTCAGAGTTCATCGAGAAACCCCAGGAGGCAAATAAGATAACATCCCGATGCAAGCTAAACAACGGTAGAATGCCCCGTCCGGGCATTTGAACCTGATTGGTTAAGATCCTCGTCTTCGGTGGGTGTTTTACCTGGTTGAAAAGATGCCCCCGCAGGACAGATTCGTTTAGAGGATGGGTATGCTTCACAGAAACGCTGTTTTCGCAATAGGGACTAAAAAAGAAAAGTTGTGCACTTCTTACTTCGAAATCTTTATATGTTGTGTGACTTAGGAAGCGCTGTGAGAAGATACCACCTCTTACGAGAAAAGCAGCATTTTCATATATCCGACGCATTTGATATGCAAGAAAGGAATCAAACAGACTTCGGAGGAATTTTGTTTAATCTACCCAGCCAGGTATATAGACCAAAGAGCATTTCTGAACTCGCAGCGCTATTGGCAGAATGTAATGAGCATAAGAAACCCGTCACTGTCAGAAACAGCGGACATTCCGGAAATGGCCAAACACTGACAAGCGGAGTACAAATACAACTCAGTGAACTCAGGAACATTCACTTTGACAAAACAAAAAAGGAAGTGACCTTTGAGGCCGGCATACAATGGCACGACATTTTAGAAAAAATTGAATTTCCGAAATATTGTCCGCCATTATATCCAAACAATCCAGGACAACGAATTCATGCTACAGGAAATGCAAGTGTTGGAGGGGTTGGAACGCAAAGTAGCAAGATTGGTGGCTTATGGAACCATGTCATAAAAATTAAGCTTGTAACCATGAAAGGGGACGTAATTCACTGTTCAAGAGATGAAAACCCTGATTACTTCAGATTTGCACTAAGTGGATTTGGTCGTATTGGTATCATCGCAGAAATGACCCTTCCTGTAAAGAAGAGCAAGAAGTTCATGACAGGAATCGCGCTGGCGTACTACGATGAGCAAACAATGATAGAAGACATGCGGCAATTAACGAAAGATAGCAAAGTTGACAGCATCACGGTGCTCTCATTTATTGGAAATAAACTCACCAAACATACTCATCTAGAAATTGGTATGCTAGGAGTAATGTCTGATGTAAGCGACGATGCTGAAGTCAAAACAATTTTTAACCATCTAAAAGAGAACTACCACTCCAAATTGCAACTTGGCATAGTCTTTGACGATGACACTGATAAACGTGCAAAAGTAGTATATCACCCCAGAAGGTTCCCCAAAAAAAACTTTGTATACTTCTATCCAAACCCTCATGGCGAGCCGGAAATCGATCTTTGTCATTTGTGGCTTGATTTACTAATTCCAGCACAAAAGTTTCACGACGCTTCCAGAGAAATTGGTCAAATCATCAAAAAGCACCAACTTGAAGATTTTCTTCGAAAAGAAACCACGATGGACGAATGGGACCACCTTCCAAGTTATGTATCATACCCAATAATCAAAACCCAAGCAGATAAAGACGGATTTTTTCCATTAAGCTTACACACTAACGAAGACAACCTTACAGTGGGAATAGCTATAGAACCTTCGTTTCCGAAATCTATGGTTCCTAGAGCTGAGGCAATGACAAATGAACTTATCGATTTCATCTACGCAATAGGTGGAAAAATCTACCCTTATTCATATCATAACCTTTCAAAAAACCAGACCATATTACATTATAATAGAGGAGTCATCAAAAAGTGGAACGAGCTAAAAGAAGAACTAGATCCTAACTTTCTATTGAACATTGGTTCAGTAAAAAACGTCGATTATATGTGATACTGATAACTTCGTTTAGCGAGTCTATAACGCTGTCTTGATCCACGTAAACATCCAACTGTCTGCTACTCAGTTAAGCCCTAAAACTATAAAAAAATAGTATGCCCCGTCCGGGGATTCATGTATTAACTGGGAGCTTGGGCAAAGAAATATTACGGGAGTCTAATCGTAAAATAGCTCCTTTGAAAAGTGTTGCAAA
>SKIA01000080.1 GCA_007116645.1 Candidatus Woesearchaeota archaeon
CGAAGAATCTTTTGAACTTCTTTTTCTGCAACAAGACCTTTACCCTTAGGAGCAGGTTTTAAGCGTACAATAACTGATCCGCACTTACCTTCAACAGTAAACGGGATGGTGTGTGGTTCATCAACAGTACCTTCCCACGAGCCTGAACCGCGAGCAATCTTAAACAGGCTAATTTTTGCTTTTCGAAGTGCTTTGTCACGTGCAGGGACTGTTTCTCGTGCCTTACCGTAACCAAGACCTACAATGCCGTCGCCGTTTCCAACAACTGCGTATGCTGCAAAGCGTGGTTTGTTACCTTCACGAGTCTTCTTTTGTGTTTGCCTAAAGACGCGTCGTCGTCCGCCACCAAACTTACCTTTTGATTGACCGATCAATAAGAGGTCGTTTTCCATCTCAGGAAGCAGGGCGTCAGTAATTTGTGGCTCCAAAATAATGTGTCCATTATCAAGGATTTCGTTAATGTCAGTAATCTGCCTAGTCTTTACTCTGCGACCAATATCTGTTTTAGGGATCCATTCTTCCATCTTAAGCACCTACCTTCTTTTTTACTGCTTCCACAAGTTTAGGAAGTGAATCGTCAATGTGTGCACCGGTTAATCGGTCCTCAGCAGGGAATGCTGATTCTGAAGCAGGAACAGTAAGTCCAGCATCGATAGCACCCTTGATTGCTGCAAATAATCGTCCACCGTGGAACGGCTTTTGCATGCCAAGGTCAGCGATAACGTTAGTTACGCCTGCTTGTTTAGCACGAATACCAGCAAGGTAGCCAGCAAGGTATGCAGCCGGAACGTTTCCAGCGCTTGCTTTCCAGCCAAGATCTGCAAGTTGAGCTGTTGATCCTTGAGCAAGGATGACGTCTCCGTCAGGGCGATACTCAATTATTTGTACAACAGTATTTGCGTTTGATTTTCGTACAACAAGACGTGGCTCACGACTTTTTAGGAGTGTGAGACGCTTTTTGTAATCAGTTTTGAGTTGCCTTCGTCTTCTGAACGGAAGGTTGAAGCGGTTATTTTTTGCCATTAGTCTTTCCTCCGCATGTTATGCTCATCAATATAGAGATTGATGTGACGCTTTGAACGGAAAAAGCCACCTTTTGCTTTACGATAGAGGTCTCTGTAGTCAGATCCACTAACAACTTCTGTTTCTCGAAGTTCAGTAAGGTGTTTTCGTTGCGAGCGGATTTTGTTCATCCATGCTTCTTTGTGTGGAAGGCGCGCATTACGCGTACCTTTGCGAGTACCTGATCCTTGTTGTCGACCTTTTCGTCGTTGCGCAAGGCGTCTGTTTGCTCGAACACGACTGATACCTTTTACAGGAGTCTTGACGATAACGCCTTCTTTAATGAGTTGGCGGATGTCCTCTTTGGTAATAGATTCAGCAATGCTTTCAAGTGCGTCTGTGTCAAAAACTATGCGTTTTTCAGAGCATTTCAAGATGCTTGCTGCTAATCTTTTTTGTGTTGTGAGTTTCATCGTGCTTTAGTGAGGACTTTTTCTTTTTCTTTGTCCTCCTCCTTTTTTTGTTCTTCAGCGTCTTGTTCTTCAGACGCTTCTTCTTTTTCTTGCTCTTTGGCGAGTTGTTCGAGTGCTTTTTGCTTTTCTTCGCGCTCTCTGTCTCGTTCCTCAGTTGCTTTCTTTCGCTCAGCAAAAGCAAGCTCTAGTGATTTTTGTTTCGCAGCAGCATCGCCAGTTAGGAGTGTTACTTTTTGCTCTTGGATTGCTTTTAAGATCTCAATCTTCTTTTTCATACCAACAGCACCAACAACGACGCCTTGGGTCTTAGCATCAACTGCTTTAACGTCATTAACATTGTAGACAGTGATGATTTCAAGGCCGTTTTTCGTGTTGCGAAGCTCAGCGTTCGTACCGTATCCAACACGGACTTTAGGTCTGTGTCCTTTCTTAGATAGGCGCATCTTGTTTTGCCATCCGCGAGGTCTTCTCCAAGCATCGCCAAGGCGTTTTTTGGTGTGCGCTCGGTGTCTGATGAATTTAGTCATAGTAATGGCCTCCCATCTTTTTCGATGATGTACACGCCGTCTTGAAAGATTCTTCTGTCACGGTTAGTGATACGTGTGAGTTGCTCAATATCAGCTGCTTGTTGACCTGCAAGTTCTTTTGAAGTTGCAGTCACAGTGATGATGTCTCCATCAAGCTTTACTGTAGCTCCTTTCTTGAGTTGCAGAACACGAGGAACTGCTTCTCCAAGGAAGTTTTTTACAGTGAGTTTTTCACCTGAGATAGACACGTTCATTGGAAAGTGTCCTGAGCATACTTTGAGTTTGTAAGTGTGTCCTTCTTCTGCTCCGCGAAGCAAGTTTCTTACGTGCGATCGCATCGTGTAGATGTGACGCTTTTCACGTTGAGTAGCTACAGCAGCGACTAGGTGGATTGCTCCATCTTTTACCGAAACTTCAATTCCGGGTTGGACAAGCTTTCGTTGCGCTTGTCCAGCTTTTCCCTGAACAGAGAGGATTGAGTTCTCATAAGAAGCCGTTACTCCTTGTGGAACTTCCACTTGTTCTTCAATAGTAGCTTTCATTAGTAGCAGTAGGCGATTAGCCGTCCTCCAATTCCTAGTTCTTTTGCTTGCGAGTGTGTCATCATTCCTTTACTGGTTGAAACAACGATAATACCAAAGTCACGAGCAGGAAGGTATCGTTGCTCGAAACGCTGGAAGTCGTCTTTTCCAACAGGGAAGTTAGGCGAGATTACACCAATTTTGTTGATTGTACCGGCAAGTGAAATCTTGAGTGTTCCTCCTCGTCCGTCCTCGACTATTTCAAATGATGAAACGTAGCCTTGGTCTTTGAGGATATCAAGTACACGCCGAATAACTTTTGAGTTATTGTGAAGCGTCAACTCGCGGTGTGATACTCGCTCGTTGTTGTTGATTGCCGACAATACGTTTGCTAGTGGGTTATTAAGTGCCATGTGATTTACCTGTATTGTTTGAATCCTAAGTCTTGTGCGTTCTGGCGGAAACATTTTCTACAAACGTTTAGACCGTACTTGCTGATCATTGCTCGGTGACTTCCGCAGAGTTTGCATGCGCGCGTTGCAATTCCGTGAGCTCGCTTTTTAGGGCTGTTGTGCTTGATGTATTTTTTCTTAATATCAGGCTTCTCATCGAGTTGCGTAAACGCTTTTTTCCAATTGCTTGTGCTCATTGTACAAACTCCACGCCAAAGTGTTCTTTCATGAACTCAGTGGCTTCTTCTTTATTGACTCGGTGACCTTTGCCAATTGACGTTGCTTTAAGCTTTCGTCTCATGACGCGGTATCCGGGTCGTGTAAGGGTGATTGATGCTTGCAGGCCGATAACTCCAATTTTTGGGTCGTATCTGACTCCAGGGATGTCGATGTATTCTGACAATCCAAAGGAGATGTTTCCGTTGTTATCAACGCAGCTTGGTTTTAGGCGGTTTTCTCGTGCTTCCAAGAGTCTTTTCACAACATCTTGTGCTTCTTTTCCGCGAAGAGTAAGTTTAAGACCGACAGGAAGTCCAGGTCGTAAGCCCCAACCAGGGATTCTTGCTTGAGTGATTGTTTTTACAGGGTTTTTTCCTGTGATCATCTTGATGAGTTGCATTCCTTTTTCGAGTCGTTGCTGGTCTTTTCCAGCGCCAAAGTTAATTGTTACTTTGTCGATCTGAAGTGCTTTCATGACATTCATTGGATGACCTCCTTGGTTGTTTCGTCAACAACGAATGCGTGTCTGCGTGCTGTTGAGTATGACTTGTTGTTGCTCTCAAACACGACGGTTGTTCCGTCTACTTCTTGAACGGTACCGATCATTCCTGTGTGGCTTCCGCCTGTAAGAATGATGTGTGCGCCTTTTGTAAGTGGAAGGTGCTTTGCAACTTTTCCTTCTTTGATAACAAGGCTGTCTGCTACTTTGTAGTCTGCCTTGTCAGCAAGGATGTTGGTTCCGTCATATGCGTTTATTTGGAACTTTCCTGCAAGACGTGTTTTGTTGCGGACTTTGATGATGCGTTGCGTAGCGAATTTTTTGTCAACAGCAACCGCGGTAAGCTTTCCCTTTCTTGAGAGTGACATAACAAAGTGTTCATTCACTCCTGGGAAACTGATAACATCCATGAATCCAACAGGGAGTCGGTGATCGTAGACGCGCTTTGAGTTCACGAGAACTTCTTCGTGGTGGAGGATGTAACGAACTTCTTTTGTCGTGTTTCCTTTCTGAACAAGAAGCTTCATAATCTGGTTTAGCGGCATTGCTAGGTCGAATGCACGGCCAGGCTTTGGGCGTGTGATGAACGTTCGTTCTTTTCGCATAACTACCCATGCCTTAGGTGCTGCTAATCGTTTCATGTGATTTTGTACCATTTTAGATTCTCCTCTTGTCGTCAACGAGCTTTGTGATTCGGATGTTGCTAATCGCTACAGGGTAGGATTTTCTGCTTCCATCAAGCTTTACTGAAGCAACGCCTCGGATGACTACTCGTTGTTTAGTAGTGTCAACTTCTTCGACAGCTCCTGCTTCTCCTTTGAACGTTCCACGAAGGACTTCTACTTCGTCTCCTTTTCGGACACGGAGGTTTCTTCGTGAGTGTTTTGCGCGCAAATCTTTTGACAGAGCTGCGTGCAAGAACTTGCTTTGCGTGTGAAGCGGTGCATTGTGACGATATTTTCGTTGTTTGCGCGCTTGTACGCTCTTGTTCCAGGTTCGTTTAAAGGTTTGTTTCATAGTAGTATCACACGATTATGGAAGCAACATTTGCTACGCCAGGCCATCGGTCAGCGGCTTCCTTTGCAATTGGTCCCTTAAAGATGGTTCCTTTAGGGTTTCCTTTTTCGTCTTTGCAGACGACGACTGCGTTGTCCTCAAACTTTACGTGAACTCCATCTACTCGACGGAACTCTTTTTTTTGCCGTACAATTACTGCGTGCATGACTTGTTTTCGCACGTCAGGACGGCCTTTCTTTACTGTTACGATGCACATGTCACCAACACCAGCGCCTGATCGGCGTCCTTTGCTTGTTTTCTTGTTCAGAACACTGATGATCTCAACAATTTTTGCTCCGGAGTTATCACAGGTTGCTACTTTACTTCCTGGTTGGAAGGCTTCTGTGACTGATGATGTGATTGGTTTCATGCTTCTTTCCTCGTAATTATTTCTGTAACGACAAAGTGCTTTGTCTTTGAGAGTGGTCGTGATTCTTTGATGCGGACAACATCGCCTTCTTTGGCTCCGATTTCGTCAGGGTTGTGCGCAGCAACTTTTGATCGTCGTCTTTCGTAACGCTCGTATTTTGGTACGTGTCTTCGGCGCTCCCATGAGACGGAGACTGTTCGGTGAGCTTTCGCTGATACGACTGTGCCGACGAATTCTTGACCTCGCAAGCTAATAGGGCTTGCGCTCAGTTCGTCTGCGCCCTCTGGGGCTACTGTTTTCGCGGTTTTTTTCGCTGCCATTGTTTTATCCTAAGTTTCGTCCGTTTTTCGGGACTGGTTGTGAGTAGTGAGCCTTCGATGCGAACGTTGTCCACTTCGATTGCTACTTGCTCTTTGATGAGTGTCTTCTCACCCCGATCCGTGCGGATGCGGAGTGTTTGTTTTGTCTCGTCGATGACCGTTCCGGTCAGACCGACAAGGTCTTGGTTGGTCGCGTCCATCACTTGGATGGTGCGGCCGGTGAGTTCTTGTTGTATCATCGTTTTACATCGATGGTTTCAGGAGCAAAGCCTTGGTCCATGAGGACTGCGGCTGTTTCTGAAAGGTGATTTCCTTGGAGTTCGATGCGGCCTTCTTTTGCGGTTCCGCCACACGCCAACTTGTTTTTGAGCACTTTGGCGAGCTCCTTGACGTCGATCTCGCTGTGATCGATGCCATCAACGACGGTGTATTCCTTGCCGAATTTTCTTCGGTCAATGAACACTGTGATACGCTGGCTTTCCTTTGCGATGTCCTCACAGACACAGAGGTCTTGAGGCAGTCCACAGGTTGCGCATATCGTACTCATCGTTGGTTCTCTATTGTTTTGATGCGAGCAATCATTCGTCGGTGTTGTCGGATGAGTCCCGGGTTTTTCGGGGCTGTTCCTGATGCGACTTGTGTTCGCTCCTTCATGAGTTCGAGCTCTAACTCTTTGCGCTTTTCTTGGCGCTGTTTTTCTGTTAGTGCTTCGAGTTCTTTGAAGTTCATTGTTTGTCCTCCGTTTCAGATGACTGTTCTTCTGAAACGTTTTTCTCGTTTGCTTTAGGCTTGGCTTTGTCTGCCTTTGGTTCTGCTTTTGCAGGCTTAGCGTCAGCGATTGCTTCAGTTTCTAAAGCTTCAGGCTGGCCTGTTACTTCTTCTACTTCTGTGACGAGTTGTTCGGTAAGTGTGATGTTGTCTGGGAGCACAAGACCTGGTGGCATGATGCTTACTCTGATGCCTACCGCTCCTGATTTGAGGGTTACTGACTTGATGCTTTTGTCAACGCCAATAACTGCGATATCACCTGCTTTTTTGAGGTATCCTTGGTAGAATCGCCAGCTCTTTGCTCTCATGCTTGGGATTTTTCCTGAGATGATGATTTCAACACCCAAAGCTCCTGCTCTGATGGTGTCTGCCATAGCCCTGTGACCGATGCTTTTGGTTCTTCCTGATCCAAAGCGCTCAAGTGTGTTGAGTACTCTTTCAGCGACGATGTCTGCGTCCAGGTCTGGTTTTTCGATTTCTTCGATTTCGATTTGTGGGTTGTCAAGGTTGAACTCTTCTTTGAGTTGTCTTGTAAGGAGTTGGATGCTTGCGCCTCCGCGACCAACAACAAGACCTGGTCTTGATGCGTGGATTACTATTTTGTCTCCGAGAGGAGTTTTCTTGAGCTTAACATCTGAGAGTCCTACTCGCTGTACGTTTTCTTCTACGAAACGTTTGATGCGAAACTCACGCATGTTTTGATCGACGAATTTTCTTTCAATTGCCATTACTCTTTCTTCTCCTTGGATGCTTTTGGCTCGCTGGCCTCAGCTTTCTTAGGAGCTGCTTTGGGTTTAGCAGCTTCTGCTTTCGGTTTAGCCTCGGTTTTTGGCTTTGGTTTAGCTTCAGTTTTTTCTGCTGCCTTTGACTTGGCTTCTGCTTTTGCAGGCTTAACTTCAGCTTTCTTAGCTACTTTTTGAGGTGTTTTGCGAGTGGTTTTTTCTTCTGATTCAGCAACGACTACTTCGATGTGGGTTCCTTTTCGTTGACGTCCCCGAAGGCGTCCGTAGCGCATTTGTCTTGCTGCTTGGTGAACGGTTACTGATACGATTGTAAGGTCGTCTCCGAATCCTCTGTCGCGAGCGTTTGCTGCCGCGGCGTTGATGACTGAGAGTACGTGTGTTGTTGCTTTGATTGGGTATTTTCCTGGACCGATACCTGGCTTGTGACCTGCACCGTCAGTGAATCGAGTGAATGGAACTGCCATTTTCTTTTTGAGTACTTCGCCAAGGTCTCGCTGTGCTCTTGTAACTGATTTTCCGCGTATAAAGTTTGCTACCATGATAGTAGATTTTGTACTGACTGGAATGTCTGTTCCGGCTGCGCGAGCAGTTGTTTTTTGGTCTCCTTGGTATGCGTATTTGTATCCCATAGTTATCGTACCGATGCTGCCGAGCTTGACCGGGTAGCACCTACTCCTGGATTTGAGTGTCTTACGTTGTTTCTTGTTAGAGCAAATTCTCCAAGGCGTTGTCCAATCATTTCTTCTTGGATGCGTACTTCTCGGAATTCTTTGCCGTTGTGAACAAGAACTGTTTTTCCTACCATTCGTGGAAGGATGATGAGTTCTCGTGCGTGAGTTTTTACCTTGTCTTTTGCGAGGATTTTAGCTTCTGCTTTCTTCCACTCTTCCGGGTATCCGCGCATCATGGTTCTGCGTGCACGGCTATCAAAGAGTGCTGCGAGTTCGTCTCGTGTGAGTTGCTGAAGTTCTTCAAGCGTTTTTCCTCTGTAGGTAAATACTTTCTTAGCCATCTATTTTCTCCCTGTTTGTCGCGGTCTGATCATACCGACTTTACGTCCTGGTGGCGCATCGCGCGGAGCAGGTTTCGATTTTGATTTACGCATACTGCGTGTGTTACCGAATGGGTGGTCGTATGCACTCATACTGTTACCTGATACTTTAGGCCAGTACTTGTTTCGAGCACCGTATTTGTGGAATGCAGCTCCTGCTTTGAGTAGTGGTTTGTCAACACGTCCTCCGCCTGCTGGAACACCGATGGTTGCACGGCATTTAGCACTGAAGGTGCGTTGTTTTTTGGATGGAAGAGCAACGGTTACGTGCGTAGCGGTTTTTGTTACTACACGTGCTGCGCTTCCTGATGAGCGTACGAATTTGCCGCCGTCTCCTGGCTGGCCTTCGATGTTAAAGACTGGCGTTCCTTCTGGAACGTCTTGAAGCATGAGTGTGTTTCCTACTTTGAGTTCTGCGTTCTCGCCGATTTGAACGATTTCTCCAACTTGTGCTCCTTCACCAGCGATAGTGAGGTACAAGAGTCCTTGTTCGTGTTCAACAAGTGCGAGTGGAGCTGAGTGTCCTGCGCAGTGTACGATGTCAACTACTTGTCCCTCTCCGTCAGCAAAGTGTTTAGCTTGGCCTTTGAATCGGTGACTGGTTACTGTGTAGGTAGGTGAGCCCTTACCTCTTTTTTGTGCAATAATTGGTTTACCCATTTTAGATCAGCCCCAGTGATGTTGCAATGTCGATTGCAGGTGTTTTAGTTGAGAAGGTAACGAATGCTTTTTTTCCGGTAAGGGTTTTGAGCGTGTTTACCTTTTCGACTTTAACGTTTAGTGATTCTTCAAGCTCTTTTTTGATTTGAGCTTTTGTTGCCTTGATGTGTACCATGAAGACGAGTTTGTTTTCAGCTTCCATCAAGCGGATGCTTTTTTCAGTTGTAAGTGGGTATCGGATGCTGTTCATTTCTTAGCCTCCGCTTTGACTGCTTTCGGTTTACTGACCGCTGCTTTCTTTGGAGTGGCTTTCGTTGCTACTTTTGTAGCGGGTGCTTCTTCTCCAGAAAGTACTTTGATGCTTTGAGCGGTAAAGAGTGTTGCGCGTCCAGGGTGTGCTCCGGGTGCAAGAACATATGCGTTGAGTTGTCTTGCTGATGCAACATCTACTCCTGGGATGTTCTTTGCTGCTTTTGTGAGCGATTCGCTCTCGGTTACGATGAGCAATGATTTTGCTCCGTTTTCTCCGCGAACAAGGTCTTCTGAGAAGCCGAGCGTTTGGAGTGCTGCGATGACGTCTTTTGTTTTGTTGAGTGCGTCAAAGTCAGCGTCGAGTGCGAAAGGATAGTTCTTTGGGATAATGTGTCCGCGAGTTGTTACAACTTCTTTGTCAAGAGCTGCTGTGATTGCGCTGTTGATTGCTTTGCGGTTTTCTTTCTTGTTGATTTTTCGTTCCCAGATTTTTGATGCTTTTGCTGGGTGTGCTCGTCGTCCACCTACGGTGTTTGGTGCTTCTGCTCCAACCCAGTTAAGGCGGCGTCCGTTTCGTGAAAGAATTTTTCGCGGAGTTCTTGCGATACCAATACCGTAGCTTCCACGGTATACGCGTCGTCTTTTACGAAGGTTAGTTGAGTGTTTTAGACCTGCTCGTGGGTCTGCACCGTATGCTTGTCTTGCGCGGCTTCTAATTGCTTGGATTGCGCGTCTAATCAAGTCAGTTCTGAGTGGTTCTGAGATAGGAAATGCAATGTCGCCGTTTTGGCTGTTTTTTGTGTTGTAGATTGCGAGTTTCATCTTAGTTGTTTCCTTGTTGTGATCGTGTTGCGATGTGGGTTACTTCCATTGCTTGCGTTGATGCTTTAGGATCTTGGCGTGTTGCCTTGACTAGTGTGATCATGCGCTTTTTTGGTCCTGGAATGCTTCCTTTGACGAGTAGTGTGGTGTTTTTTACTTGACCAAAGTTGACGATGCCGCCTTTGATTTGAACTTCTTCAGGAGCCACGATTGCCATGATTTGTTTGTTATATTCGGTTCGAAGGTGGTAGCCCATTCGACCTGCTTGTGGTGCGGTGTACTGAACTTTTCCGTATCCTTCAGGACCGATAACTGCTTTTCTGTTGCTCTTTTCGCTCTTGTGGCTTCTCAGGGAAACTCCAAATCGCTTAACAACACCTGCAAATCCTTTTCCTGTTGTGACTGCGTGTGCATCAACAAAGGATCCTGCTTGGAGTATTTTGTCAACAGTAATTTCTTCTGATTCTTTTGCAAAGGCGATGGTGTCGGCTACTGAGCCGTTAAAGCCTGCTTCGAAGATTTGTGGTTTTTTCTGTCCAAATCCTGCAAGGTCTGGTTGTGTGTGAACAATAAGTGTTGCCCTTGTGTAGTCTTCAGCGTTGAGCTTGTCAAGACTTCCTGTTGGTTGCCATGATGTTGTTCGCTCAAGGTGTTTTGATGATGATTTAAGGCGTACTTCAGTAGCTGCGGTTTCTCCGTAGCCTTTGACGTTTTTCTTGTATAAGCGCACACCGATGATTCGTAGTGGCGGGCATTCAATGATTGTTACTGGGACGT
This sequence comes from Candidatus Woesearchaeota archaeon, assembly GCA_007116645.1. GTDB lineage: Archaea > Nanobdellota > Nanobdellia > Woesearchaeales > SKIA01 > SKIA01. Next base: position 10,513 of record SKIA01000080.1, read on the forward strand.
TGATTTCGCGGCCTTTTGTTGGTGAGTTCTTTTGGTTGTCAACAACTTGGATGTGTGTCATGCCTGCTTTAAAGCCAGCAAAAGCTGCTAGTCCTTCGTTGTCAGATGTATAGCTGCGAACGCGTGCGTGCTGACGAGCTGCTCGCTTTCGTGGCCAATACTGGAGGCTTCCGTGCCGTGAGTGGTTTATTTTTTTTCCCATTGTGAGATAGGTCCATCTGGTTGATGGCTTGGTTTTTGCTGTATCGCCTATTACGCCCGCGGTATGCACCAGAAGACTGGCAGCGCGGTTCTCAGGCGTGTCTTATACACAGATAGTGTGTGTATACTTGAGGCGAACACGACTTCTTTTAAAAAGGTTCTGGTGTGGAAAATAAACATGGGAGGGTTTGTTTCGTGTGGAAATCTGTTTAAGCAAGCGTTTATTAGGGTGTGAGGCGTTGCCATGCTATGGAAGAAAAACCTGTCCTCGCATATTTGTTCACGTCACCGACGTGTCCGCACTGTCCGTCTGCGAAACGATTTGGCAAAGAGTACTTTGCTGATAAAGACGATGTTGAGTATTATGAGCTTGACGCGACCGATCCGCGCAGCTCTGAGCCCGCACAATTTTTTCAGGTGCAGTCCGTTCCGACGTTCATTCTTGTTGGTCCGGGACAAGAAACGTCTATTGGTGTTTCCGGAACGCCGTCATCTGAACATATGGATAAAGTGCTTGCGATGGTTCGCGGCTAGTTCAGTCCAAGCGAATTAGTAAGGTTTGTAAGAGCACCGTTTGTTTGCTGATCAATTGCGTTTCTTGTATCGTCCACTGCTCGCACAGCGTCACCAACCCCTTCTTGCTCTCTGAGATAATCTTTGATGTCAAAGCGATCTTCAAACGGCAGCGCTTTATTTTCAAGGAATGGCAAATTGATAAACGCCTCGCCAGTAATCGTTACAAATACTTCGTCTTGAAGGAGCAGTCGCGTGAGCAGCTGTGCTGAAGGAGTCCAGAGTACTTCTTACTCTAGCGCGGTTTCTGTCGTTGACGCCGCGCTGAGGGTGAAAGAAGGAAGCGTTCCCGTAGTGATTATTTCTCCTGTTTCTTCTAGCGTGAGTTCGTATTCTATTGTTCGTACTGGGACTGGGATGCGTGAAGGATTTGTTACTTCAAGAAGCGCTGTGAACGTGAATGATTCTGTGGTAATTGCTGAGAGGCCACTGATTGCGAATCGGTCTAGTGAGATATCAGATAGGTCTTGGGCTAGGTAGAATCCGAATCCAGCAAGGAGGGAAAGAATCACTGCTCCGACGATAATTTTGGTTGCAAGGGCCATGGAGACGAGAGTTCAACCACGTATTTAATGGTATCAGGTTATTTTCTATATAGAACTTATTTTTTTTCTTATTAAATAAGCGAGATGCGAGGAGCAAGATCAGTAGCGATAAACGTAAGAGTGGACTCTTCTCTATTCCAACGTGGCTTCGTGTTGGTGCGCGTCAACCCAATCTGCTTATGAAGCGATAGCAAAGGAGCGTAAGATAGGCGAGTTGCTACCGAGAATCCTTGTGCAAAAGGTTCTATTTCTGCAATATCTTGCATTGTAGGTCCAAGTAAGAACGGCGAAAGACAGTACACTACATCGTCAACCTTGCGAGGAGAGATGGAGTGGGTGCGGACAAGCACTCGCAAATCAGAGCCGCGCACAAAGCCAAAACCAGTCTCGTTCAATACAGTGTTTGCCCTATCCATAAGAGAGGCGTACTTTTGGAGCAAAGGAAATGAAACGTGGTCTCGAAACACTCGAATGCACATATCTTCGTCATCAATGGTGCCTCGGTACACTACTGAATCCGTTCCGCGAGCTACAACGGAAAGCGAAGTTGCAGACAGCTCATTGAAGGCTTTCCGCTCTCGATCGGAAAATGCATTGTACATATAATAAAGAAATAAGAGCGCGTTTAAGTACGTTATTTATTCAGCAACACTTGTGCAATAGGAAACACAGGGCTTCTCAAACCACCGTGATTGGTACCGTGTTTTTCAACAAACGTGTCGGGATGCCAAAACATTCCAAGGTCTTGGGCAATCCATTCTTTTTTGAGCGGGTGCTTTCTTGCGTGAGCATTGTCAAACGGACACACGTCCCAGTCAGGTTTTTCTCGCGAGTACAAAGCCTCTGATAAGAGCATCCAGTTGTCTTTGTAATACACCACTGGATACGTGAATAACGTGGTTTTAGGTGTGAATGCGTATACGAGCCACGGCATGCGTTTTTTGTGAACAGATTTGTGCACGCGCCATCCGTGAACTTGACATGGAACACCCATGGCTCTTAAAAGAGCAACAAACAACGTGGTCTTGGTGATGCATTGTCCACGACCTTTTTTGAGAACAAAGGAAGCTGGCTTGTCTTCACGATCAAAGCCAATTGGAAGAGATGCGACAAACTCGTGAGCAGCCTTTATCGCTTGGTAGTCTGTTTTGCATTCGTGGGCTAGAAGGTTTGCTTGTTTTTTTACGGCTGCAACATCAAAGTCCACCATTTTTGTAGGGCGAACATATTTTGCATATACATCAGGATACGAACCAAAGCGAGTCACAAGTGCCATACATGACTTGATGCACAGGCATTTATTTATCTATTGTACATTTCGCCAGTAATCTGCTCTGCATTACCACCAGGAAGAGCAGCGAAGGTCACTGTGAACTCATTGTCAAGGTGACGCGTCCCAAGAACC
>SKIA01000023.1 GCA_007116645.1 Candidatus Woesearchaeota archaeon
AGGTCGAACGCTCAATTTGGGACCGTGTCTGTGGCGTTGGCGACTTGGTCTTTCATACTGCAAACGATGTATACAATGATGATATGACTAACGCGCTCGTCCTCAAAGACATCAAAAAACCGCATAAGCTGCGTGAAGAACTTGAGAAACGTATTCACTTAACTCAGCAACAGCCAAAGCAACATTCTTAAACCAGTGTTCTCAGGGGTTTGTATGGAAGAACAATCCTTGCTTGAAGTACGACCAGCTACTCGGGAATTTGTGCTTGTTTCTTTGTTTGATGTATTTTTTGCGCTTGTATTAGCGATTGTTATGTTTGCAGGGGTGTTTTTAGCCTTTCTTTCGTTTGCAGATCTTTGGCAGTCGTTTGGTATTATAGCTTTAATTATTGCAATAGCTGTGCCACTTCACGTGTGGGGTTCTTTTCGCCGCGCGAAAAACACGTACATATGTTTTCTCTCGGATAGCGTAACGTATCGTTATACTGAAGGAAGGGGTAAGAATCGTAGGGTGGAGAGAGGTTCATTGCAGTACTCTGACATTCAAAGCGTGGTTGTCTCCCGCACTGCCAGCGACTGGTTGTTTGGTACAGGTTCTGTTTCTCTCTTGACTTCTGAGTCTAAGAACTTTTTCTTTTTTCGTGTGAACACGCCTCGTATTCCCCATGTCAAAGATCCGTTTGTTGTACGCGCAGAGATTGACCGCGTGCTTGCCTCTAGAAGTCGCCCAGTGTCCGCTGAGCAAAGCTTGCAATAAGTTTGCTCTGAGCCTTGATTGCTTGCTCAAAGTCCACACCAAAGCGTTTTGCGCGCGCTGAGGCGTACTGCAGCATGAGTTCTTCGGTCGCAAACGTTACTGGTCGCTCCAAAAGCGCTTTTCGTGTTGCCTCCCTGCACACCCATACTCCCAATGGATTCGTGTATTCGTCTGTGATAAACCTAATAACCAGCACGCTTGCTTGTCGTTTCAATTGTTTCAAATGCTCAGCCACGGGCAAGCGAGAGGCATAATACCCACCAGCGGTGTCGTCTGCGTAGTCTTTTCTCCCTGAGTGCCCTTCGTAGTCCGTCCATGTTCCGTCGGCTTTTGCAGAGCCTGTATACAGCTCAAAAAGCTCAAACTGCCAGTGCCGCGGAAAACAAAGTATGAGATAATAGTTTCCGTAGTGTCCGCCAAAATATGCTGTTGGCTCAGATAACACTGACAACTGGCGCACGTCTTCAAGCGCTTGTTTTCCCAGACTGTCATCAACTGCGGTGATGCCCCATCGCGTTGGCACGAGTTTGCGAGAAGATCCTTGTCCCAACAGTCCAGCAGTCATAAGCTTAGTCAATGCATATTCGTCTGTTTTACCATACAGCGTCCGCAAAGCTTCTGTGGCCTTCAAATCAGTGTCAGAGACTGCTTTGTCTATTGCGCGCGGAATACGTACGTTCTCAGTGATAGCGCTTTTCAATAACTTCACGCTTGCACCATGCGGTACTGCCCCTGTCGAATAGTTTACTCCAAATGAAGGGACTTTGTCAAGCGATACTTCCATTTCTGTGGGTTTTTTGCTTTGCGCAACTAGCTGTGCTTGCTCTAGTAACCTATCTTTAAAGCTCTTAATACTGGTCGTAAAGGTGCTATTCACTAAAGAAGCGCGCTTGTCAACGATGTCAGGAATAGAGGTATTTTGCGAACTCCACTTCTTTGGGTCGTCGTTATCTGCGTATTCTTCTGTTGCGAGCATACCTACGCGAATGTTTGGATATCCGTATCTGCCAACAAATAGGTTTGGTGTTTGTCCGGAAAAATCTTTTTTGAGGGTTCGTTTGGTGCGAGTAAAGTAGGGACAATCTTGTTTTGCACAGGTTTTTGGTTCCATGCGCCCGCACTTTCCACAAGGAATTCTCATGCGTGTCGTAAGTATGCGCCGGTTTTAATCCTTGCTTTTCTCGCCAAACTATTTAAACCTCCTCTCATCACTAACTATTCTTATGAAATACACGCACTTTGAACAAGCAATCGGCTCCGATCAGGCAGCGCTCCTCAGAAGCAAAACAGTTTCCGTTATTGGTCTTGGCGGCATCGGCAGCACAGTTGCTGACTTGCTCGTACGCTCAGGCATTAACGTTCGCTTGGTAGAAAAAGGTCGCGTTGAAGACGAGGACATGGATCGTCTCTCGTTATTTTCTTCAGAGGACGTTTCTAAGTTTAAGGCTACTCAAGCAAAAAAGAAGCTTTCTAAAATTAATCCTGATGTCACAGTCAAATCCTTTAATGAAGAAGTTACTGAAGATGCTTTGTTTTTGATTGAATCTGATATTGTTCTTGATTGTTCTGCTAATGAAGAGCTCTCGCCGCTTATCAGCCAGTATTGTTTTGACAAGAAAATTCCTTGTGTCTGGGCTGCTGTGCGTGACAACCGCGCTATCGTGGCTGTTTCAGACGATAAAAAGCCTGTTCATGAGCACATTAAGAACTTAAAGATTGAAGCTACAGAAGGATTATTTCCTGCCGCAACGCACATGGCTGCGGGCTTTATGTACACAAAATGCATTAAGTTGCTTTTAGGGGAAAAACCTAAACGCGGCGTAGTTGTCTATGACGTGTACAAGCAACAATTTGAAGATTTGAAGGGCAATAAGAAGTAATTAGTGCTTGCGTACCGCTTGCAGTATCTTTTGTTCGTGTAGTGGAATCGTTTCGTATTCTGGCTTTACCATTTCTTTAAGTGATGGTATGGGTGTTATTCCGTATCGTCCTAGTCGTTTTGCTTCATGCATAAGGGCTGGTAGCACGCTTGTTGCAGGATCGCTCATACTCCATTTGTGTATGCGTATGACTGCCAGCTTAAAATCTTCAAGATACTGTGCCCATTGTTGTTGCATTCCCTCAAATGATTTTCTACAGTATATTGTCCCGTGCATACTGGGAGTAATGAATGCGTTTGGGTTGTCTATCTTGTACTCTGTACTTTTTTTTGGTATGACTCCTGTGAGTCCAAATGCTTCTATGAGCTCTTCTGGATTTGCAATGTGTGCTATGAACGCTACTTTTGCTCCATACTCTTTTTTTGTCCAGTCTCCGATGTGCGAGTGGTATTCTTCAAAGCGCATACAGGCTAAGAAGTAAGCAGATTATAAAATTGTAACTTTTAAGAAATAAAAAGAAAAAAAAGGGCCTCGGCGTTGCCGCCGAGGAGACCGAGTTGTTGGCCTCCACCGATAATGCTGTTGGGGGGTTGGGGGTGATATGGCTTTACTAGTGGAGGCACAGAAATCCCGAAGGAATTGTATGCCGGAAACAGCTTGGTGTTTCGGTCTAGTGGACGATCTCGATTCCGAGTTCGTCACTCATTGCGCGGCGCTCGTGTGCACGTTGCTTTGGTGTTTGCCTACCCAGGACCCAGGGGCTTTTTACTCCGGTGATGATTGTCATCACGGTGAGTTTGCCTTTCATGTCTTCTGAGATGCGTGCACCCCAGATAACGTTTGCTTCCTCGTCCATTGAGTCAGTGATCATTTCACCGACACGGCTGATTTCATCAAGGGTGAGGTCGGCGCCTCCGTGTACGTGGAT
>SKIA01000082.1 GCA_007116645.1 Candidatus Woesearchaeota archaeon
AGGGTTGCGTATTCCATGAGTGGGTGTTGCACTCCAATCAATATAAATGGTGTGCTTGGACCGAATGGTTTTTTAAGCATGAGGTGTGATAGTGGCTGTATGGACAACTTTTTGGACCTTGCTCGCAATCGTCGCTCGCGAAGAGATTTTTCTTCTCGCCCTGTTGAGTTTGAAAAAGTAATTGAGGTTGTAAGAGCTGCTACCTATGCTCCTAACGTTGGTGATATGCAGCCGTGGCACTTTATTGTTGTCTCAGATTCTGCTATTAAAGACGCGGTTTGTGATCATTGTCCTCATCAGTCTTGGATGCAAAACGCTCCTGTATTGATTGTTGCGTGCGGTAGCATTGGGAAGGTGCAGGATTTTTATGATCAGCTCGCTGACCGATGGCTTACGCAAACTGTGGCTGCTGCTGTGCAGAACGCGTTGCTGGCTGCTGAAGAAATTGGCCTTGGTGCGTGCTGGGTGTCGTCGTTTGATGAGATTAATCTGCGTGACTTACTAAAGATTCCTGATGGACACCGCCCTGAGGTGGTTATTGCTCTTGGATATAGTTCTGAGATGCCGCGCGATAAGGTGTTGTTGCCACTTGACCAAGTGATCTATTTGAATTCCTTTGGTGGAAAAGTTACTGAGATGGCCGCCGTGCTTCGCGACTGGGGAGAGCACTTTCGTGGTAAGAAGGACTCGTTTGTTGCATCTCAACAAGCGCAACGAGTTGATGAGGGTGAGAAAAAGTCGTTTTCGGATCATGCGCAGTCGTTTTTTAAGAAGGCAAAGAAACCTTTCGATAAGAAGGAGTAAACGCTTTTATAGCACGGGCCGCTGCTGGTTGTATGTTAAATCCTGAGCGCAAGAAACAGTTGTTGTTTCCGCATGATGCTGTGCGCCCGATTCAGGATGAACTCGTCTTATCTGTTGAGCGCGCTCTTGAGAAAAAAAAGCATTTGATTGTCCACGCTCCTACTGGTCTTGGAAAGACTGCGGCAACGATCGGTCCTGCTTTGTCCTTTGCGCTAAAAAACGATTTGACTGTGTTCTTTTTGACCTCTCGGCACACGCAGCACCGCATCGCCCTGCAAACAGTTAAGGATATTGAGACTCGCTATGATATTACTGTTCCTGTGGCTAATCTTGTTGGTAAGAAGTGGATGTGTTTGCAGCCGGGCGTTGATAAGTTGTATTCTGGGGAGTTTATGGAGTACTGCCGTAAGTTGCGTGATGACAAGAAGTGTTCGTATTATGAAAACCTAAAATCAAATAATTCATTATCTTTTGATGCAAAGCTCGCAGTTGAGGAGGCGTTAAAGACGCCTGATTCTCGAAAACTCAAAATTATTGGTCAAGAGCGCGGCGTGTGTCCGTATGAGATCGGAGTGCTTGCTGCGCAGAAGGCTCGCGTGATTGTTACTGATTATTTTTATTTGTTTAACCCTGCGATTCGTGACGTGTTCTTGTCTAAGATTGGAAAGGACTTGGAGTCATCTATCATTATTGTTGACGAAGCGCATAACTTACCTGACCGTATTAAGGACTTGGCGTCAGAGCGTATCTCGGTGAACGTGTTAGAGCGCGCACAGCAAGAGGCTGAGAAGTTTGAGTACGAGCTTCCTGTCGTTGGCGAATTATTGTCTTCTCTGCAATCCTTTTCTTCTTCTGTTGATGATGATAACGAAGCGTACATTGAACGCTCGCAACTGCTTTCTCGCCTGTCAGAGATTGATGGCGAACGTCTGTTAAAGATTGCTGACGCTGTTCGCGAGGAGCAACAACGCTCATACATTGGTTCTGTTGGTTCGTTCTTGCTTGCCTGGCAGGGTTCTGATGAGGGCTTTTCTCGTATCTTAACGCGTCAAGATAATAATGTGGTGTTGTCCTATCGTTGCCTTGATCCGGGCGTGGTAGCAAGCCCTGTGGTTCGCGGCTCATACAACACTATCTTCATGTCTGGAACGCTTTCTCCGACGGTGATGTATGCTGAATTACTGGATATCCCTTTGAATTCTGAAGATTACACCTTCAAGAGTCCGTTTCCTGACACGAATCGCTTGTCGCTGATTGTTCCGCAGACCACGACAAAGTATCAGGCTCGCGGCGAAGAGATGTTTTTGCAACAAGCAAAACTGCTTGCGAAAGGTATTGATGTCGTTCCGGGCAATAGCATTGTCTTCTTTCCTTCGTATTATTTGCGTGACAAGGTCGGGTCTCACTTGCAGTCTATAACGAAGAAAACGGTGTTTTTTGAAGAACGAGGCATGGGAAAGTCTGAGCGCGAGGAATTGTTATTGCGTTTTGACTCCTATAAAAATACTGGAGCAGTCATTCTTGGAGTGATGTCTGGCTCGTTTGCTGAAGGTGTTGACTTCAAAGGAGACATGCTTAAAGCAGTCTTTGTTGTTGGCTTGCCTCTTGCTCGTCCTGATAAGGAAACTCAAGCGCTCATTAAGTATTATGATGAAAAGTTTTCTCGTGGATGGGATTATGGTTATGTCTTTCCTGCATTCAATAAGATTTTGCAGTCTGCTGGGCGTGCGATTCGTTCTGAAACTGATCGGGGCGCGTTAGTGTTTATTGATGAGCGCTATGCATGGCGCAATTATCAGCGTTGTTTTCCTCCTGACTGGGATTTGCGTATGTCTGTTGAGCCTGAGCAAGAAATTGCGCAGTTTTTTGGTGTTACTCCGCCTCCAAAAGAGACTAAAGAGCCTGTTAAGAACGACTGGTTTGATAGCGCTGATTCGTTTTGAGCATTTCCTCAGTGTAAGCTGCCACTATGCCCCATGGGTTTTCTCTCCATAACTCTGCGTCTACAAAGTGTACTCTTTTTGTGCTCGGGTTCCAAAGTAGGTTTTCTGGATTATCATCGTATGGTCTTAGACCGTGGTTGTGGGCGAGTGCGAGTGCATCGTTTGCTTGTCTGAGGACTTCAGTGATATCCTTGCTTGGAATGGCTATCACGTTGTCAATTCGGTCCATAATGAGCGCGGGTTGTCTTGATTGCACATAATTTGGTAGATCTGGAGATAAAGGCACGCTGATGTGGTGTATGCCGTATGGTTGGGGAAAGGGAAGTCCTATGTCGTGCAATCGTGCTTGCATATCTGCTTCTTGTTCTAGGCTGCTCGAAATTCCTGGTAGTCCCCTGAAATGGCCTTTTCGCATCGCGTTTGGATCTTTGATTTTTGCGACTTTTCCTGAGTTTAAGAAGATGATTGCACTCTGTGTGTGTGGGTTTACTTGCATGCGCATACCAAGCAGATTATTGCGGTGTTTTTATGTTTCGTCACAAAATTAATTCTTTTCTATATAGAATTTGATATTTTCGGCATTAACGAAAACCCTACACCAGTATAGAAAATACCACATTAATCGCTATATTTATATACTAGTAACGTCATTGTATGGATTATGGTCATCCTCTTCGATCAATTCAACATGCCGGACAATGTGTACGAGCTCATCTTCGCTACGTCACAACAAGTCATCGTGGCAAAACTCTTGATTGAAGAGATCAAACAAAACGACGGAGAAATAGGAAAAACGGAAATGAGCATGTTCGCAACCGCACTCCACGACGGAGTCGAGATTGAGAGCGCAAAAGACTTTCCCGTGCCTATCAAGAAAAAAGAAAAAATCTCCTACAACAAGCGGCAGTTTTACGACCGCATCCTCACCCCTATGAAAACCATGGGGATGATTCAGTACGACATGTATAAAAAAACGTACAAAATCTCAGAGCAGTTCAACAAGAACCTCATGAAAGTAGGACTCATGTGGCTGCAAGAAATCAGAAAACCCCCTTTCCCCTTCAAAATAGAAAAGTAAGGGCTGGCAAAGCACACGCATTGACCAGTCGATAGTCGGCGCAGGATAACATCACCCTCAAAGCTCTGGGCGCGTTTCTCTCCACTCGCTCTCTCCACTCCACAAAGAACGTACCCAGAGCCTTCTTCCTACTTCCTCGATCCCCCTTGGGAATGAGGTGAGCTGGGACCCTTACGGGTCCCAATTATATTCCTGCTGTTTCTGTGGATGCGGTCGCCTATGAAGTAACAACCATTCTAATAGTAACCCAACCCACCCCCCTCTCTCCCCCCAAAACTGTACCACGTGTACAGAAACAGCAGTCCTATTCCTTGCTTGCACATACAGTGACCGTTCATAGTAACAATCGTGCAAGCCTCACATCCATCACACACTTCCCTGCCCAGGAAACTGGGCAGGCCTATTCACTCTCATGACAGCTACACGTATAGTAACACATTGCTTAGCAGTGTGGAATTCACACACAGGAGCTCTTTGTCAAGACGACAAAGACTTCTTTGACGAACACGTTACTCGCTATAAGGAGACCGATGAGTTCGTCGCCGCTCTAGAGCTCGTGAAATCACGACTAGAGCGCGACGGCCTCTCTTCACATCAAGCCTTTGAGCGAGCGTATCAACTCGTAACTCCCTACGCAAAATTCTGGGGACAAGAGCTTCCTCAACTCGTACTTGTGGAGTAAACCTTTAAGTAGGAGTAATTTTAGATAATAACTAAAAGAGGTGGGTAGATGACTGATACACTCAAAGCAATTCCTGGCGTGGGCCCTGCTCGCGCTAACAAATTATCCAAAGCAGGCTATTCAATAAAACAACTTGCTCGCGCAAAGCCAGCAACCGTAGCAAAGAAAGCTAACATTCCAGAAAAGATCGCTGAAAAGGCAGTTTCCGCAGCAAAAAAAGCTCCTGCGCCAAAAAAAGCTCCTAAAAAGACTTCTTCGAAAAAAGTAGCAAAGAAAAAGACTAGCAAAAAGTCTACTCCTAAGAAGGCGGCTAAAAAAGTAGTCAAAAAGAAAGCTACTGCAAAGAAAGTTGCAAAGAAATCTGCTCCTAAAAAAGCTCCTAAAAAGACTTCTACCAAAAAAGCACCTAAGAAAAAAGCTTCACCACAGAGTGTGCACCCATCAGGAAAAAACACTGACGAGCGTGTGCACCTCCTTGAAAAAACTATTTCTGAATTAACAAACACTGTTCACAAGCTTGAGTCGCGCATAAAGCGTCAACAACAAGACTTACAAGACGCACAACATCAACTTGAATACTTGTCGTGGGACGCTCTTCCTCGCGTTGTGCACGAGCTTGCATGGTATATTAGAACGCACCTTGATTCGTGGTCAGAAGAAAAAATCTTTGATTGGCTAAAAGACCACGGACACGAAGAACGACATATCAGACACGCTTTGAGCATTGCTCGCGGAGCGTAAGAGTTATCAACACTAACTCCTTTATACTGTCATGACGCTTTTTACTAAGATTATTGAGGGAGACATCCCTGCGGTGCGTGTATACGAAGACGAGCACGTGATTGCAATTCTTGATATCGCCCCGATCAGACCAGGACACACACTAGTGATTCCTAAAAACCCTTGTCAAACACTTGCTGAACTACCATTCACGGACGCAACACACGTGTTTAGCGTTGTGCGAAAACTAACGGCTGCTCTCAAAGAAAGTCTTGATGCCGATGCAGTTACTGTATTGCTGCGCGACGGAGAAGCGGCCGGACAAGAAGTGCCTCACTTGCACGTTCACTTAATTCCACGAAATGAAGGTGACGGTCTTGGTCCTGGATTTGGCGGCAGTGGTGAGCAGGCATCACAAGAAACGCGAGAATCGGTTGCTGAGAAGATTCGCGCAGCTCTCTAATCTTGGATTTTTTCGGCTAAGGCTTTGAGCTCTTGATCATCTGCTCTTTGGCAGTCGTTTGAAGCAATGTATCCTTCGTACTTCTCAAAGTATTTGTTTGACGTTGATTTTATTTCGCGCCATTCCTTCATGTTTGCCGTTCCGTGCATGGGAAAGAGCTTTGCGTGTACATGGTCTACTCCAAATCCCTCAAAGATCATCGCTGTTCTGCCAACGTCAGCTAGTTTTTTGTCGAGAAGTTTTCCAACCTTTTTAGCTGCTAAAACAAGCTCTGACAGTACTTGCTCTGGGAGATCGAATGCATAACTTGAATGATGCTCTTTTGGAATAACAACTGAAAACCCTTCTGTGTTGGGGAATATTGACAGAAACGCGAGGTGTTTTTCATCTTCCCAAATCTTGTGATGCGCAACTTCTCCACGTACCATCTCGCAAAACACACAGTCATTCATATTTGTTTGATAGTGCTATGTCTTTATTTGTTTTTGTGAAATGATTTCCCATTCCAAGAATAGCCGTCTTCTGCGAATGCATACATGTCGTCAACTTCAGAAATGTTGTGCTCTGCCATCCAACGCACAAATTTTCCTTTGATGGTCTTTCCTGCGTGGCCTGCAGAAACTGTTTTTCCGTTTCGCATCCGAGTAAATTCTATCTCAACGCCCTCGTCATAACTAACAGCTTTCTTATGTGCTTTAGGAAGTAAATCAATCACAAAGTAATCTTTCAAATGCTGATGTGGCAACCAGAGTTTAGCTGCAGAGAGTTTTGTTATCGGCAATTTGTAATTTGGAATAAGCTGTTTTGGCGTGACAAGACCAAATAGTCCGCTAACAATTCGCACGTGTTCTTCAATCCATTTTTTGTTCTCAAGCGTTTCATAGCTAAGAGCATCATACACAACTCCGCTGTAGCGCTCAATGGCGGGCATGGTTGGTGCTTTTTGTACAGCAGCATTTAGTTTTTCAGCTTCTTGCTTACGTGCTGAATACAGTTTCTCTGGATCGCTTTTAGCAATCCGTCCAAGTAATTCTAAAGTCACTGGATGTAGTTCTGAAAACGGTTTTCCGGTGCCACCATCTGTTTTCCCTTCGCTTGGCGGCAAGAGGACTATGAGCTTCATAAAATAACTAAAAGAAAAGAATGTTTAAGAGTGTTGTCCTCAATCTTTTTTCTTCTTCTTAATCTCGTCTTCAAGACCAAGTTCAGACAACAATTCTTTGTAGCGGTTTCTAATCGTAACTTCGGTCACGCCTGCAACGTCAGCGACTGCTCGCTGAGTTCGTTTCTCGCCATTAATCAGTGCTGCTACATAGAGTGCTGCTGCTGCGATACCGGTTGGTCCGCGGCCTGATGTCAAAGCGATTTTTCGTGCTTCTTCGATTATTTCTACTGCTTTTGATTGCGTCATCGCAGTCAACTTTAGTTCCGACGCAAAGCGTGGAATGTAGTCGATTGGGTTTGATGGCAAGATCTTGATTTCGAGTTCTCGAATCACAAAGCGGTATGTTCGTCCAATTTCTTTTCGGTCAATACCGGATGCTTCTGAGAGTTCATCAAGTGTTCGTGGAACGTCGTGTTTTCTACATGCAGCGTAGACTGCTCCTGCAACGACTGATTCCATTGATCGTCCGCGTACAAGTCCTTTTTGTACTGCCATGGTGTAAATCCGTGATGCTTCTTCTTCTACGGATTCTGGGAGTTTCAAAAACGAACTGATACGTTTTAGTTCAGAAAGTGCGAGTTTGAGGTTTCGCTCAATTGCGGTTGATACGCGTTGTTGCCATTTTCGTAGACGGAAAAACTTGTTTTTGTTTTTTCCTCCAAGTCTGTACAGGTCGGCTGCTTGTCCAACGTCTGTTCCGAGACCTTTATCGAATTGTCTAAAGCTCATCGGTGCGCCGGCTCTTCTGCGAGCGCCTGAGGTGTCTGAATCGAATTCTCGCCATTCCTGGTCGAAGTCGATCATTTTGTCTTCAACTACTAGTCCACAGTCACGACAGATTACTTCTCCTTTGTCACTATTGACACTGAGATTAAACCCGCCACACTCGGGGCATTTTTTAACATATTTGGTGCTTCTGTTAATGTTCATGTTTGCGTATCTTCCCCCAAAGATAATGGTTCATTCACAATAAACCTTAAAAGCGAAACGAGTATGACCTATATAAAGCTTTCCGAGTTTTTTTAAAAAGAACGTGTTTCATTTATAAATGAAGGTTTTGTGTTCATACAACGTAATCACGACACAGTCTTTATTAATCAAGCATTCTTGACACAACACTATGCGCTCAGATAAGCAAGTAAAAAAAGAGTTTCTCAAGACGGCCTCACAAGACCCGCACGCGTACTACGCAACACGAGTGTTGGAGGATGCGGGCTATGTTAGAAAACAATGTGATGTTTGCCAGCGCTTTTTTTGGACGACGCACACTAACAAAACTGTGTGTGGAGATTCTTCATGTCAAGGACGCATTGACATTTTTGAAAACAACCCATCACAATCAGAACTCACTTATCCGCAAGTCTGGGACTCATTTAAAGAGCACATGGAGCCTCGCGGATACCAACCAATAGCGCGCTACCCGGTCGTTGCGCGCTGGAATCCTACAACGGACTTTACTATGGCATCAATTGCTGCTTTCCAACCCTACGTCGTGTCAGGAGAAGTTGAGCCGCCAGCAAAAAAACTGGTTATTCCGCAGTTTTGTCTGCGCTTTGGAGACATTGACAACGTTGGTATTACGGGCAGTCACTGCACGGGCTTTGTTATGATTGGGCAAAAGCAATTTTTGCCGCCAGCAGAATTCAGTCAAAACCAAGCGTTTGAAGATCTCTTCTCTTACCTTACTGATATTTTAGGCATTCCAAAAGATGAACTTACGTTGCACGAAGACGCATGGGCTGGAGGGGGAAACTTTGGTCCGTGCATGGAATTCTTCTCACGAGGAGTGGAGCTGTGCAATCAAGTCTACATGCTGTATGAACAAACAGAAACAGGTGATAGAGAACTCTCTTTGAAAGTCCTTGATATGGGATTGGGAATGGAGCGAATCGCATGGTTTACTCAAGGAGCGCCTACTTTGTACGACGCAGCGTTTCCGTCCGTGATTAAGCACTTACAACAAGCAACAGGTGTTTCCCCAGACATAACACTTTACAAAAAATTCGCACCCTATGCAACCTTGCTCAACCTTGACGAAGTAGATGATATTAACGTCGCATGGAAGACAGTAGCGGACAAAGTAGGTGTCTCGGTTAATGAACTGCGAAGCAAGATTGAACCTATGCGCGCATTGTACAGCGTTGCTGAGCACGCACGAGCATTGCTCGTTGCGCTCGCAGACGGCGCTTTGCCAGGAAACGTTGGCGGATACTATAACTTACGAGTTATCTTCCGAAGAGCACAAGGATTTATTGACGACAACAACTGGGATGTCTCACTTGAACAAGTGGCATCATGGCACGCACACGAACTCAAAGAAATCTTTCCAGAGCTCTTAGAAGCACTTCCAGAAGTTCAAAGACTGTTGGGTGTTGAGCACGGAAAATATCTTGAGAACAAGAAACGCTCGCAAAGCATTATCTCGCAAGTCATTACCAAGCCAGTCTCAACAGAAGTGTTGCTTGAGCTCTACGACAGCCACGGCATCTCTCCTGATGATGTGCGAAGAGTTGCCAAACAACAAGATATCGCTATTGACGTTCCAGATAACTTTTACGCACTCGTTTCCGAACGTCATGAACAACAAGAACAAAAAACGCAGACCGCAAAACGCTTTATTAGCGAACTAGAAAACGCTCCTGCTACCAACCCGCTCTACTACCAAAGCTATGACTTTGCAGAGTGCAAAGCAGTCGTGGTAGCAGTTTTTGAGCAATATGTCGCTTTGGACAGAACCGTGTTTTATCCAACCGGCGGCGGACAAGAACACGACACCGGCTACATTGAAGGGCCTGGTGGCAATAAGTACGAAGTAGTTGACGTGTTCAAGCAAGGAAAAGTGGTCGTGCACGTTCTAAAAGTTCCCTCAAAACTACAAGTCGGCGATACTGTTCACGCACGAATTGACTTTGATAGACGTCTCCAACTTGCACAGCACCACACCACAGCGCACATCGTTAACGGTGCTGCAAGACAAGTTCTTGGTGCTCATATCTGGCAGGCAGGTGCTGCAAAAACTGTTGAGAAAGGACGCCTTGACATTACGCATTACGAAGCTCTTTCAGATGAAGAACTACAAAAAATCGAGGATGTAGCAAACAACATCGTGGAAAAAGATCTTCCTGTGCATAAGCAAGAAATGAAAAAGAGTCTTGCAGAAGCAGAGCACGGTTTTAGGCTGTACCAGGGAGGAGCTGTTCCTGGGAATACGATTCGCGTTATTGACATCCAAGGCTTTGATACTGAGGCGTGCGGAGGAACGCACCTGAACACCACAGGAGAAGTTGAGAAGATTAAACTCCTGAAATCAACCAAGATTCAAGATGGAGTTGTGCGTATTGAGTTTGTTGCCGGCGCAAGGGCAACAGAGATCTCTGGCGCAAGAGAGCATTTGCTCGAAGAATCGATGCTTGTTCTTGGCATAACAAACAAAGACTTGCTCGCCCCTAGAACTGAAGAACTGTTTGCGAAGTGGAAGAAAGTCAAGAAACTCAAAAAGAAAGGTAAAGACGTTCCAGCAGAGTTTACTATTTTAGAATCTGATCCCAGGCCTTCTGATGATCCGCTCGCAGAGGCTGCAGCCGCAGTTTCGGTGCAAGAAGAACATCTACCTAAGACGCTCACGCGGTTTTTGGAGGAGTGGCGCGGATGAGAGAAGACTTGTTTGCGTATCGTTCAACATTTGTACCTCATCCCACCCGAAAAGACTATCATTTCTTACGATACGCCATAGATTCAGAAACTGATTTTCTCGCTGACCTTTCTGAAACGACAACTCTGCCATCTAAAACGCTTTCACGCAAACTAGTGGGGGCATCACTTCTCTTGGCTGGAGTCTGTGCTGCTTTCTATCTCTCACCCGTGCAAAAAGTGTATTCGGCGACAGAAAGTTTACTTACCGAAGCACAAACAGCTGTTCGAGAAGATGGTAGTTCACTTGGCTATTCGTTTATGCGACCAAGATAACAATTGCACCAGAAACCATTACGCCCGCTCCAACAAGGCGCCGAGCAAGACCGAGTTCTTTAAACACCCATCCGCCAAGCAGTACGCTTCCCAAAATACTCAACCGCTTTATTGCAATACTGTACGCCACGGTTCCGTGCGTGATAGCAAGCATGAGTGCGGTATCGCCAGCGGCGTATGCAACGCCTCCTGCTAGCAGCCACCTTCCGCTCTTGAATGTTGCTCGCACGGTTTTTCTTCGCATGATTACAAACGGTAACAGTGCTAATACGAGCGCGATTGATCCAAAAAAGTTCCATGCGAACGCGTTTGCAGCATCGATTCCTATGCGGTGAAACGTTGATGAACCCGTCCAAAGAATAGCAACGCCAAGCATAAGTCGCGGCCCTGGTTCTGACACCATGGCTTTGAGTGGCTCAAACACTCCTCCTGCTCGCCCACTGTGCGTGACATAGGCCCCGATAACAACTAGACATACACCAAGAACTCCCAGCGGAGGAATAACTTCGCCAATGAGTGGGCTGGTAAAGAGCAAGAACACTGGAGTAAACGAAATCATAGGAATGGTTATTGAGAGGTCTGATGCGCGCACGGCTTTGAAAAACAAGATGAGTGCTGCTCCGTCAAGCACTGTGCGCGCTACTAGCGCCCACCAAAAGTGTGTCTGGATTACTTGTGGAGGAAATAATACGTACGGAATCGCAAACAGTGGTATTGCGATAAGAAAAAAACTCCATGCTAAAACAACGCTTGAGTGCTTGCTGCTGATGTGCTTTATGATTCCGTCTTTGCTCGTCTCTATTACAGCAGCAAGTCCTGCAAAGACTGCCCAGAGCATTTATTCCCAGTCCTCAAGGGTTTTTTGGTTGCGATTAATCAATAATCGTTTTGGCGGCTCAACTCGCACCCAGGTAAATCCCCAGTCGTTGAGCATGGCTTCTGCGTTCGCAGTAATTTTTGGTGACGCCATCACTCCGCGCACTTTCTTTGTTCCTTTGAGCTCTTGGATTTTTTCAACGTATCTTCTTAGTTGCGTAACGCATGCCAACGAAGCAGCGTATCGTTTACACTCTACAACAACTAAGTTTCCGTTGCCATCGTGTCCGAACACGTCAATGAATCCGTACTTGGTGTGCTCTTCGCGAGAGAGCGGTTTAAAATCGTCAGCGATTAACATCGGATTGTCTCGGAGATGATCTGACATGTCCGCTTCAGTTCCTGCAAGCACTTGTTTTTTCCCGTCTTCAAGCTTTGCAGTCATCGCATCGTGTATTTCTTGAATTTCGCACTGAATGACGTCGTGGGTTTGTGGATGCGTTCCTTCTAAGATGAGCGCGTGGTCTTCTTGAAACAATGTGATGCGGGCTCCTGGTTTCAGATAATTAATAGGATTGCCATTTTCTGGCTGGTGGATGAGTAAGGCATTGTCTTGTTTTATGATAAGCATACGGTCTCCCCAGTCAAGCTCTGCTTCTGCTCGTCCAGAATAATATATTTTGCAGTGCACAAACGCCATCAAAGACTCGTTATTGGCTGTTACGTGCTCAACGAGTGCCGAGAAGTTTTCCCAATCCATTGGATGTGGTGCGCACTCCTTCTTTTTAGCCGTTTAGGTTTCGGAAAGTCTTAAAAGCCTTCCAGAAAAGTAAAATACTATGACAGGTAAGAAAAAAGACGGATACATTGTGTACAAATCTCACGCAATAAATGCTCTCTTGCCTTCATTTCTCAAACACTTGTTTTGGAATCTCATTGTTTTTGCTATCTTGTTTGCGGTCTACTCGCTTATCGATGTTATCTTTACTCTTGATTGGTGGACACCGGTTATTTTGTACGGCATGCTACTAGTAATAGCGTTTTCCATCCTCAAAATTACTCGCGACCTGCTCATCATTGTTTTCACAGAGTTTCGTTTCTATCTGCATCACGTTGAGCGTCGCTACAAGTTTCTTCATGAGAAAGTGCACAGTGTGCGGTACCAAAATATTACCGACATCAAGGTCGAACGCTCAATTTGGGACCGTGTCTGTGGCGTTGGCGACTTGGTCTTTCATACTGCAAACGATGTATACAATGATGATATGACTAACGCGCTCGTCCTCAAAGACATCAAAAAACC
>SKIA01000037.1 GCA_007116645.1 Candidatus Woesearchaeota archaeon
TCAGTGCTCTTAGAAGGGGTTTTCGCAGCTTTTTTCGCAGGTGCTTCTTCTTTTGATTCAGCACTTTTTTTCTCTGCTTTAGCTGGCTTTTCTTCGTCAGATTTCTTAGCGGATTCTTTTCGCTCGATATCTGTTGGGAGCTCAACGCCTTCAAGGTCTGCGTACACAACACCTTCAGCGTTCTTCTCAACAACAACAGTTACTTTGCTAGGCGGGTTTTGACCACCGCGGCTCCACAAGTGAAGGTTAAGTGCTGATCCGATCTTTACTTCTTCAGACTTCATGTGCTTTTGCAAAAACTTACGAACACCTTTAGTTGCTCGCTTAGTCTTGTTATAGCGCTCAGTCTCTCGAAATTCAGAGCGAAGAGGGATTGTGTATGTGCGTTTTTCTGCCATGATTATACCTTAATGTTTGTGCGCTTCCAACTGCGCTTGACGTGAGTGTGGCGACCAGGGTGTACACGCACACGACCGTACTTTTTCATTACTGTCCAAAACGGAGCCCAAACAGTTTGCTTGGAAGCTTTACCGAGTTGTTTTTTGAGTTTAGGACTTTTATTTCGCGTCATTGCTTGTTCACCTCAATAACGCATGAGTCAAGAAGTGATTCGCCTTGAGGCGTAACTACACGGCCCTTATGTCCGTGCGTTTCTACTTGCTTGACAAGACCTGCAGCTTCTAATTGCTGCAAAGCATTTCTAATAACGCTTCCTGAACCTCTTCTGAAGGCGTCAGGCTTGTGACCGCGGTTTTTTCTACCGCCAAAGTGTACTCTCAGCTTGCTGGTACCGATAGGTCCTTGCATAGCTACTTTTCGCAAAATAGCTGCTGAGCGGATAAACCACCAGTCTTCTTGTGCTGGAGGTCGTTCTTTGTGCACGCCAGTCTTCACAAAGGAAGCCCAGACAGGAGGCTGAATCTGCTCAATAGTTTTGAGTCGATCAGCAACTGCCATAATCAATGGTTCTGGTTGAGCGTATTGAATTCGCATACTGCTGCGAATCCCACGCGGTTTATAAAGATATCTGCTCGACTTACAACCCAGCAGCAGACAGCACTTGTTTTAGGCAAGCATCAAGAGCAAAATACAGATTGTTATCGTTGGTCTTAGCAGAAAACGTCTCTTTGCCCACCACAGCAGCAGACACGACCTCAAAAGGTCCTTGTTGCGTGAGCGTAACTGATATGCGTTCAAAATTATCTACACCATCAGCAAGATCCTTGGTATAGTTACCAACAATCTTCTTAATGATAACTAAGTCGTTTGGATCAACTTCAGAAAAGCCAATAAGCTCGATATTCCCGCCTAATTCCATTCCCATAGTATTATTTGTGGGCGTATTTGTATAAAAAAGTATGCTACCACCAGCTTTTTAAACAACTCCTCGTTCGCCTAACATACGCGGAATGTGGGCACGTCTTGCCTGAACCGCGTTGAAAAAACCAAAAAACGGAGGACACAACAAAACATGGCAGTATTCAAATACCTAAGACAATTCTGGCAATCACCAGAAGCAGACCAAGAACTACGCCAACGCATGATTACCTGGAGAAAAGAACCAGTAACTGTGCGCGTAGAAAAACCAATGCGCCTAGACCGAGCACGCTCAGTAGGCTACAAAGCAAAACAAGGCTTTGTCGTCGTCAGACAGCGTGTACTACGCGGTGGACGCATGAGAGAAAAACCAGCAGGTGGACGACGCTCGAAAAACACTCGCCGAAGACTCAACTTGAGAAAAAACTATCGGCAAGTAGCAGAAGAACGTGCACAAGCAAAGTTTCCAAACCTCACAGTGCTCAACAGTTACGAGCTCTCACGAGACGGAAAACACTACTGGTTTGAAATCATCTTTGTCGACAAAGAACAACCAGCAATCAAAAATGACCGTTCACTCAAAGGAATGGCTGACAAGAAAGGACGCACACAACGCGGACTCACAGCAGCTGGCCGAAGAGCACGAGGGCTACAAAACAAAGGTAAAGGAGCAGAAAAACTGCGCCCAAGTCTTAACGCCCGAAAAGGTCGCGGAAACTAACTTTTTTATTTTCTTTTTTTCTTTCTTGTATGAGTCAACTTGATGTAGTACAAAAACAACTACGCGCACTAGAAGACAAACTCTGCAAGTAGCATTTAACCTCTTTGCAGCTATTGACGGAGTGTATCGTAGGAGGCATTACTGCTCGCCAAAAATCTTTTTACCTGCAGAGCAACAAGAAATCTACGACCACATGCTAATGCAGATAGTTACTCAGTAAATAAACGGTGTTTTTCCTTACCAGCAAGCTCTGCCATAATGCGACGAATAACTAACTTACCAGGATCAGGAAGGAGCTTTACGCGATCCTTAATGTTAGCAAAGTTGGTAAAGTCGCCGTCACGACGCTCTTCAAGAACTTCCCACATATGCTTTTTTCCCAGACCAGGAAGCAATTCCAATGAATGCATCCGTGTAGAAAGGGGTTGTGCTTTATTGAAGAACTCAACATAACGAGGCTCGTTCTCAGAAACAAGGCGCTCAACAACGTGAGATAATTCACCAGAAGCAGTATTTGTGAGTTTATCGAGAGGAATGCGGCCTTCGATGTGATGGATGTGCTCGCGCTTACCTTCGCCAATATATACTTCGTCACCAATGTTTAGGTGGACGTCTGGCTTTGGTACAACTTCTAAGAGCGCAAACTTAGTTTTACCTATAACTTGCGCTATAGCAGTCTTTCTGTGTGAAGGTCTCTTGTCTAACGGATGTCCATTAGGCAGAAAGTCCAACACGATTGCATATTCTTCTCGTTCGCTCATAACATATCCCCAGTAATCAGGTGTTATAAAGATTTCTACGCCGAGAGGGCGTCCATAATCTTTTGTTGATATTCCTTGTTAACAGTCAAGGTATATCCAGAAAGAATGACGTTTAGCTCCTTAATGCTTTGAGGAGCCAGGTCAATGATTTTGTGCACGTGCATGGTCTTTAATCGAGGAACGCCAAGCGCCTCGACAGCTTCAACCATAGCATCCTTTTTTTCCACATCAATAACGTTAATGTGATTGAGGTGATCAACAGTCTTACCTGCACGAAATGAAAGTTCCTCATCGCGCTTTTGAATTGCTTCAAGACCTACTTTAAGATCAGCGGCAGTAATAGTTACTTCTTCAGCGATTTGTGGTACAGACATTTATGCTCTCCTCAGGTGTGCAGGGTGGACGATAAGCTCTTTTTGTGCGTTACCATCACGGATGCGCACGACAAAGCAGCTTCCTTGGCTTTTCTGAACGATTCCTGCTTTACCGTGAAAGCGAGGATGATACATCCCGCCTTGGAGTGCAGGTTCAGCAGCCAAAAGGACTTGGTCGCCAGCTTCAAACGTGTCAAGATAGCGTCGAATACTAATCTTGCCTTTTTGACGAGGCCTCTTTGAGAGTTTTGACCGTGTTTTGCGGCGAAAGCCACCTGTGCGTGTTACCATAGCTAACGCAAATCACAAGCGGTTTTTAAAGGTTTCTTTCCGCAAAGAAGACAAAGGTTTAAATACGCCTTTTTCGGAATGATATAAAGAGGTGAGGTAGTATAACAAAACGCATACAATCACACGTATTAGAAAAAACCATCGGAGCACTCATGGTCATATTTGGAGTGGCAGCACTTTACATCTTTTTCACAACGATCGGACGCACAGACCTCGGACAAGAAGTAGCAGTCATACAGATACTGCTTATCGTGGTACTCGCAATTCTTGCGCAAACCATCGTGCTCGTTCGAATATATGAAAAAGTAGACAAATAATTATTTCTTTTTTTTATTTTTACCAAAAACTAAAGGTTTTCAGTAATTGCTTTCTCAGCAGCTGTAGGCTCATCAGGCATGACTTCGTCAATAATGGTTGGAGGAATATTTGCCTCAGTAAGCTTAGCCTTGATTTCTCCAGACTCAGCATCGCCCATTGACGAAACAATACCTTGAGCTTGCTCAAGAAGTTCATCTCGGCGCTCTTCAGCTTCTTGCTGTAAGCGCTCTTTTTCTTCAGCCATAGCAGCTTGGTCTTCAGCAGAAAGCTCTGTCTTACGACCAGCAATCTTTTTGTCGAACTTGCCCTCAGCAACTGCTTTAAGAGCACCTTGCGCTGGCATGCCTTCGACGAGAACGCCCATACTTTGACAGGTACCGATGATTTCTCGAACCTTCATAGTTAGATCTTTTCCGAGAAGAGCGTCTTCTTTCATGATTGCAATCTTAATGATTGATTCAATAGGAAGATCTGCTACTTTGTCAAGAAGAGGGTTTGAAGCACCTTTTTGCAACTTTGCTTCTTTTTTGATAAGCGCAGATGCTGGTGGTGTTCCAATAGAAATGGTATATGATTTGGTTTCAGTGTCGATAGTTACTGTGACAGGGACTTGCATGCCCTTGAATTCTTGCGTTTTCTTGTTAATATCAGCGACTACTTGACCGATGTTTACTCCCATAGGGCCAAGAGCAGGTCCGAGTGGAGGTGCAGCCGTAGCTTTACCGCCTTCAATAAGTACTTCAACACTTTCAGTTGCCATACATACGCGAATCAGAAAGTGTTTTTAAAGCTTTGCTCCAGTTACGGCTTAAACCGAAGTGGAGTTCTTGGAAACGCGATAGCATCTTTGACGCTATCAAGACCGCACACCCATGCTACAATGCGCTCCATACCAAGGCCAAAGCCGCCGTGAGGCACACTTCCGTACCTTCTGGTGTCAAGATACATCTCGTAGTCAGCAGGGTCTTCTCCGTCGCGCACAAGGCGCTCTTTGATTTTCTCAATATCTTCTTCGCGCTGTGAACCACCAATGATTTCACCAACGCCTGACACGAGCACGTCACAGCCTTGAACAACGTCAGGGCGCCCAGGAACTTCTTTCATGTAAAACGCCTTCACTTCAGTAGGATAGTTAGTAACGATTACAGGAACGTCAAACTGTTGACAAATATATTCTTCTTCTTGTGTACGCAAGTCCTTACCCCAAGGAACGTCCATGCCTTCTTTTTTGATAAGTGCTAGGGCATCATCGTATGTAATTCTGACAAAAGGCTTATCTCGAGCAGCGATAAGCGGCGAAACATCCTTTTCAAGCACTGCAAGCTCTTCTTCGCAGCGCTCAAGAACGCGGGAAACAACGTGCTTTACGACGCCTTCAGCATGGTCTTGAATGTCTTCAAACGTGCTCCAAGCCATTTCCATCTCGGCCATCCAAAACTCTGTGAGGTGACGAGAAGTCTTAGAGTTTTCCGCACGGAATGTGGGAGAGATGGTGAAGATGTTTTCAAGCGAGAAAATAGCTGCTTCAGCATACAGTTGCCAAGTCTGTGATAAGTACACTTCGCTATCAAAATACTTAACTGCAAACAAGTCCGAACCGCCTTCTGCTTGTGTGGCTTGAAAGATAGGGCTGTGATACTCGTAAAAACCTTTCTGAATAAAATACTCTCTAAACGCTGCAAAGCACTCATGACGCACTTTGAGGATTGCATTCATGTACCTGCTGCGAAGCCATAAGTGGCGGTTGTTTGCAAGATGCTCAATACTTTGGTCTTTGGTAATAGGAAACTCGTTAGAATCGCCAACAACGAGGACGTTGTCAACAATTAATTCAACACCTGTAGGTGCGCGCTCATCAGGTTTAAGCTCGCCCGAAAGAGTAACAGAAGACTCGACCTTGAGTGATTGTGTGCGCTCCCAAACTTCCTCTGATACAGCATCTTTTTTGATGACGCACTGCAAGACGTTATCGGTGTCTCGAAGTACTAAAAATCTCATGCTATTAGACCCGCGCTCTCGATACACCCATCCACTCACAGTGATACGCCCAGATTGTTGACTAATAGCTTGCTTAATATGCATACATTCACAAAACAAGAAAGCCTTTTTTAACGTTTCTTTTTCTCAGAAGGAAGATACACGGCTAATAGCACGATTGCGCCGATAAACGCGGTAAATGCCATCAATGGAATACTAAAAAATCCCCAGTATCCTAGATACATTGTAGAACACGAGGCATCAGCAAGGCATTGAACGGTTCCCTGCATGAACGGGATGCGCTGAACAGTATAGTGATATCCTGCAATAGCTGCCCCAATACCTGCAAGAGTTAACCCGTATGTCTTAACAGGGAGAACTTTCTTTCTCCAATCAGCAATAAGAGATACCAGTAAGATGATGGCGAGCGGGTACATGAATATGCGTTGCCACCAGCACAGAAGGCACGGATTGTATCCTGCAAGATTCGACAGCCACATACTGCCAAGAGATGCAAAAGCAGTTATGATGAATGCTAAGAGCTTAGCGTACTTGCCAATTCGCAATTTCATACCAGGCCAAAAGGCAGGTTTTGAAACAACTGCAATAAGGGTTACGATCACTCCGGCCCATACAAGCAAGTTCAAATATGCAACAACATGAAAAATTGTTGGGGTAATAAGTTGAATGTCCATTATGCCATCTCGTCAAACTCTTCGTCGTCACGGCGAATAACGCGCACAGCATCCATTTTCAAAGTGATAGGGATACTTACGACAGCTTCTAAGAGTTCAACAATAACTTCTTCTTTTGTGGTGTCAACACGCACAATCTTGGCTTTCTCACGCTTGAACGGTCCAGAAATGATTTCTGCAATGTCATTTTTGCGGATATTGACTTCCTTTTTGACCTGCTCGAGCATGTGTTCGATTTCTTTGTACTCGACCTCGTTTGGTAAGAGGCCTTTAGCGTACGGAACACCATATGCTGCTTGTTCAGCGTCAGAGCGTGAAGCTGCTTCTACAAACACGTAACCTCGCATACCGTGAGGGCGGATTACTGAAAAAACTTCAAGACCTTTCTTTTCCGCGTTGGACGCGACAAAAGTAACTACTTGGTCTTCTCGGTTCGCCGTTGTGCGCAACGCAAAGATGCTGCTTGTAGATGTTGTTTGTGCTTCAGTCATATTGGTACCAGGAATTGAAAAGCAATAGTGATGAGAAATCCAAGCATCCCGATAATCACAAGCCCAAGGCCAGTAATTTTCACGAGGTCTGTGAATTCCTGCTTATTCGGCTTACGCGTAATTTTAAGCACGCGCTTACAGCTCGAATAGAATTGCTTTAATGTCATACGTTGTTGGAGTGCTGGATGGTTTATAAAAGTTTAGTCCACAAACTCAATGCCCAGCTCCGACTTCACCTCAGCTTGATGTTGGCTGCGTTGCTCTTTAACGCGCGTAGAACCCGTTATTTGCGGACTGTTCACGCCAGTAACAATAATCATGACCCGCACTGTACCTTCAAGGTCGTCGCGAATTTGCGCACCCCAAATTACACGAGCATCCTCATCTAGTTCGTTAGAAATTTCTTCAACGATACTTCGAGCTTCTTCAAGTGTAAGATCAGGTCCACCAATAACATTGATAAGTGCGCCATTAGCGCCCTTGATGTTTGCGTCAAGTAGTGGATTATTGATTGCCTTAAGGACTGCTTGTTTTGCGCGATCTGACGTGTCAGACTCGCCAACACCGATAAGTGCAACGCCGCCTTTACCCATTACTGTTTTAATATCAGCAAAATCAAGGTTTACAAGACCTGCCTTGGTAACAAGCTCAGCGATACCTTTCACAGAGTTTGTCAGTATTTCGTCTGCAACCTTAAATGCTGTGTGGATAGGTAGGTCTGGCGCGATTTCTAGTAGTTTATCGTTAGGAATAACGATGAGGGTATCAACGTTTTCTTGGAGGCGCTCAAGACCGTATTGTGCATTATCTTTTCTGCGTGCGCCTTCCATCTTAAATGGGATGGTTACGATACCAATGACGAGTGCTCCTTGTTTTTTAGCAATTTCTGCAACGATTGGTGCAGAACCAGTACCGGTTCCTCCACCTAGACCGCATGTAATAAAGACGAGATCTGCTCCTTGAAGTGATTGGCGAATATCTTGCTCTTGTTCGCGAGCAGCTTCTTCACCTACTTTAGGAATGCTTCCTGCTCCAAGTCCTTTTGTGAGCGATTTTCCGATAAGAATTTTTGTGTCAGCAGTACAGTAGAGCAAATCTTGTGCATCAGTATTAATTGCAACGGTTTTTGTTCCTTCAACACCAATTTCTCCAATACGATTTACGGTGTTGTTTCCTCCACCACCGCATCCAACGACGCGAATAGCCGCTTTTTGTTGTGCGAGAAGTTCCTCTAGTTCTTCATCGATACTATTGTACTGTCTCTTTGGGGCTTGCCGTTGCTGTGCTTGTTGAATAAATTCTTCCATGTGCTCTCCACTCTATAAGGCGAAACGAGAATATTTAAGGGTTATGCTTTGGTTTTCGCATATACAACATTTGTGATGTCTGTTAGTTCAGTCACTTGCTTTGTAACTTCTTCTTGCACAGGTTTTGGAAGCTCAAACGGTAGTGTGATGGTTGCTTTCTTGTCAGCAATGGTGATGTCTGCTTCAAAGCGTAGTGCGCGAGAAACAACTGCGGTTACTTGCTCTTTAAGATCAGTGATTTTTCCGAGGATTTCCACTTCATACTCAATAACGCGACCTGAAAGCGGGTTGTTAAAGTCAACTACAACGCGATTTCCTGAGATACTCTTTACGCGTCCACGAACTCCGTCAATGTTGACGTCAAGGCCGGGTTGAGGATTGATTTTTTGTTTGTGAAATACCTTTAGCGGCATGAGTTTAATGTTGTTTGCTTGTTTT
This sequence comes from Candidatus Woesearchaeota archaeon, assembly GCA_007116645.1. Lineage (GTDB taxonomy): Archaea > Nanobdellota > Nanobdellia > Woesearchaeales > SKIA01 > SKIA01. The sequence continues at coordinate 8,691 of SKIA01000037.1, forward strand.
TTGCCAAACGCATCTTCTGGTTGTAGAGTAATACTAAACGTGCCTGTCTCTTTTTTGCCTACAAGGGCTTTGTCAAGACCTGCAAGAACGTGTCCTTTACCTACACAAACAGTTATTGGCGAGAAGTCCATGTTTGGATTACCCAAGCCGTGTTCTTTAGCGACTTCCTTTTTTGTGGTGTCAAATACTTCATTAGCTTCTTGGTCTTTGCCGGTAAAGTTGATAGAGACAAAGTCTCCTTTGTTAAGTGTCATAAACAAAGCAACAAGAAGTGCTTTATAAGAATTGTGAAGAAAAAAGAAAAACAAAAGAAAATATTTGGTTCCTCTATGGATAGAGGTAGACTCTCTGGGTTGAGATAACGTCTGGCATGTTAAACATGACAAGCGTTGCCGTACCGATTTTTGGAACGAAGTTGATGCGTACTGCTTCATCTTCTCCAATGAGTCTTGGCGCTTGGAACTGAACTTCAATAACGTCGCCTCGTTGTAAGTTGCCGTCAATATGGTTTGTACCATTGATTAGGTATCTTACTGAGAAGGTTCCTGTTTGTCCAGTTGTAGCGAATGCTGTATCATTCGTGTATTGTAGCGCTGTGGTGGTGTTATCAGTGTTAAGGGTCAAAGTGACCTCATCAAGTTTAATGGGGTTTGAGCCTGGGGCTAGCTTGATCTGCATAGAGAAGTTCTCTACTGAAAATCCGTTGCTGCCGTCAATTGCTGATACTTCTACCACACGGGCGTTGGTCGCGATTTCTCCTCGTGCTGCTTGTCCTGTAGCTAGTGCTTGTTGTTGTAAGCTTGATGCTGTCTGAATAACAACACCTGCCGCAACTGCTGCCACTAGGATGAGCGCAATGAAGATAATGAGCGTTCCAACTCCCATTTCCGCGCGTTTGTTGGTATATATCATGGTTGGTTGTTCACCTATCCCGTACACTATTGTACGATTGTGTATACTAGCAGTCTAATCAGTATAAAAAGCTTTCGTGTAAACCAGCAATTACTTTAAAAACAAAACACAACTAGCACCTCTATGAGCGAAAAAACCGTCCAACCCGTATTCATTCTCTCAGATACCACGCAACGAAGCAGTGGGAAGTCTGCTCAGCGAAACAACATTCTTGCTGCAAAAGTCGTTGCGGAGACTGTGCGGACCACACTAGGGCCGAAAGGAATGGACAAAATGCTTGTTGACGCAAACGGCCACGTCACTATTTCAAACGACGGCGTAACTATTCTCGAAGAAATGGATATTGACCACCCCGCAGCTAAAATGGTCGTAGAAGTTGCCAGAACACAAGAAAACGAGATCGGGGATGGAACCACAACAGCAGTCATTATCGCAGGAGAACTGCTCAAAAACGCAGAAACAATGCTTGACGACAAAATACATCCTACAGTAATCATTAAAGGATACCGTATTGCGCAAGAACAAGCAACAAAAGAGATCAAAAACCTCGCACAACCACTCAAACCAACAGATACACAACTACTTGAGAGCATTGCAATAACTGCAATGACAGGAAAAGGAGCTGAAAACGCCAAAGAACACCTGGCAACACTGTGTGTTACAGCAGTGCGAAACATAGCGGAATCAGAAGAAATCGACCTTAACACGATAAAAATACAAACGCAACCAGGAGCGAGCATCGAAGAATCAACACTCATACAAGGAATCGTTCTCGACAAAGAAGTGGTCCATCCGAACATGCCAAAAAACATAACAGACGCAAAAATCCTTCTTATCAACTCTTCACTTGAACTCAAAGAAACAGAAATGGACGCAAAAATAAGCATCCAAGACCCAAGCCAAGTGCAAGCGTACCTTGACCTTGAAGAACAACTCATAAACCAGCTCGTAAAGAGAATTGTCGCAACACAAGCAAACGTTGTTGTATGTCAAAAAGGAATAGATGACCTGGCAGCATACCACCTTGCAAAACATGGCATCATGGCAGTGCGCAGAGTGAAAAAAAGCGATTTAGAAAAACTAGCAAAAGCAACAGGTGCAAGAATACTTACGGACACAAAAGACCTTACGCAAGAAGCACTAGGTAAAGCCGGGCGCGTATCACAAAAAAAGATTGGCGACGAACCAATGCTCTTTATTGAAGAGTGCAGCAACGCAAAAGCAGTCACATTACTCCTTCGAGGCGGAACAAGCCACACGCTCGACGAAGTAGAAAGAGCAGTCACTGACGCGATAGGAGACCTGCGAGCAGCACTACTCTCACAAGAAGTAGTAGCAGGAGCAGGAGCAGTAGAAGTACGCATTGCAAAAGCCCTCGAGAAATACGCAAAAACACTCTCAGGAAGAGAACAACTCGCAGTACACGCATACGCACAAGCACTTCTTATTATTCCAAGAACACTCGCAGAAAACGCAGGGCTTGACCCAATAGACGTACTTGCAGACCTACAAAGCGCAACAATGGACTGGCCAGGAATTGATGTGAACACAGGTGAAGTAGTAGATTCATGGAGCGTAGGAGTCATTGAACCTGCACGCATAAAAACACAAGCACTCAGTAGCGCAACAGACGTTGCATGCATGATTCTGCGCATAGATGATGTGATAACAGCACACGAAAAAGCAAACTAAAGCTTTAAATACCATCATTATTGCAAACACTAGAGGTAGAGAAGGGTGAGCGACGACTACGAAATAGTTTCTCGAAAAGAACTTGACGCACTAAAAAAAGAAGTTTCCGAACTTAAAGCGCGACCAGTACAACCACCATCAGCAGATTTAATGATGGCACTAGATAGATTGTCAGGCCATATACAACACCTCACAAAGATTTTTGAGCACGCAGACAAATCAATCGCAGAAGAATATCATAGCGGCGTTCACAAAGAAACACAGAAGCTGGATCTGGTTATTGCGCAAAATGAACAACTCGCAAAAGGCCTTTTGCACATGTCGGACTTAATGCAAAAACAGCGAAAACACGAAACACACAAACACTACCCACTCACACAACACGAAGACTTTCCTGCTCCGCCCCCCCTATATGAAAATAAGCACGAAGCACCAGAGCAAAAGATTCCTGAACCTCCAAAACAGGATATTGCAGAAGAGAAAATTCCTGAGCCACCAAAAAAAGATGATCTTCCTCCCCCACCAAACATTACTCCACAAGACATCACTCAACCAGAAGACACAGTAGAAGTTGAAACAAAACCACAACTTCCTGACATGCCACCTCCCCCACAACAATCATCCATTCCAAAACCAGAAGACGAACAAATGCCCACCCTTCCTCCACCACCAGGAGTAGAAGACGCCATACAAGACGATGATGTACCACCAGTTATTGCTCCTAAACAATCACGCAGAAGCCTGATGAGAAGCTTTCGATGAATAACGCACAGCACTTATACGCACACCTCGTACGAGCACATAAAGAGATCACGCATAAAGAGACCTATGCAGAAGTTCTTGCACGAACACTCAAAAAACGTTTAGCACGAGCACACCAACAAAAAGTTCTCCGAGAACAACACGCTCAACTGTTAGAACTCAAAGAACACAAACAAGCACTGTTTGAATTACGAAAAGAAGTGATGCGACTAGAAGTTGCTATAGAAAAACTTTCTCCCACAGCGGACAAAACACGCATAGAGCACATACATCAGCACATCATGCGAATAAAAGAACAAATAAAAGAAAAAGAAAAAAAAATGGAAAAGACCTAAAGGTCTTTTGCCATAACAGTTTTTCGGTTGTTACCTTCAGCACGCTTTGCTGCTGCCTTGATAAGCTCTCTGACTCTTTTGTCTAGAGCTGCTGCGAAGTCACCTGCAATGTTGTAACCTGCTGCAACATCCTTGATTTTTGCTTTAACTACAATGTTGTCTGCCATTTTATTAATTTCACCCCGTATGGAGTTTTTTAGTAAAGCCAACTTGGCTTTCTAAACACATTATCGGCTCTGCCGTATTTAAACATTGCGGTTATAGAGGCTGTGGATGAAGAATTTTGAGGGGAGAACAGTTTTTGTAAGCACAACACTTATAAAATTTTAGTCTCAAAAAAGCTGTTTTTATCTATGAGCAAAACAAAACACGCCATTTGCATCCTTTCGCACAAAGCCAAAACGCTCAAACTGAAGCATAGTACCCACAGGGTATTCAGACACTCTGGCTTCCGCAACACCCTCAATACGAGAACCATCAGGCATTAATACCACAATACGCTCA
>SKIA01000006.1 GCA_007116645.1 Candidatus Woesearchaeota archaeon
CAATCTTTGCGGACGCAAGACAAAAGCTCGAGCGAGAAGGAGCGACGATTGTGCAAGAAATTAATTTAGAACCGTACCACAAACACCACCGCATCTTTGTTGTGCACCTAAATCCGTACCACGATTGGTGATTGTCGTTGACTTCTACTTTTACTGTGAGAAAAGCTCGTGAGGAGGACTTTTCGTTTTGTCTTGGGCTTGCTCGTGAGAACATGAAAGCCTACTACGTCGTCCACGGCCTGACGTGGGATGACGAGCGTTATCAACAAGAATTCTCGCCAGATATTACGTTTATAGTCGAAATCAAGGGAGAACGCATCGGGTATTTCAGAATTCTTGACAAAGCAGAAGGATGGTATCTCTCCGACGTACAACTCTTGTCCACCCACACTGGACAAGGAATTGGCAGAGCACTGCTCACACACATTGACGAATGGGTGCTTGCGCGACAAGGAACCACAGTTACTCTCAGAGTCTTTTCAGATAATCCTGCCGTAAGACTGTATAAGCGGACGGGATACAAAGTTATTGGCGAAGAACGTAATCGCCTAGTTATGAGAAAACAACTTGTACGTGCTCTGTGAAATGATGCCTGTTTTTTTGCATTTGTTTAGAAATAGGTTTGCGTAATCAATGTGTTCATGTAATGGATGTGTCTTTTGAATTTCTTTAGAAACTATTCCTTGCTGTATCTCGTATACGTGCATCACTGCCCAACACAGGGTTTCAAAAAGCTTGAGTGGAATAAACACTTCTACTCGCCGTTTCAGAGTTGGGTCTTTTCTGTGTTGAAAATATTCTTCGTAGAACAATTCTTGGTGCTTTTCAGAAAATGTTTTACCAAATCCTGTGAAAATGTCTGCAATGTCGTAGGCGGGATCTGAGAGTCCGCAACTCTCAAAATCGATAAAACGAAGCTGACTTTGTTGGTCATATACAAGGTTCGAATCGCAGATGTCACCGTGGACAACTGCCAGTTTATTCTGAGGTCCTGTGGTTGATAGGTGTATGAGGTTTTGAAATAAGAACTTACTGTCTGACTTTCCGCCATGTTTTGCTGTGCGTTTGATTAGGCGCTCGATGTTTACTTTTACCTCCTGATAACTCGGTTTTACTTTCGAAAGCTTAGTGTCAGAAATAGAATGTAGGGTGGCAGTAAGTTGTGCAAGATCCCGAATCATTTTGACAGATAATCGCTTATTTTTCAAGTCGGTCCCGTCAAAGTATTCGATGATAAGAAAATCTTGAGGTATGAGTTTTTTAGACGTGTCTTTAACAAAAACCTTTGGAGCAATATTGTATCCATCAAGTGCTTTAAGCACTACGAACTCTTTGTTGATCTTGTCTTTTTCTTCAAGGTGAGCATTGATACGAACTACGTATTTGTTGTTAACAACGAAATTGGTATTGCTTCGGCCAGAGCCGAGAAGATGTATTTTTGCTTTGGGCAAGTGTAGATGGTGCTCAACTGCCTTTTTGACGTCGGAGGTTTTGATAGTCACTGATGCTTTTTTGATTGTTTGGTTTGGATATAATTGTTTCTTAGAAATGACGAGCAAGAACGGACTCTAGATACTTAATTTTCTCTGGTAGTTGTTTCTCATATCGAAGAATATCTTCTTTTGCAAATACTTGGCCGCCCTCTTTTAGTATGGCAATTCGTTCAAGAAGCCAAGCAATGGCGGTAAGAGCACGGGCAGCAACAGCCGCAAAAACACCACCGCGTCTTTGTCGTGCACTTAAATCCGTTGATTGATTGGTGAGAGATTGTAAATTCTGCATTTTGCATATGTACTATTAGGAACGCTATTGGTAGCTCACTGCTTGAACATATTGACGAGTGGGTGCTCAAACGACAAGGAACTGTGATCACTCTCAGGGGTGAGTGGCTCACGGCGCACAGAACCCTGCGGACGGCAACGTACAGAAAGAAGTTTTATATAGCTTAATAAGGACGTCTGATACGTGGCACGTGCGTATACCAAGGTTGAAAAGAACTTGATTGATTATGCTGAAAGAACCATCAAACTCTTAAGAGCGTACATTCCTCGAGCTCAATCCTTGGAGAGTGAATATATCCAGCAAGCAAAACTTCTTCGAGAACAAGGAAAACTACCTGAAGGTTGTAGTTCGATACTGTTAGAACTTGCCAAGCACCTTGATGAGCTTAAAAAGGCGCTAGACGAGTATGAACGCGCACTCAACAATTTTAAAGCGATTGATGTTCGCTCACAAAATCTACTTCCTAAAAGAAATCTTTTACTTCAGTTAAAAGGAGATGTCATATATGATGTTATGCAAGGTCTACACAGTACCGGTCTCCCAAATTGTTTTACTACTTTAAATCAAGAGCTTGTTGACGTTCTCTTAACGGTCGATCCTGAGCAAGCCACCTTGTTAAGAAAAGAATACTATGACATGGAACAGTTATCGAGTTATGTTCTAAAGCACACGAGCAGCATTAGAGCTCAAGGAACTAATGCACATAATGCAACATTTGACACAAACACTGCGGTTTCTAGTATGTCCCACCGTCAGCACGATTGGTTATCTCGTACGGTTGAGTTATTTAAACAATGGAAAAGAAAGGTAGAAGACGATTCTACCGAAGAGGAAGTTGTATCTATTGTTGATAAAAAGGTAGAAGTTCGTGTAGGTATACGTAAGGATCTTGTGCGTGTAAAAGACTCGCATCTTAGTGCTCTTATTCATCAAATAGGACATGAAATTGAGCAAAGTAAGAGTTCTCAAGTAGGTGAAAATAATTTTTCCAAGAGTTTTTCAGATGGTAAGTACGATCGCACTTTATTCAACATGCTTACTGTTGTTGTTAATTTTTTGTCACGACAGGTTGTGATAGGTGCTAAAACACTTTTCAGCCAGCCAAAAACAATACTGTATGTTACAATTACGTGCGAAGGTGGAGACAAACGTGGGTCGTACGATCATTCATCCACTCCAACTCTTATTTATACGAAACTGAATATCGATAAAGCGCTTCTCAAAGTAATAATAATTGAATTCTATGATTGGCTAACGGGAGACGCAGAGCTTCATAACGACTTCAATATAAATATAGCAAATACTCCAGAAGCTAAGGCCGCAAAAAAAACGATACGACACGAAATCATCCACGCGTTTGATTTAGGAACAAAAGACAAGTCTGCATACTCACTGTATGTTGAGACAAAGGCACTGATTGGTCGAGAGCCATCACGACTAGCAATTGCAGCCGTAAACGCGCTTCTCACTTCGCGAAGCGAAGCGATTACAAGGCTTGCTGAGGATAAGGTTGGGGCTGCGTATTGTACTTATTTTAATGTAGCAGGACAGCACTCTTTTGTTACGGATGGCTTGCAGACGTTCGCAAAACTCGTTCACGAATCTCTAGACGACCCCTCTAAGCTTGAATCTTTCGAGAAAAATCGTTATATGG
>SKIA01000045.1 GCA_007116645.1 Candidatus Woesearchaeota archaeon
GAGTCATCTTAACAAAAGCAGACGTTGACGACAAAGGCGGCGCAGCAGTGTCAGTGTCATACGTTACCAAAAAACCCATCTTGTTTATTGGAACAGGACAAGGCTATGATGACTTTGAGCATTTCATGCCGGAAACAGTAGTGAAAAGTTTGCTTGGCGAGTAAAACTAATCTTGACGCATAAACAATTCTTGCAGTCGAGCATACGAGTCGCTCACTTGCTGTCTCGTATCCGCTCTAATAGAATCTCTTGCTTGAGCACCGCGGTTACGAATGTCTGCTTCAATGTCCGAAAAATATATCTTTAGCGGAACTGCACTTTGTCCCCCCATAGGAATTTCACACTGCGCTCCTGGTAAGATATACTGATTTTTCCCCACTTCAATAGCAGTGATATCCTCTCCAGGAAATACCGTAACGCTTGGTGTGTGTGCCGCGGCTTGGATACCAGCATATACCAGTATGCCTGTTATTCCTCCAGCGGCAAACGCGCCCCAACCCCTCATATTCTTCCGAAGAGGGCTGCTTGAATGCGCGGGTTGCCCTTGTGATTCATCAACATGCGATACCATAAAATAAAAATCTAATGTAACTATATAAATTTTATTATTTTACAGTAGTTAACATACTTGAGCAGAAGACTATAAAAACATCCGCGAACCCAAAACACCGTATGAGCAAGCGATTATTCGTCTACGAGACCACAGACCACGTAAAGCCAAGAATTTACGCCCTCATCGTGGGCATCCTGCTCGTCGCAGCAGGAGCGTGGGTAGTCTATGACAACCTCTCAGCAGAAGAAGACGCGTCAAGCTTTATCCAGCTTCCTGACTTTGATAACATCACCGCAGTAACACTGTTTGTATCATCAGCGCTTGGAGGTCTGTTTTTCGTTCCCATACCCGTAGAGCTGTTGTTCATACAAGGATTACGACAAGGAAACACACCTCTAATCATATTTATCGCGGTCATGAGCGGGTTTTTGCTCGGACACATCGTCAGTTATCTGATCGGCTACAAGCTCAGCCACCTAGTCCAATACTTTTTGAGCCCAAAAAAAATGTACAGTTTAAGGCGCATGGTCAACAAGTACGGCTCGTACGCAATTATTGGCGTAAACATCATCCCAGGACCGTCGCCGCAACTCACATTTGGTCTGGGCATTGCCCGGTACAACTTTGTACGCTTAATCACTCTTGTAATCATTGGTAACGCCCTCAAATACGGGGCAATCATAGGCTTCTATACACTCGTCACCTAGCAAATTTATATATGACGAGAACTCACAAACTTTTATGGAGAGTTTTATACGCGAAGGACAGTCATATGAAGACACTAAATCCGCAGGAAGTCTTGTAGGAAAACGCGTTCTCTCAAAAAGCGGCGACGTTATTGGGCGCGTCATGCAACTACGCATTGACCCTGATAAAAGAACGCTTGAAGGTGTTGTAGTACGAAGAAAACTCTTTCTCACACTCTACATCTGTATGAGCTACGTTACACGCGTAACAGATAAGGCGCTTATGCTTGGAATAGACCCCGCAGCGTTATTCAAAGGACGAGCAGTAGTTTCGTCTGACGGAAAAAAGTTTGGTACTGTCGCAGTCCTTGAAAGAGCAGGAGAAACAAATGAAGTTGTGCGCGTTGTTGTTAGAAGACACCTATACAAAAAATTAGCAATTCCAAAAGAAGACTTCTCACGCTTTGGAACATCACTCATCCTCAAACGTACTTATGACGAAGCAAGAAAAGAATACACGGCCTGAAGAACTCGAACACGCAATCACGTCAGAAGACGTTCTTGGAAAAGACGTGATTGACCCACGAGGAACATTCATCGGAGTAACAGACAAGCTCCTCTTAAATCCTGACACCATGGAAGTGCTTGGAATCAGCGTGGACAAAGGATTTCTCAAAAAAGGCCTGGTTATTGGCGTTGGCCACATCAGACAAGTTACTCCTCACGCGGTATTGCTGGCAACAACACCTGCCAGTCAGATTCGAGGCATGAGCGTGTTTTGTAGTGACGGAACTAAAGCAGGAACTGTGGAAGCAGTGGTACTTGAAGAAAGCTCAAACCAAATACAATATCTAGAAGTTCGCACAGGAACATTTGGCAACACCATACAGATCCCTCCTGGAGCAATCGAATATATTGAGAGCAATGTAATGCTCAACACATCCCCTGAAGAGCTCAAGATAGTATTGCAACAACTAAAGTAAATCTTCTTGTTCTAAAAAATCTACTGACTCAGAAAATACTCGTTGATGCTCTGCAAATTTGAGTAAGTCATGTACTTCTTTTTGGTCAGCCCAATAAAATGCGAGGTGTTCATCAGAAATTACTGGCTCATTATCAGATAATAAGATTCCAAACTCCACTGTCTTGTTAACTTTTCCTTTACGATAAAACTGGTACGTTGAGCGCGTGCGAAAGACGAGCAAACGCCCAGTCATTCCTGTCTCTTCTTTTACTTCTCGCACAAGCGTTTCTGTAAGGGTTTCTTCTCCTTCTTGTTTTCCTTTAGGAAACTCCCAGTGTCCGTCACGGTGTTTTACGAGTAAGAACTGCTTTCTCTTAGGAGAATAAATGACTGCGCCCGCAGAGACTTCTTGCCTCATTGATACGTGTCCTTAATTTTTTTCAGCACTTTCTCATGCCCTTTCCAATCAAGAGCAAGCTCGAGCACTTCTTCGATACGATCAACAGGTTTTATCGTTACGAGTTTCTTCACGTTCTTATCAAGCACGATATCTTTCATGTTGGTTCGCGGAACAATAACTGTCTTGATGCCTGCTTGTGCTGCGGCCTCAACTTTGCTGGTTACGCCACCAATAGGAAGCACGTCACCGCGCACGGATAAACTTCCCGTCATGGCAACGTCTTGACGGATAGGAACGCCCTTGTATGCGCTGATAATCGCTGTTGCGACCGCGATCGATGCTGAGTCGCCCTCAACGCCTTCATAGGTTTGTAGGAATTGTACAAAGATGTCGTAGTGCTCAGTGATGTCGTCACCAAACATTTTCTTAATAATAGCAGAAACGTTAGTAATCGCTTCTTTGGCAATGTCTCCAAGACGCCCTGTTGCGACAATCTTTGTTTCTTTGCCGCCACGAGTGACTTCTGCCTCAATAGGCAAGACAATACCGCTTGTTGATGATCCAGAGCCCATGACAGCAAGACCGTTAACGCGGCCAGCAACAGAAGAACTGGTCATGATTACTTCGTATTCCTTTTTGCGCTCAATATACTTGTCTGCCATTTGGTGTTCAAGCGTTCTTGCAAGCTTTAATGCATCACGCACGTGATCAGCAGTAACAGTCTTGTCTTCTCGCTCAACAGCAAGGTCTCCTGCTGCTCGCACTATACCGCCGAGTTCTCTTAAGCGAAGGGTGAGGTGATCAGCCCTGTTTGCTCTGCGAGATGCTTCTTGAATGATGCGCTCAACTGCTTCTTTTGAGAAATGAGGAATCTTACCATCTTTTGTGACTTCTTGAGCGACGAATTGTGCGAGTTTTTCACGGTTTTCTTTAGTGTCCTTCATGGTTTCTTCCATGAACACTTCATATCCATACCCTCGGATACGGCTGCGAAGCGCAGGGTGCATTCCTTTCAAGGTGTCAACGTTACCAGCCGCGACAAGAACAAAGTTACAAGGAACTGCTTCGGTGCGAACCATAGCGCCTGCTGAGCGCTCTGACTGGCCTGTGATAGCAAATTTTCCTTCTTGCAGTGCCGTTAAGAGTTCTTGTTGTGTGTCTCGCTGAAGCGTTGCTATTTCATCAACGAAGAGCACGCCCATGTGGGCTTTGTGAATCATTCCTGCAATGACACGCTCGTGTGCGGGCGTTCCAAGGCCTCCCGATTGGAATGGGTCGTGCAAGACATCTCCAAGGAGTGCTCCTGCGTGTGCGCCAGTAGCGTCAAAGTACGGCGCTTGTGCTTTGTTATAGTTATCAACAATAATTTTTGGAGCAGACGTTCGCCCTGCGCCCATGCGTTTTCCAAGGTTCATAAATAGCACAACTGCTGCTAAGAACATGATTCCTCCAAGGAAAAATGCTGCGAACATGATTTCTGATTCGTAGCGATACAAGATCCACCACGGAGCAATCATTGCGAGCACCGCAAGCAAAATCATGATCAGATTTTGGTTTTTGAAAAATTCAGTTGCTTGAACCTTGCTTTTAGCAATAAGTTCTCGCGCTTCTCCTGCTGGAAAGGTGCGGATGAGTGGCTGGTTTTCGTCGTTTTGGTTTGGAAACGATACGATATCAACAAGCTTTTCTTTGGGCAATAGTTCAGCGAGCGCCACACCAAGCATGCTCTTTCCTGTTCCTGGCTCGCCAATGAGTAATACGTGCCTTCGTTGTTGAGCTGCTTTTTTTATGACGCGAACAGCTTCTTCTTGTCCAATAACTTGCTCAATAATTGGTTTTGGCGTCTTAATGTCTGCTGTTGTCGCATAATCCATAAGTGTTGCAAAACCATCGCTTGCTTATAAAAGTTTTATTTATGAAAATCATTTCTTAGCGGCAGACGATACATATCTTCTAACAAGAGTAGTTGATTATACTTTGCTGTTCGCTCGCCGCGCACGGGAGCACCAAGTTTAATCTGTCCACAACCAAGCCCTGCTGCAAGATCCGCGATAAAAGCATCTTCTGTTTCTCCTGATCGATGAGAGACCATGACGTTCCAGTCGTTGTCCATTGCAAGGCGTGCTGCTTTGAGGCTTTCTGTGAGCGTTCCTATCTGGTTTACTTTGAGCAGTAAGCAATCAGCACTTTTTACGTTGATTGCTCGTTGAATGCGCTCAGGGTTTGTGACAGTAAGGTCGTCACCTACTACTTGACAGGTAATGTTTTGTTGTTCAAACAATTTTTTGAGCGCTGAAAAACTGGCAAAATCATCTTCGTCAAACGGGTCTTCAATGCTGATAATAGGGTATTGCGTTACGAGATCCAAGTAGTATTGAACGAGTTGTCCAGCTGAGAATACTTGTTCTGGTGAGAGCACGTAGTGTTCGTTTTCATAAAACTCTGATGCTGCGGCATCAATAGCAATCGCTATTTTGTGACCTGATCGCTCAGATGCTTGTAAGAGTAGCTTGCACGCTTCGTGAGGGTCCACAATGTTTGGAGCAAAACCACCTTCGTCACCAACACTTGTTTGTGCCGGTCCGTAGCGCTCGGCAATAAGTGCTTTGAGTGCGTGCGTTACTTCGCACACGATTTGTGTTGCCTTAGCAAATGTGGTTGCTGAGATGGGCACAATCATGAATTCTTGAAATGCGAGCGCGTTCCCCGCGTGTTCTCCACCGTTGAGCACGTTGGCAAACGGCATAGGAAGGGCCGGTTTTGTTTTTGCGTGATTTGCCACTACTTGGTGCAGTGGGAGGTGTGACTGGTGTGCTTGCACGCGCGCTTGCAATAGTGATAGTGCAAGAATTGCGTTTGCTCCCATACGTTCTTTATTGGGCGTTGCGTCTATTGCGAGCATTTGTTCGTCAGCAACCAAGAAGTTTGCTGGCTGCCACGTGAGTTGTTGTGCGAGTGCTCGCGCGTTGCCGGCAGCGTGGCTGACACCTTTTCCACCCCACGCCTCTTCGTTATCTCTTAGTTCAACTGCTTCGTGCGCACCTGTTGATGCTCCTGAAGGCACTTGCGCGGTAATGTTCGGGTTTGTTTTGGTGTATGTTGCTTTCAGAGTTGGGTTTCCTCTGCTATCAATGATTTCTAAAATATGAATGTCGTCCATGTGCTCTACCTCTTTACAAATAACACTGTTGTGAGATTATAAATGTTATCGTGCTTCTGTGAAAATTGTGCCTGCATCAGTATGCGCAAGAGACCCGCCTTCTCTTGTGTAAGTAATAGTAAAGTCTGCTTGAAAGCGATTTCCTTGATTGATCCCTCCACAATCAAATTCGTTTTGGAACACGGTTCCCGATTGGATAGGCTGCTCTGAAAGAGGAGTTGTACGCACACACTCAGTGTTGGTTCTACTTTCTGTGAGCGTCACAGAAACATCCTGAATGGCTACTCCTTGATTATTCATAAGAGCAAAGCTTACGCGGTTAGTGGCACTATCTGCGCGCTGATCCATACAGCTAAAACCAGGCGATATAGTGCAGCGGTCAGGAAGCATAGCGTCTGGGCTGAGCACTCCAAAATACACTACTGCGCCAATCACTGCGAGAAGAATAGGTATGATGAGAACGAGTCCTACGACAATAAGAACAATCTTGACTGTTTTATCCATACTAGTGTTTATGAGAAAGGCAACATAAAATGGTTACTAAAGAAAAAAAAGAAAAAAAATGGCTGTTAAGCCTTATTCACGTGCAGTTGCGCGGATTTCTCCACGGTCTGTGAAGGTGTTTGCTCCTCGTGTGTACTGGATGCTGAATTCCCCTTGAAAGCGTGAGCCCTCATTGAGTGCCTCAGCACAGTTGAATTGCAATAATCCACTATTTGCACCGTTGGAAAGAGCACCTACATCAATTGCTGAAGAGGTACATTGGTCTGATGTCAGCGAGATATTCACTGCGTCAATGTTATCTCCTAGGTTGTTGATGATTGCAAAGCGTACTTCACTAGAAGCCGCGTCGCCTTCTTGCACTTTTAAGTCCACACAACTAAATCCTGCTGCTGCAGTACATCTGTCTGGTAAGAGACTTCCTGTACTGAAAACACCAAAGTAGGCGAGCGCTCCGATCGCGGCTAGCACGACGAGAATAGCCCAACCATAGGTCATGAGGAACTCCATTGCTGCTTGTCCTTTTTTTAGCATAATTTTTGTTCACCTCTAAAGTGGTTAGTTAACCAGCTATGGCGCTTTGGCTTTAAATAAGTATTGGTTTTTGAGGCTTTTTGTATACTAATATACACCTAAATGACGGCTCCGAAGATAATTCCGAACAAAAACGAGGATAATGCGAACAGTATGAGCGAAACAAACATGAAGGTAGGAAGCAAGCGCAGCCCGTCAGTAACTGATCCTTTACGAATCGTGCTGACAATCATCGCAGAAATAATACTTGTACCAATAAGCAAGACCACAGCAAAAATAGTAAAGTCGGAAAGCGCAACCACGTCGCCTGAGACTTGAAAAAAACCCGCGTCATCAGGAACGTCCACGTCAGTAATGATGGTTTGAATGACCACTAAGAGTTGCCTTGAGAGGCCAAACAGTACCGGCGCAGCAACAATTGATGCGAACGTGATAAAGATTGAGTATGTCATGACGTTTGCAGAAAGTTCTTGTTGCAAAATGCGCTGCTCAGTAATATCCGTTGATATCTTATGAAGCAAGTCAGCAATTTCTCCACCAGCAGCAACGCCCTCTAAGAGTAAGCTGATGCTTCTTTGCAAGACAGGGCTGTCATAGCGATTAGAAAAATCTCGTAACGCAGTTGAGAGCTCTTCGCCCGTTAATACACGCTTTGCGACGTCCTCGATTTCTTTTGCGAGCACCCCAAAACGTGGACGAACAGCATACCACAATGCGCGATCAATAGCCATTCCCGCACGAATATTTGCTGCTACGAGCTGCAAATAATCAGGAAGAACCGCTTCAAGCTCTTTTCTTCGCTTATGAATGCGCACGTCAAGAACAGAAGCAAACACCACCCAACATAAGAGCCACACCAACACAAATCCGAGCGTCCAAACGGTAAGAAGAACACTCACCACACCCCAAATCAGTGCGTTGTTGAGTGCAAACCAGGTGAGCAAGAAGACAGTGAAGATGCTGATGAGGATGAGTGCGACAAGAAACACGCGTTTTCGCACGACTTCTTGTGAAGTCATAATGCCTGCTTTTGTTAAGAAACGACCCAGCAACCATCCAAGGCGCGTGCGCTTTTTCTTAATAACTGAAGTAGGCGAAAAAAGTTTTTTTTCAAGCTCTTTTCGTTCAGGGCTGACGCTCTGTTTGAGCTTGTCGAGCTTTTTTGCCAGTTTTGAAGGACTCTTTTTTTCTTTCATACAATTAAAAGGATACGGGCGGTCGTTGCGAGCGAATCATCGCTAGGAACATGAACTGCATAAACATAAGCATGCCAGCCGCAGCTAACAGGAATACGAGCGAGAACGTAAATCCAATAAACGTTGCCATTACAATAAGCATCGTAATACCAAGGCTTGGCAAAATAACTGCTATCATCATGTAAAACATTGCCAAGGGATTGAGCTTTCTTCCGTACTCAACAACAGCAATTTGTTGTTGGCGCACAACGTGTTCAACAGCAACTGATAAACTATCAGACACTTCTGAACCTGTGCGCAGACTGTTGAGTATTTGCCAAAACAACTTTCTAAGGCCGTCGCTGGGAAGATACTCGATTTGTTCGTTCATTGCTTGCTCAATGCTTGTTCCCAGATTTACCTTGTCAACAATCTCTTGAAAATATCTGCCGACAAACTCATAGTTTTTAGCAAGGTTTTGAAACGTGTCATAGAGCGGCACTCCCGACTCAAGCTCGATAATTAAGAATCGGCCTGCGTAGACGAGCTCGGAATCAACTTCTCTTGAGAGCTGCAAGATCTTCATATCCGCAAAATGCAAGAAGTACGCAAACAACAAAGGAAACGCAAATACCAATAACAAGACGGCAGGGCTTTGCACAAACAAAAACGCAACGATAATAAGCCCCACAGTAAGCATGAGAGCCGTCATCATAGTTTTCTTAAGATAATACTCAGGAGTATCAGCAAGACGCGCTGTGCGCAACTTGTGCGGCAAATACGGCATTCGCCTTGAAAGCCACTTCATTGCTCTCCTCGCAGCCCAGGAAGGTGTTGACGTCTTTTTACGTGCGCCATGAGCGATTGCTTGTCAGTATAGTATTCTGCCATGACGCGACCAACACCGTCAACATCGCCAATATCTAAGTCAACTAAGTATTTGAGCACGGACTGTTTTTCTTTTAGATCCTTTTTAATATCGTTTCGAGACATCCCAGTGTAGAGCTCGATAGTTTTGAGCAAGCTCTTTGACGGATTAGCATCTTTGAGAACGTCCTTTTTTGCGTCGTACTGTTTGAGGACGTTGACGGTGGCGTCAGGCAATATCTCTGCTATCTGGAAGGTACGACGCATACCGGTGCGGCGGTTTCTGAATTGCGTGATAAGCAGACTGATAGCAGGCAACATCGATTTAGGAACATCAATCGGGGCGTTTGTTAGACGATCAACTGTTTCTTGAGCGTTGTTTGCGTGAAACGTAGCATATACTGAGTGACCCGTGTGAATTGCTTCAAACAACGTTTCTGCTTCTTGTTTTCGACGAATCTCACCTACCAATATGCGGTCAGGACGCATACGCAAACTGTTGACTAATAGGTCTTGCATAGAGACTTGTCCTTTGCCTTCCGTGTTGGGCTGGCGCGTGTTGAGCGGGACCCAGTGCAGAAACGATGGCAAATGAAGTTCCCTGGTGTCTTCGATTGATAATACACGCTGGTTTGGAGGAATAAAACTTGCGAGCACGTTCATTGTAGAAGTCTTACCAGAAGCAGTTCCTCCCGTGACAAGCGCTGACATCTCGTACTGCATGGCAAGCCAAATAATGCTTGCTGCATCCACTGAGATAGTGTTTGACTTAAGGAATTTCGTAATAGTCCACGGGTCTTTTGAGAACTTACGAATAGTCATGGTGTTCCCACCAGTACTAATCGGAACAAGCGTTGCGTTCACACGATCACCACCCTCCAGGTGTGCGTCAAGAAGCGGGTTCATGACGGTGAATTGCCGGCCGACCTTTCGCGCAATAGACGTTGCGTAATGTTTTGTTTGATCATCGCTTGGAAGCTTAATTGTTGTTTTTAGCCATCCGTGACGCTTGTGATATACCCACACGGGGTCGTCAGAGCTGTTAATAACAATTTCTTCTAAGAGCTCATCAGCCATTAAGAGTTCAATGCTGCCAAGCCCCAAACTCTTTTGGATGAGATAGGTTGTGAGAAAGCCTTTAGTTTTTTCGTCAGACTCAGGAAAATATCTTTCGATCAAAATCTGAATGGTTTCTTTAAATCGCTCTTCAACAACGTTTGAGCGCTTCTCGTCAGTAATATCAACAATGCCTAAGTTTACTTTTTCAATCAGGATGTTACGAATCTTTTCAAGAATGCTTTCTGTGGTTGGAGAGATATCACTGATAGAAACTTGGTATATCTTTACGTATTCACCAGACACTTTTTGTATCGTGATGGTTATTGGAATATCTTTTGAGTGATATCCATACGAGTCAATAACAGAAGGTTTTTTCGGAGCTGTTTTCTTTGCCGCTGGTTTACTGCTTTTCTTTGCAACCGTCTTAGCGCTTTTTTTAGCAGCCTTTTTTACTGATTTCTTCGCTACTGTTTTGCTCGCTTGTTTCTTAGTACTTTTCTTTGCCACTCACTCACCTCAAAGAGTTCTCTTAT
Source organism: Candidatus Woesearchaeota archaeon (assembly GCA_007116645.1). GTDB lineage: Archaea > Nanobdellota > Nanobdellia > Woesearchaeales > SKIA01 > SKIA01. The sequence continues at coordinate 10,433 of SKIA01000045.1, forward strand.
CCAAACACGTTGTGCATTGCGTCTTCAAGCTTTTTTCTGAGAGATGAACGCTTCTTATCGAGTTGTTCATACTTTTTCTCAAGCTCTTTAATGTGGGAGGCCACATCTTTTCGTGACGCAACATCAAACGCGACAGCAGCTTTGCGCAAATCCTCAAGTTCTTTTTCTAAGTGCGCATAGTCTTTGTCAATGTTTTGAATAAGTGATTGTGCATCAAAGCGTTTTTTAAAGAACGCTTCAAACTCTTTTACTGCTTTCTTTCCTGCAGCAGCGTCTTCAGTAACAGCTTTTTTTGTTGTCGAAGCTTTTTTGAGGATTTCAGCTCGTAGTTCCTCAATTCGCTCTTCGTGGTCTTGGCGTGCTTGAGACAGTGGTTCTAGCTGCTTTGTTTTGAGACCGAGCAAGTCTTTTTGTAAATCTTGTGCTTGCTTGTTAAGCTTGTCTAAGTGTTTTTCTGAAGCAGCCACTTCTCCTTCTTTTTCTCGAACAGTCTTTCTTGCTTCTTTGAGAAATGACTCTACTTCTTCTACTTTTTTTTCAAAGCGTTTTTCCAAGTCGTGAATTTCTTTTAGTCCTGATTTTCGTTTCTTTAGGGTTTGTGACTCAGAATCAATTTCTTTGAGTAAGCTTTCGTACCGTGACTGTTCATGATCTAAAGCAATAGCTGCTTGCGCAATGGTTTTGTGATAGGTATCAAGTTCTTTAGTAATGTCTTTGTCAACTTCTGCACGTAGTTTTTCGTACTTTTTAAGCTCGTCAAGTTCTTCTCGAACGTCATCGAGTTGTGAACCAACGGCTTTTTTGAGGGTGTCAAACTCTTGCTTAACATTTGCTACTCCTTGCTCGTCTTTTTGAATTCGCGAGAGTGCCGAATCAACTTTTCTTACGAAACCCTCTTTTTTAGTAACGTAATCTTTTGCTTTTTTCTCAACTTCAGCATCAGATAATTCTCGCTCTTTAAGATAGGTTTTTGAGAGGGAATACTCCATAGTTATGAGTTTTTCATCGCCTAGAAATTCTGCCCACTCAGTAACTAATAATTTGGATACTCCTAAGTCTTTTGCAGCTTGGTCAATACTGACTTTTTTCTTGTCAGCAATTAATGCCATGAGGCGATCAACCCCTGTCTCTATCCGTCCCATACTATACATACCTCTGAAACACGGTTTATATACGTTTGCTTTCCTTCCACGCTATCTCGTCGCCTACAGCGACTTTTGAGAATGCTGAGGCAGGGAGTTCAAGTAAGAAACAAGTATTTTTTATTCCTGCTATATGCGGCGTGAACGGTTTTACTAACCGTGATTGTAAGACTTTTTTGTTCTCGTCTAACCAGAGCACAGTGATTGTTTGAAAAACAAACAGATTTGTTACGTGCCACTTGCTTTTTCTAGGAAGCAAAAACACCCATCCGGTGTTGTTAAGTGTTTTTCGAAACATCAAGCCGAATGCTTGACGAAATAATCCTGTGATTAGCTTGGTGTTTTTTGTGAGTGTAGCGTTTTTTGTTTTATTGATTATCATGATGTTTTTCCTACTGCGTCAAATACGGGGAGGTGGTCTTCGTCAAGTAAGAAGCGAGAAGGCATGTTAACGATTGTGTGGATGTCGTACTCGCTTGCTGGCTCTTGTCCAAAGTAGATGTGGTCAACAACGCTTCGGTCTGCAAATACTGGAAGGTCTTGGCTGTCAATTACTAATGGGTCAACAAGGCTTGTGATGCCGTTTTCGTCTGGCGAGAAGTTTCCTTCAAAGCGCATTAAAAAGGAAGGTGCAAGAGGCGTTGCAACGTATAATCCTTCTTCCCACACAATGTTTAGTCGCGCAGTATCGTTTGTTGCCGAGATGAATAGTCTTGTGACATTGTTTTGTTGTACGACGCGAGGAACTCTTCCAATCGTTCCGACAGTGAATAACGGATCTTTTAGGTCTTGTATTGAGAAATCCGTTTCTATGCGCTCAACATAATCCCATCGCGCACCAGGAATAGACGCGTTGATTGCGATATCTGTTGTTAC
>SKIA01000048.1 GCA_007116645.1 Candidatus Woesearchaeota archaeon
ACTTCGCCTACAGGGTCTTCTATTCAAACATCTGATGAGCCTCCTGTAGGAACGGTTGTTCAGGATGACGAGGGTTGGGGCTTGTTTGGAATAATCTTTATCGGCATGATTGTGATTGTAGTTATCATGCTTGGTGTGTTGGTAGTATCTGCATTTTCGATTAAGCGTCCAGTAAATGAGTCGCGTCCTCGCGAAGAGCCACTTGAGGGTTCCTATTTGGTTGAGGCCGAACGTAAGCTATCCGTTACTGCGACGAGTAGTGTTACAACAACTGTTGAACAGCAGCAGTATGATGCGTCTTTGATGCAGGGTAGAGAGTATGTTGCTTCTCTAAGAAAACACGGCATTAAAGATGAGATGATTCGTGCAGGTCTTACTAGTAACGGTTGGCGCGATGAAGATATTGAAAAAATAATGTAAAAAAAACGGGCTTTCGCCCTAAAGTTATTGTATTTGTGCGTTTGCTAAGAGTTCTTCAAGAAGTGCTGCGAGTGCCTCTTGTCCTTGCGCTTGTGCTAAGAACGTGATGATGTCATCTCGTGCTTCTTCTTCACTTATTCCTTCTGCTTCAAAGAGCTCTCTGTTTTGTTCGTAGACTTCAGCTATTTCTTCGTCAGTTGGCTGCGGCGCGAGGTCTTGTTGCAGTGCTTGGATGCTCATTTGGTTTTGTTGTTGTGTGAAGAGCTGTTGATATTCTTCTTCGCTGAGCGCTGCTTGTAGTTCTTCTCTACTCATGCCTTGCATTGCGAGTTGCTCTTCAATTTCTGTTTCTACTTCTTGTATGGTTGGCTCAAGTCCTCGTTCTCGCGCTTCTTGTAAGAGAAGTGTTTCTTCGATAAGGTACTGTGTTGCTTCTTCAGTGCTTACCGGTTCTCCTGTGAATTGTTGGAGTTGCTCTTGCGTTTGTTGCACTCGCTCAGCTGGAATAGTATCTCCATTGACTGTTACGCTTGCTGCTTGCGTAACTGGTGGTACAGGAACTTCAACTGGTGGTGTTTCTGTCGTCGGTGGCGTCGTCGGTTCTACTGGTGTTTGGCATGCTGCGAATAGAAATGCTACTCCAATGAGCAATGCCACAATTATCTTTTTTGATATCATAGTGTTTGTTGAGAGCTTGATTGAGAATCATCGTTGATGTTCGTGTTGTTTCAAACTCGAATGTTTTCCCAAAGGAGAGTTCACATAAAAGTCTTCTGGTTAGAGTCCGAATCCTTCTTCAAAGGCTCGCATCTCGTTGATTTTTTGTAAGTACTGTCTTCCTTTTTTTGTGATGTGTATGCGTTCTTTGTCTTCGTGTTCTTTTCTTGCCACAAGATCATTTTCTTCTAGGTCTTCTAAGTAGCGTTGCATCTGCTGATGCGACATGTTTGCCCCATACATTAGGTGTGTGGGTTTAATGCTTCCTTGTTTGTTTTGGATGCTTGTGAGCATGTCATGTATGATGTCTGTTCGCGATCGTTTTTTTACCATGTCGAAGTACCATCACTAGTGCTGCGAGCAGCGTGATGTATCCTATAAGTTGAAAGAGCTCTGCAATAAGGTATAGTACTACGAAGTACTTGAATACAAATACTGCGTGGCTGAGTGCAATGATTCCAAACCCAATCATGAGTGTTCTCGTAACAGGGTTGTTGGTTTTTCTGTACCGTTCGTAGTAGGTACTCGTTACAAACCCTATGAGCAGTGCGAGTGTGAGGTGGAAAACAAAGTTTGCTCCTATCGCAACAAACACCACTATTCCGAGAAGATATATTCCTAGAATCATGTTTCTTGTTGTTTGTTTATGGTAGATGGTGTAAAATAGGTAGAATCCAAAGAGTGTGAGTGCGTGATACAGCAAAAACACGATTAACATAACGGTGCCTCCCACTCCTAGTATTGTTCCAAACAACGCCACTAGTGGCGATTCGGGTTGTACGAGTTGGTAGTGTGCAAGAACGCCCACTATTGCTTTGATAACAAACGCAACTGCTATGAGTACGAATGCAAACGTGAGTTTTTTGTGTTGGCGCTTTTTACTGGTGTGCGCGCTGTATTTCATACTTGCTAGGGCACATGCCACAAGAATTGCAGCACTGATAAGGTCTATCCCTAAAGATTCCTTATAAAACCATTGCGGGCCGAAAAGAAGGCTGATTAACTCCGCCATGGAGTACTTGGTGGAAGGTCGTTTTTAAGTGTTGTGAAACTTCTTTCTGTGTCTTGCTTTCTATTTACTTTTAAGTCTCTTCTTCTCTATATGCTATAGGTGATGAGATATGAATTATGAGGAAAAATACCTAGGAACAGTAATTGACGTTGACGGTCGCGTTGACGACACTGACACGATGAGTGATCATGAGGACTTGTTGTGGCGTGGGGCAATTGACGTTCGTGAGGATGGATTTATTCGCGGGTATCTTGCTGCATAACTATTTTTAATCCGAGCCGCTTGAATGTGTCATGGATGACCTGTTGTCTGTGATTGACGCAAAAAAATACCTCCCAACTGTTGTCGAGGGTAAGCGCGACCGCGCAGCCCTAAAGCGGCTTGGCTTTTCTTTTATTTTTGAACTTGATAAACCATTATTTGCTGTAGTTGAGCAATTTGAGCCTGGAAGCACTGTTCAGATTCTTACTGATCTTGATAAGAAAGGCAAGGAGTTGTATGGTCGCTTGAAAAAAGATTTATCTTCTCATGGTGTTCGTGTTGATGATACGCTTCGTAATGCTTTGTTTGAAACAGAACTGTCTCATATTGAAGGACTTTATCGATATATTCATCGCCTTACGGAAAAACAACAACGCTGACTTCGGTAAGTAGCTCTTGTTGGAGGTTGTAGGCTTCAAGCAGCGCTTCTTCTCGCATGAGGTATATGAGGACTTCTTGTTGAATTTCTTCTTCTGAGTATCCTAGTTCTCGAAGTACCTCTTCATACAATAAGGTTGTTTGTTCAACGAGTTCTTGGCTTGGTTGTTCAACAAGTTGTAGTCCTAGTAGTAAGAAGGTTCGTTCTTGCCGTTCTTGCTCAATAACCATCTCATATTCTTGCTGTGTCAGTAAAGCAAGTCCGGCAGAGTCTCGTTGAAGCCTGTCTTCTATTTCTTCTGTGGTAACCATAATTCCTCTTCGTTGCGCTTCTTGCATAAGCACTGTTGTTTCGATTATGTACTGTCTTACTTCCTCTTCTGTGCTTGTCATTCCTTGTGCTCTTTGTTGAGCAAGAATCACATCGATATCTTGTTGTGGGATGAATTCTGTATTCACTGAGAATCCTTGTAGTGGCAGCTCTTCTGGTATTTCTATGGGCTCTTCTTCTTGTGGAATCTCTTCAGATGTTGTTTGACAGCCCATAGTGAGTGCAAGCAGAGCCACAAGAAATAGTGCATATACTGACCTCATACTTCTTTTCTTGCGTGGTTACTTTAAAACTCTTTCTAAATCGTTCGTTTGAAGAAGGATTTGTATTCTCGCGGCGTTCGTGTTGTTGATACGCTTCGCAATGCGTTGTTTGAAACAGAACTCTTTCATATTGAGGGGTTGGCACGGCGTATTGATCGAAACACCTAGCAACTTATTTTTCTTTAGATTCGGAAAGTCTCTTCGAACGCTTTCATCTCTACTATTTTCACAAGATAATTAATTCCTTTTGGAGTAATGTGTATCGTTTCTTTGTCTTTTGCTTCTTGCCTTTCAATTAGTTTGTGCGCTTCGAGCTCTGTAAAGTACTTTTGCAGTTGCGTGTATGATAGATTTGCTTTGTACATTACGTGCGTCGGTTTTGCTCCGTGACGCTGGCTTTGTACGTACAAGAGTATGTCATGTATGATGTCTGTTCGTGATCGTTTTTTTGCCATGAGCTCGTATTATGATTAGGGTGCCAAGTATTAGCAGATAGCCGACTAGTTGTAATATCTCTCCGGTGACATAAAAGTACGTGTCGTGCTTAAACACAAAGATAAGTTGGCTTACTGCGAGTGCTAGAAACCCTGTTGATAGTATTTTGGTAAACGAGTTTGTTTTTCTGTGTTTTAAATATGTCGCTGAGATTAGTGTGAGTATGATAAATAGCGTAAAGTGCAGTACGTTTGTACTATCTACTGAAACCCAAGTGATGAGCGCTAACAGACTGAACAGTAACACATAATCTCTTCGCGATTGTACGTTGTACATGGCGTAGATGAGGTAGCTTCCTCCGAGCAGTAAGAAGTGATGAAAGAAAACTATACCGAACACCGCGGGTTGCGCGAGCAGTGCTGTCGTTTGAGTGTATGACACATGTAGTAGTAGCGCAGTCAGGGCTTTTATCAGATACGCGGACGCAATTAGGACGAACCCTGTTTGGAAGAGTGAGTGTCTCTTTGTTTTTGTTGTGTGTCTTCTATATCTGTTGCTCATGACAACGCATGCGACTACTACCCCCACAGTCACAAGGTCTATTAGAGAAGTCTCAAAATAGAATTGCTGCGGCCCAACAAGAGACGTGATTGCTTCTTCCATGGGCGCGTATTCTCTCAAAAGTGTTTTTATGCTTTGTGTAGTTGAGTTCTAGAGGGTTCTTCTGTAGTGGCCTTTCTGTGTGTTTATATTCTGGAGCTGCTTAGTGGTGTTTAGGTGATGCACCATGAAACAACTACGTGAAGAAAGATACTATTTGGACGAGTATGACCGAGACGACACTGACACCATGAGTGTTTATGATGACCTCTTGTATGGGGAAGCGATCGACGATTGGGAAGAAGGCTTTATTCGCGGCTATTTAGCCGCATAACTTTTTTTTCTTAGATGGTTCGTTTGAGTGCATGCTTTGCTCCGCACGCTTGACACTTGATAAACAATGCTTGTCCAACTTTCTCAATTTTTGTTTCTGGTTTTCCGCAGCTTTCACACAACACGAATGTGTTTGCGTACTCCGCGATTTTCTCGTTAATCCGAGTTGAGGGCAGTTTTGTATTGAAAATTGCGAATTGATCTTTCTTGATAACTCCTTTTGCTGCGAGTTCTTTATTGAGGAATTTGAGAAGGTGCGTTTTTGGTCTGTTGAGCGTGTCTGCGATTTGTCCGTAGTTTGAGATGATGGTTGCGTTTCCTTGGACGTGTCCTTTCACATTTGGGATTTCAAAGCGTTCTGAACTGCTCGTTACTTCTGGCAGTTGTTCTTTTGCTCGTTTAAGGAGTGCTTCGTAATCCATACCTACTGTGAACCGTGTGTGCTTTAATAATGTTCTGGACAGTCGGTAATTATTGTCTATATAGTATTATCTATATAGTAAATAAATAGACTTTAATATATTATCTATATAGTAAATAAACATAAATGACTATATAGAAAGTAAATGGCTCCCCACTGGACATGCACCCGAAACCAAATAAAAGGCATTGCGTTCATATTGCTTAATGAGCACCTTCACGCCCCGTCTGTATCAAGAAACAATTCTTGGCACTGCAACACTCCATAACACCTTAGTTGTACTGCCCACAGGAATGGGGAAAACACATATAGCGATGATGCTTGCAGCACATCGACTCAAGCAATACCCCAAAAGCAAAGTAGTCATGCTAGCACCAACAAAACCGCTTGTAGACCAGCACGCGGACTCGTTTGCCAAGCACCTCCCTGACGCGCAATCCTTAAGCACCGTTCTTACAGGAAAGATTTCTCCTGATAAACGCCAGCAAGAATTTGAGCGCGCATCATTTATTTTCTCAACTCCTCAAACTATTGAAAATGATTTGCTAGGACAACGCATCTCACTTAAAGACGTCTCGCTCTTAATAATTGACGAAGCTCATCGCGCTACTGGCGACTATGCATATGTCTACATTGCAAAGCAATATCGAAAACAAGCTCACACCGAACGTATTTTGGCATTGACTGCAAGCCCTGGCTCAGACAAACAATCAATACAAGAAATCATTGATAACTGCGGGATTGAGAAACTCGAAGTCAAAAGCTACGACGATCCTGACGTCGCCCCGTACGTTCAAGAAATTGACGTTCAATACACAGAAGTTACCCTCCCACCTGAACTTCTTGAGCTCAAAAAAGTGCTTGAGCGAGTCTTACAAAACAGGCTCTCACAAGTACAACAGCACGGACATATCAAAGACATACATGTAAACAAAACCCAACTTCTTGGTGCACAAAGAGAACTGCAAGCCGAAATTCGTGGGGGACAGCCAGATCAATTGGTGTGGCGCTCAATCAGTATTCTTGCAGAAGTCATGAAGGCACAACACGCGCTTGAACTCTTGGAAACACAAGGTCTTGATGCAGTGCGAACGTACTGTGATAACATGCAACGACAAGCTGCCAAGGGACAATCAAAAGCAGTGACTAACTTGATGTCAGACCCGGACATACGCCATGTCATGCTCAAAGCTGACGCGCTTTCTGAGAGGGGATTTCAACATCCCAAACTTCCAAAGCTTCTAAGCATCATAAAGCTTGAGCTCACAAAAAATCCTGATGCAAAAATCATTGTGTTCAACCAATACAGAGACCAAGCACTCACTATTGTTTCGGCTCTAAAAGGAAAAGCCAGACTATTTGTTGGACAACAAAAAAAGGGCGGTACGGGCCTTTCGCAAAAAGAGCAAAAAGAGATGTTGCAAGAGTTTCGTGAAGGACAGTTTCCTGTTCTTGTCGCAACTAGCGTTGGCGAGGAAGGACTAGATATTCCTGCTGTTGATCTCGTATTGTTTTTTGAGCCCGTTCCCTCAGCTATTAGAACTATTCAGCGCCGCGGACGAACGGGTCGTCAAGAGACTGGGCGCGTCACTATTCTTGTTACCAAAGGAACGCGCGACGAAGGATATCGTTGGTCTGCACATCACAAAGAACAACGTATGTATCGCACCCTCAAGAATTTATCAGCAACCATTACTCCTGCGGCTCCAAAAAACCAAACGCTCCTTGATGATTTTGAACAAGAAGAAGAACTCACCATCATTGCTGACACAAGAGAGAAAGGCGGTCACGTCCTCAAAGAACTCCAAGACCTCGGGATTAACCTTGTGCTCAAAGCGCTTCCCGTCGGCGATTATGTGTTGTCAAAGAGGGTGTGTGTAGAGTTTAAGACTTCAGAAGACTTTGTGAATTCCTTGCTTGATGGGCGATTGCTCTCTCAACTTCGAGAGCTCAAACAATATCAGCGCCCCATTCTCATTGTTGAAGGAACGAATTGGTATTCGCAAAGAAACGTTCATCCTAATGCGATTCGCGGCGCGTTCTCTGCAATCTCTGTATCATTTGGTATTCCTGTTTTAGTAACGCAAAATGCAAAAGACACTGCTGCGCTGTTGCAAACCATTGCTAAGCGAGAAAAAGACGGCGGTGTTGATGCAGCAGTCATCGGTATTTCTCGCTCGTCATCAGCACAAGAAGAATTGCTTGGTGTGGTCGCAGCGCTTCCTAACGTCGGTCCCGTGCTTGCTCCCAAGCTTCTTGCTCGATTTGGTTCGTTAAAGGATTTGATGAATGCATCTGTTGATGATCTCAAGCAAGTTGAGGGCGTGGGTAAAAAGAAAGCCGAGGAACTTTGCGATACGTTTTCTCGTCGTTTTGAAGCATAGATTATTAACTGGTAGATTTCTTTCTTCGGATATGGTTGAACATGTGGTGCTTGTTGACAAAAACAATACTGTGTTAGGAACAGCTCCAAAAGCTACTGTTCACACTTCTGATACTCCTCTTCATCGAGCGTTTAGCGTGTTCTTATTCAATGACAAAAACGAGTTGCTCCTCCAGCAGCGCGCTCTTTCCAAAAAGACGTGGCCCGGAATTTGGAGTAACTCATGCTGTGGACATCCGCAACTACATGAAAAAACGGCTGATGCTGCGAGCCGTCGTTTACAACAAGAACTTGGTATCGAGATTTCTGCAGATGATTTGTGGTGTGCGCTGCCGGATTTTTGGTATCGCGCAGTCCTTGACGGGGTTGTTGAGCACGAGATTTGTCCTGTGTTTATTGCTCGCTACAATGGAGTTCCTAAACTCAATCCTGATGAAGTTGAAGCTACGCGTTGGATTGCTTGGGATGATTTTTTATCAACATCCCCTGGGACGTTTTCTGAGTGGTGCGAGAAAGAAGCTAAGTTGTTATCAGAGAGCCCTGAATTTATTACGTGGCTAGATGCGCATCGCGCGTAGCTTTTTAACACGCTCTTCTGTTGGTGGGTGCGTTGACAACCATTTCATAACGCTTTTTCCAGAGAAAGGATTTACGATAAACAACGATTCCCCTCCTTGCGGTCCGTGCTGCAGGGGCCTTTGCTCAACGCCTCGTTCAAGCTTTTCTAATGCGCTGGCAAGTGCTTGTGGATCGTTAATGAATTCCGCTCCTCGTTTATCAGCGTAGAATTCTCTTGCTCGAGAAACCGCCATTTTGATAATTATTGCGATGATGGGTGCGAGGATTGCCATCACCAACAATTGTATCATTCCACTTCCTCCGTCGTCTCTATCAAAGCCTCCAAGGATTGCCATCCATTGGGCCATGGTTGCTAAGTAAGAAATCAGTCCTGCAACTGTTGCTGCGATGGTAGTGATAAGAATGTCTCGGTTTTTTATGTGCGCTATTTCGTGAGCAATAACTCCTTTAAGTTCTCTCTCGGTGAGCAGGCTCATAATGCCAGTTGTAAATGCAACAACCCCATGTTTGGGGTTTCTTCCTGTTGCAAAAGCATTGGGAGTTACTGAGGGAATAATATACACTTTTGGTTTGGGAATGTGGGCTTTTTGAGCTATTTCTGCTACGAGTCGATGTAAGACAGGTTCTTGTTTTTCACTGACTTCTTGTGCGCGATACATTCTTAGCGCTAGCTTATCTGAGAAAAAGTACATTGCAACATTGATCACAAGGACGATGAAAAGAGCTATGTAAAATCCTGTCGGCCCAAAAAGTTGTCCGATTCCAAGCGCTACTGCGGTCAGGACTGCGAGTAGTAAGAATGTTTTGAGTCGATTATCCATTCTAATACAATTCTTTACAGTTTTTTAAGATTTATGCACGTGCCGAACTACTGTGTATACCCTAGTACGGAGTCAGTGCAATCTCGTTCTTGTGGATAGGAAAACGTTGCGAGTAACACGCTTTCTTCAAAGCCAACGTGTTCTTTAGTAAGTTGTACGTATTTTTCATTATCTTTCGTCCACACAGCAGAAAAATGTTTTGGTCTGCTCCTTGCACGTATGCAACCACCTTCTTCATATCGCTTTGATAATTCATTGAATAAGTATGGGTCCAGTGGGTGCGCGCCCTCCTTGAGTTACAAAGTCCGGGTTAAATAATGCAATGGTCCGAAGCTTTGCTTCAAGCTCAGAAAACAGTTTTTGCGCACGGTACTAGTTGATGTTTCTCATTCGATTATTCCTCGTCCGACCACAATGATGTTTTCAAAGCGTACGCCAACATCATAGTATAACCCTGGTTCAATGGTGACTACCATGCCTTCTTTGAGCACCGTATCATCTTTTGGTGAGAGGGCTGGTCGCTCATGCACGGCAAGTCCGATACCGTGTCCTAAGGAATGAATCATTCCTGTTATGCCGTCACTTGCATATCCTTCTTCGAAGAGTACTTGCATGCACAGCGCATACAGGTCGTTTGCTCGCACTCCAGGAGCACATGCTTTAACGCACGCATCATGGGCTTTTTGTACTGCTGTCAACATTTTTTGTGCTTTGTCGTCTTTGCCAACAATTATTGTGCGTGTCATGTCTCCATGGTAGAGTGTGTGTTGTGATTGTGGAAAGCAGTCGATGATGAGTGGTCCTTGTCTGATGGGTCCGGAGCCTCTGTTGTGTGGTTGCGCTGTTTGTTCTCCTGATGCAACGATGATGTCTGGGCAGTCATATCCTTGTTGGATTAAGTGACTTCTTGCAAGGTACTTGAGATATTCACTCGTGACTACTTCTCCTTCTCGCACCAATATGCCGTCTTGGAGCGTTGCGTTTTGTACTTCTTCTTGGATGATAGCGATTGCTCGTGCTGCTGCTTGTTGTGCGTCTTGAATTGCTTGTAGTTCCTGATCTTCCTTCACTTTTCTTTCTGGGACCAGCTCTGTTTCTATCGTGACATCTTCTTCAAGTTGCAGGGCAAAGCTGTGTGGGAATAGTGGACCAACAACAAATGGTCCTGTGAACGATTTGAGTAGTGCATCAATGTCTTCGAGCTTTTCGACGTTTACGCGTGCTTCTTGTTTTGCCCGCAAGTATTCAAAGCCTGGCACGTATAGCACTCTCTCTTCTTCTGTTTCTGTGTATAAGCACTTCACGTCGCTGTGAAATCCGCAGAGGTAAAATAAGTCAGGGCTGTCTGCACGATCAAAAATGAGCTTCATAAAAGTGTATTGTCGCCAGTCTTGTTATATGTTTCTAGAATTCATCGCAGTTCTTCTCACTGTTTAGTGGCGTATCGATGCGTTTATTACTGAATACATTCTCTTACAGCCATGCTTCCTATCAACGTCACGCTCTCTTACTATAAACGTCCTGAAATTCGTCAGGCGATGGCAGCTCAGTGTCGCGGAAAAGAGGTCGCAGTAAAGTTTGGCGATCGGTTTGGCAAACGTCCTGAAATCGTTGTGTATGACTCTGACATCCTTGCATTTGCCCAAAAGAAAGCGACGAGCTATCATATTTCTGAAGAAACATGGTCAAACCCTATGCAGCTCTCAACGAATCTTCGCCGCCAAGACCTAAACGAGTTGCGTGTAGGATGGGACTTGGTCTTAGACATTGATTTTCCTGTCTGGGAGGCCACTAAAACAATTACGCACACCTTGATTGAGCAGCTCAGAAAAGAAGGGCTTCCTGATGAAGCAATCACCGTGAAGTTTTCCGGGAACAAAGGTTTTCACATTGCAGTTCCGTTCGAAGCATTTCCTGATACCTACGTTGACGTTGAAGGAGAAGAAACCCTAATGTCTGATTTGTTTCCTGAGGGCGTAAAAACGATTGTTGAGTATCTTGTGCACCAAATTGATGGTCCTGACAATGGATTTGCTCTTTCTGAAAAGCTCGTGTCCATGCTAGGCCTTGAGCGCCTAAAAGATGTGCTCGTTGTTGTGGATGCAGACTCAGGAAAGGTGTTGCCAGGAGAATCTGTTGCTGGCCATGAGTTTGTCTGTCCCGCGTGCAATCATCGCGAGCGCTCAGACCAAGACTACATTGCGTGCGCAAGGTGCGGAACGCTCATTCGCCCTGTCTTTAGTTCGTCTTCTGAGACAATTCGTAAACGACAAAAAGTTGACTTGGCAGTGGATACCATGTTAGTCTCAAGCAGACACATGTACCGCTTAGTGTATTCGCTTCATGAAAAAAGCGGTTTGGCGTCAACTCCTGTCCCGCTTGAAAAGGTGTTATCATTTGAAAAGGCTCAAGCGGGCCCTGATGACGTTGATGTTTCTCTTCCCTTCCTTTCACGCAACGTAGAGCGTGGATCTGCGCATGCGCTACTTAATAACGCAATGCGCTTTAAGCCTCCAAATGCAGAGGAGAAAAAATCTTTTGCAGAAATTGAGTGGGTCGGAGAAGCGGCTCCTGAAGAGTTCTTTCCTCCTCCTATCGAAAAGATGCTCGGAGAACTGCGCGATGGGAGAAAGAGAGCGCTCTTTGTCCTCACTAATTTTTTACGTTCTGTCGGGTGGAGTTACGAGATGATTGAAGCACGCCTCCGGGAGTGGAATGATGCGCAGCCTGATCCGTTGCGAGAAACAGAGATTGAAGGTCATCTGCGGTATCATAAGCAAAGGGGCCAGTTGGTGCTTCCGCCAAATTTTGACAATGACATGTATTACAAAGATATTGGGGTGTTGGTGCACGACGAGTTGTCTTCTCGGGTGAAAAATCCTGTGCAGTATGTGCGCTTGCGCATCAAACAACAAGGTAGACAGTAGTTACTATTTGGATACGAACTTCATAACATTTATAAATGAAATCTGATTTATAGGGATTATGAGAAGATGGAATGCATCAGAAAAAACTATTCTGGCTTTAATAGTTGGTTCAGCGGCGTTTAATGCTTGTAGCTCTCAAGATGTGCCTGAAGATACTACATATCTGAAGATAGCTGCTGCAGAAGCCTTAGCTCATCAATCGGGCGCTACTCGCGTCACTATTCGTGCTCCTTCTGACAAGCACTCTCAATCTCGAGTTGGTTTCGTTGGATATGGAAGCAGGATGAACGGAGAGTTTTCATCACGTGTAAATTACCTAACGCGAGACAACAATATTGTTTCTGAATCGCTTGACGGAGTCGTTCAAGGACGAAGATTAGATATTGAGCTCCCAGGGGATCGACGTATGATTGGAGATGGAGAGGGGTTCTACCACATTGTTAGTCGTGATGGTGACCGAAAGGGTCATTTGCGATTTGAGTTTACAGAGCGTGACGGAGAATTATACATGCAAGGGGAGTATTGTCCTC
>SKIA01000081.1 GCA_007116645.1 Candidatus Woesearchaeota archaeon
AACAAACAATACAAATTACTCGCAAAATCAGCACACCCAGACATGGACGGTGGAAGCCACGAACGATTCTCAGAACTCAACCAAGCACATAAACTTCTCAAACGCGAGTTAGAATAAACTGCGCCCGGCAGGGTAGACGCGCACTCAACAAGCAGTTACTAGCAACCCATATGTTATCAAGTACTTAGATGCGAGAAAGGTAGGCGAACCACTCAAAAGATAAACTCAGGCGTCTAGCGTTCATACGGACATGCTTCGCACAATTCTATGCGGGCTTTTACCGCGTTAACAAAACGCAGTTGTCCAGCCCGTAGAATGTCAGCACCACGCATGTACTGATTGATGGCAATACTTGCTTCAACTCTATTTTCACGACAATTTAGTTTACTTGCAAGTGAGCCAGCACGAATTCGAGGAGCGTTAGTATTACAAGACTCAAGCATCATGTGGGCCGCTTGAAAAGCAGGTTTTATCTGGCCCAAATCTTCTTCAAATACGGCTCCCGCACTCGATAACAGTTCATGAAGTGTTTTGTAACCTCGCTGTATGCCATCCGAAGGATTTACAAGGCCCTGATATTCAGTCTGGACTTCAGTACCAAAGTGCGAAGATGCAAAACCAGGGAACCGTTTACGCGAAGCTGGCGCGCATGGGACAGAAAATATCCGGAGTGCCCCCTGGACAAAAGAGTGATATTCTGCCAACACACCTTCAAAAGGATTGGGATTTTCAGTGTTACCGTTTGCTAATTCATTTTGTGGAGCCATGAAACCATTATCAGTAAATAATATATAAAACGCACTATTTTTGCTACTCTTAAATGAATGCACCCAGCGGGAATTGAACCCGCGCCTCAGCCTTGGCAAGGCCGTATCATACCACTAGACTATGGGTGCGCAATAGGTTTGAGACAAGTTGCGTGTTTAAATACGTTGCGCTAACCAAAATAGCCAGGCTTTTTTTGTGTTGAAGAAACAGGCCCTTGCTTTTTTGCTTGCTCAATTTGCTTTGGAATAACAATTTCGCCAAACTCTTTTTCGTACTTAGCAATGTGCTCTCCAAGCAAGTCATGAAAACGCTTTGCAAGCCAGGTGTCCATCATGACCGTGTTGTGCGTAACTTTTATGGGGATGCTGCCTTGGTCTGCGCGGATGTCGATGCGCGGAGCAGAGTTTTTGAAGTCAAGAATGAACTTGATAGGGTTATTTGTAATAGATACTTCGTCGGAAAAAAATGTTGCTCCGTCATCAATTTGAAAACTTATTGTTTGCTCAGCCATACACTGTGTAGGATACCGCACTTTATGAGGGTAACGGTAGCGTTTATAAACAAGAACTTCTGCCCTCAAAGGTAAGGGCCTATAGCTTAATCTGGTAGAGCGCCGGTCTTATATGAGGCAACAAGAAATGACTTGTTGTTAACACTTAGTGCTTCTGAGTGTACCGGTGGTTGAGGGTTCAAATCCCTCTTGGCCCAGACTACTCCTCGTCATACTCATCTTCTATTTCGCCAATAATTTCTTCAAGAACGTCTTCGAGAGTGATGATGCCTGATGGGCGGTGCTCATCATTTAAGACGACAAACAGATGTACGCGCTTTTCTTTAAACAAACGAAGCACCTTACCAAGCTTTGATCCCTCGTTAACAAACTCTACTGGTTGGCGCATGACGTCTCGTACATGCTCTTTGTCTTTGTAGCTCACAACGACCAAATCCTTTACGTAAAGTAAACCAACGATTCCTTTGTGATCATCATCCCACACAGGAATACGACTGTATCCTTGCTGCTCAATTTCTGCAAGCAACTTTTTTGTGAGCAAATCATTTTGATTAATACTAAACGTTCTCTTCATAGACGTCATAACATCACGCACACGACGATCACCAAACTGCAAGCTCTGAGAAACAATAATTCCTTCTTCGTGCGAAACGTCACTGTCATCAAGAGCAGTTTGTTCTTGAACAATAAGTCCCAACTCTTTTTTGGTCATAATCGTTGGAAGTTCATGGCCAAGCGTCTTATCAAGAATCATGCTTATCGGCTTTGCAATCGGGTAGCACAAGAAAATAGTGAGCGCAATGAGTGGGCGTACGCGAGCACCAAACCATAGTCCGTGACGATTAAGAAGTGCTTGAGGTAAGATCTCTCCAAAGACAACAATAAGTGCTGTTGAGACGGCAACAGCAACCACTCCAGTGGTTATGGTGCCAAGATAAATCGAGATAACTGCATTCACTAACACGTTACCAAGAAGCAATGAAGTAAGCAGCAAGTTACCATTTTTTCTAAACGGCAAGATGCGCTTTGCATCAAGGTCACCAAGCTTTGCTTTGCGCTCAAGAACATGTGGTTTTAAGCCCATTAGGCCGAGTGTGAGTCCTGAGAACAACCCACTACACACAACAAGTAACGTTACGAGAACGATTGAAGTTACATCCATGAGTAATCAGTATTGCTAGTGGAGATAACTGGTTTATAAGCGTGTCGTCCACAACTATTAAATAATCACTCCTAGCACAAAGTATATGCCTCCACAGGAATTCGTACCTGGCATTAAGACACTGCTAGGCTACAGGCCGCAAACTCTTATTCTTCCCTATGACGCGCATGGACGGATCGCATTGCTAGGAGCATACTATGACGATTGCGACTATTTTAAGTGGGGATTCATTCAAGGAGGAATGGATGAGCACTTTCTGCGCGCACAAAAAGGATTGGGTTTACGGCGAGAAGACTTTCTTGCAGCAACGCTGCGCGAGCTAAACGAAGAGGTGCGTGAAGAATACCTTGAGCGACCATTCATACCACAAGACATCAGCCTTACACCCTATCAAGTCATAAAAAAAGGCATGCACAGACCCAGAGATGGATTTACTCAAGGAAAACAGTTCTTTATTGCAGGCGCATACGTGCACGAACCAGACCAGCTCGTACCTGACAACAAATCATTACGCGGGTTTGGACATAAGATTGATTGGGTGCAGCCAGTACAATTAGAAAAGCGATTATTACGACGCGACCAAACACCTGCGCGACTAGACGTAAAAGCCAGATCGGCCCTGCATGCGTACAGCGTTCTTGAGCGCGCAGCATAAAGCTTTATAAGTAAAACATAAGTCACATACGATAGACACGCCGCCCCGTTGGTGTAGTCCGGCCAATCATACCGCCCTTTCAAGGCGGTGACCCGGGTTCAAATCCCGGACGGGGCA
>SKIA01000001.1 GCA_007116645.1 Candidatus Woesearchaeota archaeon
CACAAGGGGGCGCTCAGCAGTAACGCTATCGCCATAAATTACTTCAAAGCCCTTCTCGGAGATTACTTCACCAGCTTTTTTTGTGATGTGCTGACCAGTCTTGGTGATAGCGTTTGCCATCTCCATTGAAAAAAACCTGCAGTTAGGACTTGCGAGCACACCAAAAAAGCTATTCATCAAAATCTTAATCGCAAAACGCGCAAGCTCATCGCCTTGCTTACGTGCATCTTCGCGCGCCTCCCACAACTCTTGCAAGATCTTGGGCAAGATACCTGTGTCTTGCGAAAACACTGCGCCATTCTCAGCAACAACATACTGACCATCAGATGACTGAAGACTGATGTCAGGCTTAAACGCCCATGGATCAATATTGAGCGTGCGAATAATTGATGGATATAGACTCTTAAAGTCGCACACGATAACGTAATCATAAATTCCTGGTTTAGACTCCATCACAAAACCACCAGTAATTGATTCAGTCTTTTGCGTGTACCCAGAAGAAGGAGCAATAACGTTTCGCGCATGAAGACGCGGAAGATAGAGCATATCCAAAGAAGCAATAGATGCTTTTACGCGATCAAGCTGCATACCTGTTAACAGCGAGCGCTTGACTGATAACCCGATAACGCCTGTTTTGTCAAGAATGTCTAAGACGAGCTGTGCGTCTTTTAAATTGTACTTAAGAAGTAATTCTGGATCGTTTTTGTACGCATCAGCAATCTGCTCATAACGGTCCTTGCCAGTAAAGAGTTTTCCGTCACCCGCAAATTCTTGTGCTGCGCTCTCAAGCGTGTAGCTGTCAAGACGAATAAAACTTGAACGCAGAAGTTGAATACCATCAAGCACCATGCGGCCAGGAATATCTGCTGATGAGTCGCGAAAAAACTCCGACATTAACCGTAAAGAACAATCTCTTGGAAGACGACCCCACTCCCAAGATACTTCATGCTGGCGATATTTTTCTTGGAGTACTTTGAAATCAAAATCAATGACGTTCCAACCAGTAATGATGTCAGGGTCGATATCTATAATTAATTCTGAAAGTGCTATGAGTAATTCTTTTTCTGTTTTACAGACGCGAGCACCCTTGACGTCTGACGAAGAAATAATCAATGTTTCCTTGCGATCTTTTGTTGCGAGCGCAACACTCCACAATTGTCCCGCACGTTTATCAGTCTCGATATCAATAGATAAAACCGTTAAGTCAGGAACCCAAAAGCTCGGGCTCACACGAGGATTTTTGTACACTCTATCAACACGCACTCCTTTCTCAAACTCCCCATCCAGCACGAGCGAACCAGTCAAGTTATTGTCAATGAGAAACCGATATTCAAAACGAATGTCTGCTTCAAAACACTGCACGCCAGCATCTTCTAATTCTCGACGCAAAGAAGGAATGTCTTTGGGGCTGGGAAGGAAGACTTTTGAGACAGGCTCTTTTGCAAACGTTGTGAAATCAGTAGATTGAATTTTTAAGTTGGAAACTGCTTTTGCAGTCTCAACATCAGACGATTTGATGTAAAAAAAGGGTTCTTGATCAAAATCAGCCCTAAAGGTCTCGCCGTTTTCCAAACGACCAACCAGCTGCACCACAGGTTTATCATCAATAATGCTATACGTAGGATACACAATAAACCCTGAAACCATACTCTGCGTAAGCGCGCCTGATTAATAAACTACACGCCCATAAAACCTTATAAACCAATAGACGCAAAAGGGGTGTATGAATATCGCAGCAGAGCTTGGACGCATGCTCTTACTCCTCTTCTTAACCTGCGTTATCGTAGCTGTACTGTGGCAAGTACCATGGTTTATGGCCCTCATACTCCTTCTTCCTTTAGGTCTTTCAGTCCTCATGTGGCCCCAGCCAAGCACGGCAGTCTCATACTTGGTTGGAGCAATTGTCGGAACACTCTTCACGGCGTGGTCAGTGCTTGGAGCAATAGAAAACCCGCACCAAGGACCGCTCGTGTTCTTATGGCTGCCACTCATCTGGGGACCTGCAGGTGTATTGATCAAACGGGCAGAAATACTACTCAAGTACGTCTGGGTGCGCTCAAAAACGCGCGAAGAACTGCCTCCATTGTGAAAGTAGTCAGTGCAAAAATCGCAAACAACACCGCACCGCTTAGTCTCTAGCAGGAAAACGCATGCTCACTTCTTGCACACCAAAGCGTGCATAAAAGCCAATAAGTTCGTCCTTACAATTTGGAATAACCTTATAGCAGCCCTCTTTTTCAGCTCGCAATAAAACAGCCTTAATCAATGCAGAATCAACGCCATTTCCCTCAAACCTCCTACGAGTCGCTACACTCTCAATATGACCGCAGATGCTACCTTCATAAATGAATTTTTACTTTAAACGCAACGTGACAGTCCCAACAATGCTTGCTTCTGAATCAGCCACAAAAATCACCGAACCCTACTACTTAATGCGAGCAAATACTGATTGCGCGTCGTTAATGTCTCCCACCTCAGATCGATTAGCGAGATTTGTAAACAAGCTGGGGTCTATGAAATCAATTTCATTAAGCTCCCTGACGCTAAATTCCTACTGAAGTAGTGCTATATCAGTTTGTAAATTTGGCGCAGATGAGTCGAATAAGACACCTGAACCGGTCACGATAAGTCACGGTTTTGAACAACTTGAAGTATCAATAGCGAGATCAGAGTTCATAAAAGTCTAATTTTGCTTTGCTTCAGTATAGCACTGATTGACACATCTAACAACATCTTCATTGTCGAAAGAAATTTTACCAATTACATGTTCATAAAAATCTCGAATGCAATCCTCGTACTCGTGCCACAGACTACCCTTAAAATTCACTGTCCTGATGTCATGCTTAGTTTCAGCAATAAGGTCAGCATGGTGACTCTTGTTTGCTGTATAGACTGAGATATCTTTGCACTCACCATCAAAATTCCAATCAAGCTCTATAGTGCCTCTGCCTGTCTTGAAAGAAAAGTCAATATACGCATGAGATTCGTTTTCACCCGCATAACCCCCCATGTAGGCCCGCTCAATACTTATCTCGCCCACCAGTAGACGAATAAGATCAAAAACATTACTCCCATTGTCAATAACGCACCCTCCACCACTTTTAGCGTTGTACAGATACCAATCGCTATCAGAGTGCTGCTTAATATTTTCCAGATAACGGGCATGGATGACTTTAATTGGCTCATCAATAGCCTCGTGAAATTTTTTGAAGTGAAAATTATACCTCCTATGAAATGCCGTCATCAGTGTCAGATGGCGCTCGTTTGCTAAGACCTGTAGCATCGCTGCATCTGCTATAGTAAAACAGAGGGGTTTTTCACAAAGAACATGCTTCCCTTTACTTAAAAAATCCTGAGCACATAATACGTGTAAATGATTAGGCAAACAAATTATAGCAGCATCTACAGACTTCATCACCACTTCATCAGCACACAGCTCTTGATACGACCTGTAAAATGAACAAGACGTCTCAGAAATGTCATTTTTTTTATCACAGATTGCGACTATCTTGAAATTTGGCGATTGTTTAAGAGCAGCAAAAAAATACTTACCAACCACCCCCATACCGATAAGTGCTACGCGTATAATAGTCAAAAAGCATCCCCCGAAGTTGCAAGCGAATTAACAGTTGTTGCTATCTTTTTAGCCATTGTTACAGTAATACTAGGATTCATCGGAATGGCAAAAACATGTTTAGCAATATGCTGTGCATTGACAACCGTCCCACAAATTGTGACTTTTTCCTTAAGAGACTCAATTGCAGGAATTTCTTGAGGATAGTAGATATTAGTTTCTATACCTGCTAGTGACAGTTGTGTAAGCAACCAGTCTCTATTGGCTTTTTCCCCCCTAAGGATTACAGGATACACATAATACGAGTTAGTATCTTGTTTTTTTTCATTTTGCGATGGCAACTCAAAAACGTTCTTTTCAAGCGTCTCATTATATACTAGCGCTATCTCTCGACGTTTTTTAATCCAGTCCGCCAAATGACCCAGTTTCGTAGTAAGAACGACAGCTTGCAAGGCATCCATACGTGCACAGTATCCTATCTCCAAAAAGTTGTACTTATCTGTTCGTCCATGATTCCGTAGTCTTCTCGCTTTATCAGATATATGCATATCATTTGTTACGATTGCCCCTGCATCTCCGAAAGCGCCAAGAGTTTTTGCAGGCATAAAGCTATAGCACGTTGCGTTCCCTATTGACCCAAGCGCTTTCCCCTGTGCTATCGTACCATGTGCTTGTGCAGCATCATTAAGTAAAAGAAGACCATGCTTTTTACAAATAGCAGATATACGGCGCATGTTACATGGAATTCCGTAGAGATGGACAGGCAGTATCGCCTTGGTTTTTTCTGTGATCGCTTCTTCAATCCTCTCAGGATCAATAAGCCCTCGCTTGTCCACGTCAACGATGACAGGAACCGCTCCGACATGCAATATTGCTTCAATAGTGGCCACAAACGTAAGTGCTGTGGTGATAACCTCATCTCCGGGCCTCACTCCTATACTTAACAACGCTATCATCAATGCGTCAGTTCCTGAAGAAACTCCAACACAGTATTTTGCGCCAGTAAAAGACGCGAAAGCTGCTTCAAACCGCTCAACTTCGATTCCATTAATGAAGCTTCCTTCGACCATTAATTTTTCCATGGCCGGAAGAAGTGCGTCTTGAATTTGTTCATATTCCCAAGTAAGGTTTCTCAAAGAAATTCTATCATTCATTGTTCAATCCTACCGGTTTTCTTTGTTCAAGAGAGCGATATATCGCTTCAATGACCTCGATGACAGCAATACTCTCCTCTCCTGTGGGATAACAAGTTGGTTCATAAAACGATTTTCCAAAAGCATCAATTAGCTTTCTATGCCCCGAACCGTATATATCATCATTTCCCTTATCCTCGGAATTATGAGTGGTTTCTGCTGAACCCATCCATTGGTCGATAGTATTCAGGGCACATCCTCCTATTTTGATTGTTGCATTGTCGCCAATCAGCGAGCAAGATCCTTCGCTATTCTTAGGGTAAGCAATAGTGGATATCTCTATGGTGCCAATGCTGCCTGACGGAAGAGTGAGGGTAGCAACGATGGCATCCTCAAAATCGATATCATGTGAAAATGTCCTCCCATAAGCGAACACCTCAACAGGTTGTTGCTGGGTCAGATGTATTAACAAATCTATGAAGTGGATACCTTGATTAAAAAGCAATCCTCCATCTTCCTTTTTTTTGCCGTGCCAGTCTGCATAGTATTGCTCGGTGCGGAACCATCTCACGACTATAGCTACTATATGTGGAGGAGTGAGTTCTCCAACACACAGCGCATTCTTAACTCGTTTTACTGCGTTGTTATATCTATTTTGAAAAGCGACGCATAACTTCCTATTCTCTTCAGAAAAAATCTTAACGACTGCTCTTGCTTCTTTGGAACTTAGAGCCAAGGGTTTTTCAACCAAGCAATCCTTACCTTTTCTTGCAGCATCAATAGCCATCCCCGAGTGCAGGTTGCTTGGTGTACAGATGTCAACAGTATCGATATCATCATCTTGAAGCATTTTATTATAATCAGTATACATCTTAACCCAAGGGAGAGGTTTAAATAATTTTTTAGGATTAGAGTCGCACAAGGCAAACAGAACTGTATCCGGAGAATCATTAATCGCGGCGATATGTTTATGGTGAATGCGTCCAAGCCCTACAAGTCCTATCTTACGAGGACGAGATGCAGTATACCCAAGCACTCTTGCTTGGTTGAGAAGCTCTGCTTGATACCGACTACAGTCAAAATCAAGTTCAATACCTTCAAAATAATCCCGAGCCATAGTTGAATAGTCACGCGACTCGCACACTTCCAGTAAAGTTGTTCTTTCACCACGAAGTATCGCAAGAAGATCAATCATTTGTGGCTCGTCAATAGGAAGCATCAGATCAAGCGCTTGGTTGTGCCAGTCAGGGCGACCATAAAATTGCCTGTACGCACGAGCAAAGTCTTTGTCATAGGAACTCGCACTGGAGATATGAACTGTGCTGATTTTTCCTGAATAACTTTTCAGGGTTTGTAACACTTTTTGAGGCACCTGTACACTTTCTTTACTGATGTGCCAGGTGAGTAAATGACCCAAGTCAATACACAGAGAGAAATGTGCTAATTCATCAATTTGTTGAAGTATAAGATCCATAGTTTGGGGGGAAAACTCACAAGTTCCACTAGTTCCTTTCGCCCCGGGTAGTTCTAAAGTAATCGGGGTAACCAGTGTACTATAAGCTTTTTTTAGTTCTTTTATAATGTGAGTTGCGATTGCAATGTCATCTTCTGCATTAATTTTTAGCTTCTTTGCGGTTGTCTGAACATTCATTTCGCGCGTCTCTTTGTAACCTAAGCCAGGTATACTTTGTTGCCCAGCAAAAAGATCATAGTTTATCGGAATGTCTGTACAAAAGCTCGCCGCAATCGCCCTATCTTTCGCAAGTAAATCTACGTAATCAACACCATCAGAAATCGCCTTTTTTATAGAAGTTCCATGAAAAGCGAGAATTGGAACCGTCTTAGCTACTCGCTTTGCCATAAGATAATTAACTTCCTCAAACATGGGCGTTAGACCTAGAGAAACACCGTCATATCCTTGCTTACGGAGTTGTACAAGAAACGACTCAAGATTCTCTGCTTCCTGAAGCTTCCTAAGTGTTGAGAAGGAAATATCAACGCATCGTTTGTTGTTTGTGGCAAGCATGGCCCTTGTTACTGCAAGATGCTTAACTTTCTGATAATGCATATCGCAATATGTGTTTATTTGTTGGGTGATGCTGTGATGTAAATCATTGTTATCTTTTTGAGCAATGTATATGTCTATGGTGCCACGGTGTCGTAGCAATCCAGTAGATTCAATCTCCTCTTCTATACACTGTTTGACACGCTTCTTAAGGGCAGACCATTGTTTCGGTCGTATTCGATGGTCCTCCCAGCCATTGCTATTGCGCATCATCATTGCTGAAGTGTAGTAGTCAAGAGCATCTTTTATCTTGTGAAAAAGTAGATCATTATGATACTGATGTTTATCAACTTGGCTGAACACCTGTTCTACATTTTTCTGTGCGTTTATTCCTGAGAACGCGAGGTAGGTACTCGTATCATGCATAAAGGGAGGAAACGAGAGTTTTTCTAACGCTTGGTAGTGTATTCGATTTAATCCGTCTGAGGGTTCATAAAGACCGGTTGCGACAATTATTATTGCACCTTGTTTTGCGACCCTCTTTATCTCTTTGAGTGCTTTCATCTTATCCTCTACATGGTGAAGTACAAAACTACAGATCACGATGTCAAAGGTGGCTGTTGCGAATGGCAGTTTACCCACATCTGCTTCCAAAAAACGCTTCTCGCAAGACAGTTTTTCTAAACGTGCTGTGGACTGTCTAATCATTTCAGCGGAGATATCAACTCCAGTTATGCTTGAAAAAGCGAATCGCTTTGACAGATGTTGGATAAGGTGACCTGTACCACACCCAACATCGAGAATGTTGAGGTTCTGTTTACCATTCAACCGTTGATCGATCAAATCTCCCAACGCCGTAGGATAACTTTTCTCAGCTGTCCCTAAGTTTTTCCAAGCATCTATACGCGTATTTAGGGGCTGTGCAGATAAATAATACGCTCGCTTTACTGTAACTTCATTAGTGAGCCCGTCAGCCATGTGTCAACACCTTAATTCTCTCCAATTCTCTTTCTAAATGCTGTAGCTGTTCTTGGTACTGGACCTTATCGGAAAGCTCTTCGTGAATAATTCCCTTGATAATTTGGTTGCTATGCTCAAGAGCTTCGATTGCTTGTTCGAGTACTGGTCCACAAAACGTCTTCGCAACTAATGTTTTCTCTTTTTCAGTGAGTTCCGAAAAATCGATATCCACCTTGTTATTGTATACAAGCCCCCTATAAGTTAACAAGGGTATTAAAGCTTCTTCTCTTAGTGCGTTAACGAAACGAGGTAGACTCCATAAATCTTTTTTGTCAATTTTGCTTAATACACGTAAACTCAAAGTATAAGCTCTTTCAAGAAGATCTTCCCTGCTAGTAGCTCTAATTTTCTCAGCAATCACAGTCTTTTTTCCGGTTAAGCTAAAATAGGTCGCCGCTGAACAAAAATTAATGTCAGCAACAATATCTCCATATCTGGCAAAATGATGAGTGGGCGTGCTGGTATGCAGGTGAGTGGGCGCCAGCCCATCGATCGTAAGGATGTGATCAATATCTTGAAGACAACTTAGTAGCCCTTCCTCTTCTTCGAAAACTACCCACATGTCGATATCCGATCGATTTGTCTCGCTGTTGGTTGCACTAGAACCAGTGAGGAAGATTTTCAGCACATCAGTCCTGGCCATTAATCTTTCAACCATCTGTAGCCGTAGCCGCATGCGCGCTACATATTGTTCTTCCAGGGGAAAAATAAACCGATCATACATGGGAGCAATACCAGGCTGTATTAAGCGAAATCCTATAATTGAGGCCACTCGCCTTGCAACGGCATTTCTTACATGGAGGTCGAGCAATAGCTCTGCATTGACAGCTCGTCCCCAACCATGCCCATCTGAAGCAATTGTGGATATTACATCAAGAATAGACTTTTGGAAGGCGACGCTTTTTAGATGATGCGGAAGTGCAGAGAATCCGAACTGATACTTCCCTTTGTAGCGTTCTATACAGTGTGTCGTGCCAATTAAACGCCCATTTTCTACAAGGCCCACAAATTCATCAGGATAACCAGTTTTTTTGGTCGCTTGCAATAAGAATTCTTGTGCTGTTTTCTTGTCAGTGTACATGTCCCAAGTCAGGTATTCTGAGAGGTCAGGATCGCTAATCAGCAACCACAACTCTTCAATATCACCTTCATGTAGATGTCTGTGGCACTTCATCTGAGACACACCATACGATTCTCCTGCGAAGAGATTTTCATCGCTTCCATAACCTCAATCGTCCTATAAGCAAGCTCCGCTGACGTCGCAGGCTCTTTATCTGCTTTGACAGCAGCTATAGTGCTTTCTACTCCCCAAGAAAGATTCCATCGTAGATGACAATCGTCATCAGGTCCAACAGCTTGCGGTATTTCTTCTCTACGGTGCAAGATAACGCTCTCCGGCCCTCCAAACCCTCCGACAAATAATGATGCCTCCGTTCCATGAATCTCGAATTCGTATTTAGGAGGAGTAAGAACCGTGTAGGAACCGTCAAATAAAGCAAACACGCCCGCGCCAAAATCTAGCATTAATGTCTCGTTATCAGGTGCGTGAACTGTAAAATGTTTACCTCGAAAAGGACCGTGCTTTACCTCTCTTTTAGGGTATGCGATGCCTGAGAATCCAGCAATTCTCTGTGGCTGACCGAACCACCATAGCAATGTAGCCAATCCGTAGATGCCAAGACTACTCATAGAACCGCCATCTTCGTAGAACCACGTAGGATCAAAATCTATTCCTTTACGGTCATGTGGACCCATATTCGAGTTACTTCCTCTAATGAACAAGACTTTTCCCAACTCTTTTTTTGCAAGAATTTCTTTTACGCGCTTGTTTCTAGATGATAACATCACTTGAGGAGCACACCCAAGCACAAGTCCTTTCTTCTTTGCGAGAGCCATTAATCTCTTCGCTTCAATTGTTGTAGAAGCGAAAGGTTTTTCGCTGTAAACATGCTTTCCTGCATCCAAGGCTTTGGTTATGTGCTGAACATGGTCCTCATGTCTAGTAAGAATTACAACCAAATCGACTGCAGGATCGTCAAGCATCGCTTCAAGAGATCCATACGACTCTGGTACATCATAAGTTTTTGCTGCTTGTACCGCTCTTTCAGGTATATGATCACAAACCGCGACTAATCTGTAGTGTTCTTTTTGTCCTGCAAGCCCTTTCAAATACCACCTATGAGCAACTCCTCCGCAACCAAGAATGCCTATTCCGAACTCTTTCATAAAAAAACAAGAATCTAAAAAACATTATATGTGTTACCATGATTCCACCGAAAACTTTTCGGTTTTGATCTCGGAAATATTATAAATCTGGAATTTTAAATACCTTAAATGAGACTAGAGCAAACCTTGCAGAGCGTGTTGATTAATCTTAAAGAGAACGCCTCGACTTTGCAAGGAGTCCGTGTAGGCGTCTTTGGCTCGGTATCCTATGCGAATGTTCGAGACACTTCCGATATAGATTTGATGGTAGTATTAGATAGTGACCACGATGAAGTTGGCGAAAAAAGCTTTTTTAGAAAACTTTTGGGGAGCCCATTTTATTCGCCTTTTACATCTATAAACCATGTGAGCAGTGAGGATGCTGGCGAATTCGCCGAGGACAAGATTCAAATACTGCAAGTAGAAAGCTTGATAGATGTGGCACCATGGACAGAAAATACGCTTCCTACTGTGTTACCTTTCGATTTTTACATAGCCAAAAGAGGTGTATTGGAGCAAATTTGTGCTCTTGAACCGGGCGGCGAGGTAATCCAGAAGTACTCATCTGCACCCCAGCGTAAAGCTATAGCGCCCTACTATTTTATGACCACTGCAGGCAAGAAAATTGTTTATGAACAACAGATAGAGTTGCTACATGAAGATGGTTCTTTCGCTGTTTTAGGGAATGGACAAAATGGAACGGTGAAGGCCTCGGACGCAGGAAGCCTATTCAATAGTTATAGAAAGCACAGTCCTGGACTCCCACGCGTCCGCAATTCAGATGACCCTTCAGTTGAAGGTAGAATATTTATCGGAACGACCGGAGACAAAGTGTTGTCAATGTCTATGCTCCACGACCCGGAGGGTGAATTAGCTGAGAGTCTCATTTTTCGTTCGTGGTGTCGCGTGACGGAGGATCTTACTAAGGTACAAGCAACCTTTGATCATCCTGCACAGCTGCTACAAAGATACTCTTCTGGACGATTTGGAGATTCATATCTCCAGCGAGTGCGAGCAATCGACCAAACTGCGCGGTCAGGGCAATTTGTTAAAGGACTATTCACAATGGACCTTGGAAACCATAGTTTACGCTAATGGAAAGTAAGAAAGAAATATTTTTATATGTAGGAATAGCAATTATGCTAGGAGCAGATCTATGGAAATGACATTATTAGGTAGTGGCGGAGTCACCCCGGCCCCTCGTATTGGTTCTAAGACCTCTGTCACTGCATTAGCAAAAAACGGAGGTCCTGATTTCAGGACAGGCTCTTCTTTTTTCGTACACGACGCACACCTGCTATTCGATACTCCTGAAGAA
Source organism: Candidatus Woesearchaeota archaeon (assembly GCA_007116645.1). Classification (GTDB taxonomy): domain Archaea; phylum Nanobdellota; class Nanobdellia; order Woesearchaeales; family SKIA01; genus SKIA01. The sequence continues at coordinate 11,256 of SKIA01000001.1, forward strand.
GTACGATTTCAACTCTTGAGGCAAAGCATTGATCGCATTGATGCAGTTATCCTAACTCACTGGCACCCAGACCATACATTAGGTATCCGAGTTTTAGAGCAATATAATTGGGATTTTGTTCATAAGAAACCAGTACGTGAACCTATACCAGTATACATCTCAAAACAGCAATTGACCTGGTTCAAAGAGTATTCTTGCGGAGGCTTTCTTGAGTTTTATCAGAAAAAAGGGTTCATCAAAATAATATTCTTTGATTCACATGACCGCTTAGTCTTTAATGATGTCACCGTCGAACCTATCCTGATTGAGAAAACTAAAGGGTTCTATTTTGTCATTACCGATTCACAGGGAAAGCGAGTAGTCTACGCTCCTTGCGAATACCATGAACTGGTTGTTGACCCCTCAACCCGCGCGGTCGATATTCTTATCTCCCATAACTTGTTCTGGGAAGATGCCACCATCAGTCCACGTAAGATTCCTCCCACTGATGAAGACAGTTTTGAGCAAATGCTTACGCATGCTACTGAAATGGAAGCAGAGCGAGTTATCATCACACACATAGAGGAAACTTTCGAACTATCTCATGAACAAATGATTTCAGTGTTTAAGCAAAAATATCCTGATTTCGATGTTGTTCCAGGATATGATGGAATGAGAATCGAACTCTAAAAATAACACATAGTTAAGACGTTGTCACTATTTAATGGCAATATATATAAATATTGGTTGCTTCACTACATTATGAACAAGCGAACAAACATTGGAGATTTGGAGCATCTAATAGGCGAAGAAGTCAATGTAGCAGGTTGGGTGGATACAGTCCGCGACTTGAAACACGTACAATTCATAGTCTTAAAAGATAATACCGGCGTAGTGCAGTTAACCAACGAAAAGTCAGGAAAGAACATGGACGATTCCATTTCTAAATTGACTGCTCACTCTACAATGCGTGCGCGCGGCATTCTACAACAGAATCCAGGAGTTCGACTTAATGGTTATGAGATCATGGTTGAGAATATTGACATCTACAGCACCCCTGTAGAACAGGTGCCAATCGATGAAAACTCTTCAATTGACCTACGATTGGACTTTCGACACGTAGATCTAAGGAGGCCAGAACAGCGGTTAATTTTTGAAGCACAAACTTTGGCAGAGCATGCGATGCGTGAATATTGGACTGAAAACGGATTTTTAGAAATTCACTCTCCCAAACTAATGTCAGGAGCGAGCGAATCAGGAGCAGAACTATTCACTCTGGACTACTTTGGAGAGCAAGCCAGTTTAGCCCAATCCCCACAATTCTATAAACAAATGGCCATGGCAGGGGGATTAGAAAGAGTATTCGAGATCGGACCCGTTTTTCGAGCTAACAATTCCAAAACCAGAAGACATGATACCGAATTCACAAGTGTGGACGTGGAGATGTCTTGGATTGATTCTCACTACGATGTAATTGATGTTGAGCAAGACTGGCTGCATCACGTTCTTACAACTGTGTACGACCAGATGGGCGATAAACTAGCGGATGCTTTTGGCGCGGATCCAACAGTTCCGACTTTGCCTTTTCCTGTTGTTCCCTTAAGTACTGCACACGAAATAGTTCGCAGCATGGGACATATTGTTCCCGAAGAAAAAGGAGGCGATTTAGATCCGGTTGCGGAGCGATTGCTTTCACGCCACATAAAAAAAACGCTAGGGCATGATTTTGTATTCGTAACAGATTATCCGGCTTCGTTGCGACCTTTTTATCATATGAAATCAGAATCAAAACCTGAACTCACCAAGAGTTTCGATTTAATTTGGAACGGAGTTGAGGTCACGACGGGCGCTCAAAGAGAACACAGATATGATATTCTACAGCAACAAGCAATTGACAAAGCGATGAGCCCCGAATCAATAAAAGATTATCTTGGATTTTTTAAACATGGCTGTCCACCTCATGGAGGATATGGTTTTGGACTTACACGCATGCTTATGCAAATAACCAATCAACCTAGCGTAAAAGAAGTAACCTACATGCATAGAGGGCCAACAAGACTACGGCCTTGAAAACCGAAATTGATCAAGCTTGTTGTGAGCTTAAGGCAATAGCGCCACAGTTGAGTTAGTCACACACGAGGAACATCATAGGTCAAAGCTTGTTACCCAGAGCGCAAGTATTTAAAACTCGTCTGCGGTCTAATCATGTATGACGCGAATTGCAGTAGTAGAAGCAGACAAGTGCGACCAATCAAAATGTGGCGGCCTGTACTGCGCAAAGGTTTGTCCTATCAATAGAGCAGGAGACGAATGCGTCTATGAAGGAGAAGACCGAAAAGCAAAAATCATCGAGTCAATGTGTGTTGGCTGCGGAATTTGCCCAAAAAAATGTCCCACAAACGCAATCACTATCGTTAACCTCCCAGACGAGTTTAACGAGCAACCCATCCACAAATACGGAGAGTCAGGATTTCAACTCTACAACCTACCCATCCCAGTCTTTGGAAAAGTCGTAGGACTATTAGGACGAAACGGTATTGGAAAGAGTACTGCAGTAAAGATCTTGGCAGGAATGCTTAAACCAAACCTGAAAACAGACCGAGAAGTTGAACTTGACGAGCTCATCCATTATTTCAAAGGAACAGAAGCACAAAGTTATTTTGAGCGCTTAAAAGAAGGAAAAATTAAGGTTGCCTACAAACCGCAACAAGTAGAAGCAATTCCAAAAACATTCAAAGGAACAGTAAAAGAGCTCTTAACAAAAGTTGATGAGAAACAACAACTCGAAGAGATCGCAAACACCTTAGAGCTCGAACACATCCTTGACAGAAGTATAGACCACATCAGTGGTGGAGAGCTGCAACGAGTAGCGATTGCAGCAACAGTTCTTAGAAAAGCAAACGTGTACTTTTTTGACGAACCAACAAGCTATCTTGACATTAAGCAAAGAATCAAAATTAGCCGATTCATCAAAAACCTAGCAGACGAACACACAGCAGTAGTCGTTATTGAACACGACCTCATCATTCTTGATTACCTCACAGATCTTGTGCACTTAATGTACGGAAAAGAGAACGCGTACGGAATCGTCTCGCAACCAAAGAGCACAAGAAACGGAATTAACATTTACCTTTCAGGATACCTTCCCGAAGAAAACATGCGCTTTCGCTCAAACCACATCACGTTTGACATCCGCGGAGTACGAGAAATTGAACGAGACTCATTTCTTGCTGACTGGGAAGAGTTTAGCGTAAAGAAAGGAGAGTTCTCGCTGAAAGCAGATAAAGGAACCATTCATACTCACGACATCATAGGAATCCTTGGAGAGAACGGAATAGGAAAAACCACGTTTGTAAAACGCCTAGCAGAAATTGAAGGAGAAACAAAACACGGAGCACTACGCGTCGCGTTCAAACCACAATATCCTCCTGCAGATGATACGCTTGTCATGACGCACCTTATGCAAGCAATGAAGTATGATGTGCAACTCATCAAGCCACTTGAACTAGAAGAGCTGTACGAAAGGCAATTAAACCAATTATCAGGAGGACAACTCCAACGAGTTATTATCGCAAAAACACTTGCAGAAGAAGCCGACTTGTACTTGCTTGACGAACCATCAGCATACCTTGACGTTGAACAACGACTTCGCATGTCAAAAATTATTCGCGACATGATGGAGCTTAAAGGAAAAGCATGCCTTGTTGTCGACCACGACTTATTGTTCATAGATTATCTCTCAGAAAAACTGATAGTGTTTGACGGAACGCCAGCAGTATCAGGACACGCAAAGGGACCCTACACCATGGAAGGCGGAATGAACCAATTCTTATCAGATCTTGGAATAACATTCAGACGAGATGAAGACTCGGGAAGACCAAGAGTCAATAAAATCAATTCTGTAAAAGATAAAGAACAACGAGCAAGCGGAAACTTGTACTACTCGTAACTTCAATAAATTACTGCGCAACTAGATACGTCTTGAGCGTGTTGTTTTGCAACTAACTCAATAACTTGCTGCTCTGCAGAACTCTGGGCAACAGAGCGAGCAATTGTAATTGAACGATCGTGTGCGGCATTGTAACTGTACATTATGCGCTCTGACAATACATAACCTGCAAGGTAGTAGTCAGTGTGGCGCAAGTATCGTTCAAGAGCTCTACCAAACAATGCTTCTTGTCCACCATAGTATGCTTGTGATGGTTTAGTAACAGGGTCAAATCCCATTCTGGGGGGCGCAGTCATGACGCATTCTTCAACATCTATGAAGAATCCAGGATCTTCTTCAATCATAACAAGATAACGATCGACCTGCCTAGCAGTTGATGCAAAAGCTATTGCGCCAAATGAGCGTTCTCGCAAGACAGCTTGTGAATCAAAAATGCACTGAATGCAACGGTCAGGAGGGCTGTTTTGCCAAAAACTAATCAGTGCTGATAATTCCTCCATGTAACCATTGCTATACTCAATAAGCACGACAGGGACGTGACTGTCGCTGCCAAGTGGCTGGTTAATGATTTGATTTGCCTGCCAGTAATCAGAAGTAGCTTCTTTGAAGGCGTAATCAGCAGGAAGCGCTGTTGCAAGAAATATCTGCGGAAGGGCAAAAACTAAAGCAATGACGATTACCACGAAAAAAGTAAGTGCTTCAAGCTCGTGAATTCTTTCGTGACGAGAAACAGGTTTTGTGAGTTGAAAAAATACGGTTGCGCCAAGAACCAGTGCAGGAACTACTGCAACAAACGATACTACAACCCATGGCATGAACGTGTCAGGAAGGAGAAATGAAAAAAAGACAAAAACAATAATCGCTGCAGCAATACTTATCATTCCTGCTTCAGCTGCTAAGCGGGTTTTTTCCTTGAGATGTTTTCTTGACCACGCCCAAAACGCGAGTGGAATGACAATCCATAATGCATAAACTGATACTCCGAACAAAGCCACCCAAGCGACGAGTGTCGCAATGATTGCCGTTCCGAGTAGGCCTTTTGAAGAAAAGTGTTTTTGTATCACAAGCTCACCTAATAACCCTTTTTAGCATAAGGGTCTTTTAAATGTATTGTGCCATAGAGTTAATATAGTTTTGTGTATGGATACATGACCGTGCGATATGAAGTAGGTAAAGGAATTGTTATTGCTTGTGCAGTAGTGTGCCTCTCGTTTTTTTTATTATTCACATTTCACGCGACAACGCCTCAACAAGCACAAGCAAAACAGTATTTGGACGGAATAAGCGAGCAAGCACCATTTTTTGGTGATGAACAAGAACACATGGTTGATGTGAAAAATGTTCTTGACGGAGCACGAATTTTTTCAGCAATCATAATAGTGCTAGGACTTGTCGCGTTTGAGCGCAGAACGCGCTTTTCTTCAGTGTTTGCGGGTACTGTGCTTATCGGACTCCCACTGATCTTAGTTATGCTTCCTTGGGACGTGTTGTTTACACAGTTTCACCACATCTTTTTCCCACAGGGAAACTGGATATTTGCATACAACTCAGAAATCATTCAGACATACCCACAATCATTGTTCATGTGGTTTGCAGGAATTTGGGCAGGCATATGTTTATTAACAGGGGCTGCGCTCATGAAACTCTGGGGCAATGGTAACAAGAAACAAATTCACAATTGATAAACTGTTCTTGTACACCCCACTGGATATTGATAAGGCAACATCATTTTTGAGCCATGTACGATCCCCCTTAGAAATTGACGAGCTTTCTTTGTATGGGGCCACTCAAGTAAATTTACGGTTTAAAACCACAGGAAAGATCGCAGAGTTAAAAGTTGCGCGCAACATTGAACCTGCACTATTACATGAAAAAATCAGTGCGCAACTAGGAGGCATTATGCCACAGTCAAGCATCCGCACTAGTACTCGCGATGCAGCAGCAGTACGAAATATGCGCTCTCTAATCGCATTTTTTTCTGATTACCAACAACCACTGTATATCACAGCACAAGTTCATAATCGGACGTACGGATTTATTGAGGATGTTTTTGTGCTTGGCACAAACCCTTCTGCAAGTAGCTCACCACAACATACGTTCGACTGTGCAAATATCTGGCGCACAGAACTACCAGAACTCTTTCGATCACAATACGAAACCAAAATCCCTATACGACGCTAATTAAACATTAAATATATGAGAGTATATGCAGGCATATGTTTATTAATGTGAATGGCTGTTAAGACAAGAATCAACAATGATAACAAACAGTAACTTCCCTAAGCGACTAGAAATACGCACGACAGCAGATATGGACCGCATGAAGCGAGTGATGGAAGCAAGCGACTCTCCATTCATACTTGCAGGCATGAACTTAGGCAATACTGCTCCACGGATTAGTTACGGAATCACCAATAGCACAGGACTGTTCACACTGACCGCACCATCATTTGATATTCCAAGACGAGAACCATACCTTAATGCACGCAGTAAAATGGGATTTGGACCTGCAAGAAGTGTTGTTGAAGGAGTGCTTGCTTCAGCAGTGCACGCACCAGATTTGGGAAGAGCACTTAGCATGTTTAACACCAAATTGGATGGTATATGATGGCACGCGCTGATCATAGAGCAGCTCCTGAATTCATCCTTGGCGAGTCATCACCAGGAAGATTCGTGTACGGAAACCTTGGTACAAGAGTTTTTGAACAGCTTGGAATTAACCCAGACAACCCGCTCAGAAGAGCGAGCTAATCAAACGCTTTTTGCATTGCTTCTTCATCCGGTAGCGTCCAAGCAGGTGCAGTTTTCTTCTCTTGTGGTCGAAGGTCCGCCCAGTTTGGTCCGAGGTAGCGAAAAAAAGACAGAAACGCGGTGAAGGCAACGTTTTTTGACGTGGGCCGCACGGCTTGTTCTTTGACCATCCAGTGACGCTCAGAAACTTCTACTGTACGCAGATGATACAATCCTTGCTTTACTGCATGATGATGAATGTGCTGTAGTTGAGATGTTGACGGAACGTATGTCACGATGTACCCTCCTACTTTGAGGGCTTTTGAGATGTGCGGAAAAACAGTCCATGGTTCTGGCATGTCAAGGATGACTGCGTCAAGGTCTGTTTCGTGGATTCCTTGAGAGACATCATGAAGATGGAATGTTACGTTATCAAGGTCAAAACTTTCAACGTTTTCTTTAGCAACCGAAAGGTGTTCGTTGTTGATGTCGTAACTAAAGACTTCTTTGCAGTGTTGTCCGAGCAAGATAGTGAGTGCTCCTGAGCCACTTCCTGCTTCAAGAACGCGGCTTTGCGGCGTAAGACCCGCAGTGGTCATGATCACGCCAGCGTCTTTGAATGTTATAATTTGTGCTTCTCGACGAATGCGCTTGTAACGGTCAATGAAGTGAGGTGTGAACACAACAAGTGTTTCTCCTGCATCTGTCGCAACGATATCTCCGTCTTGTGCTTTTTCAAGCGTTTGGGCAGTGATTCGTCCGTACTGAGTGTGTACGTCAGCACTGGAAGACTCTTGAATAAAGGTTCTTCCTGTTCCTGAAATAAGCATTCTGTGAACTCGCATACGAAATAGGAGCGTGGGCGAATAAAAAAGGGTTTGGGTTTATCGCCGCAGCTTGTTCACTAACGAAGCAAGCAAGTTCCAAGTTGGTTTGAGAACGCCATGATACACATGTACAATAATTGGTCGTACAACAGGCGCAACAATTATCCAGAGCTTTCGCAGTGGAGGCATCACTTTTGGTGCGAGCCGTTGCGTTATTTCAGCAACACGCACGCGTGCTGACAACAAGAACACGTTTGAGTCTTTGTTGATGTCATACCACGCACTTGATGTGTATAAGAGTGCTGCTCCAAGCAAAGGAACGATAAGGTACCATACAAGAATTGCGAGCAGGCTCGTTTCATCAGGAGTAAAGTCTGGGCGCTCTACTTGCGGTGTTTGCGGAGGTCTTCTTTGCGGCGGAGGAACGTTTGGGCGCTCAAACTCTACGACCTCTTCAACAAGATTAATATCTAATGAGCAGTCATTTACTGTGACAAGTTGATCCATTGGCATCATATCATCATGCTCGACAATAAAGCGATATCTTCCTGTGCGAGGAGGAGTAAAGGTTGCTTGTCCTTGCGCGTCTGAGGTGAGCGTTTGAATCTGTTGTCGTTGTTGTCCGAGCAATTCATACACTGTAATGCTTGCTCCCTGATACAGGTCGCAATAGGCTGCTCCTTGAAATGCTCTTCCTTCTAAAAAGCACGAGTAACGAGAAGACGCGTTGTAAACCTGCACTGTCGCTGTTTGGTTGACACAAAACCTGTCAGGAACCTCTAAGACTACGTACGCTCGTGTTTGTGCTTGGCGGCAGTCTTGCGGGCATGCAGTTGCGTTTTCTTGTGCTTGGCATACGTTGTCACCGCAAAATCCGATGTCAAGAATGGCACTTTGCGAAGTAGTATGTTCTCCGTCGCTTGCGTAAAACGTGAAGTTAGTAATGCCGCGGTGATCATCAAGAGCAGTGAAGTTTGCTCGTGCACGATACACCCCGGAAGTGTTTGAAGGTATAGACGTTATGCGAAACAAGCGAGGCTCAACCCAGTATGTCATGTTTTCGTCAAGGTTTTGGTCAGTTACCGTGATGTCAAAGACGATTCGGTCGCCATAGTATCCTGACTGATCACTTACTGGTTGCATGACTGGCGGAAAGTTAAAAGAGCTAACAAATGCAGTGAGCGTTGCTTGGTCTGTGTCTTGTCCGTCGCTAACAGTGATGGTGATTGTGGTGTTTGGCACATCAGAGCCTAGTGGAGTCCACGTTACACGAGCAGAGGTTGAGGACAGAGAAGTTACTGTGCCTCGTGAGGAAGTGAAAGTGAGCGCGTCACCATCAGGATCTGTTGCTGTCACAGTGAAGTTCATTGGTTGCCCTTCGGTTGCAAAGACGTTTGAGAGCACTGGCAAGACTGGGGGTTGATTTATCTGCACGATTTGTTGGGCGAGGGTTTCGTTTGACTGCGTGTTGTTGTTTTGTGCAAACACGTTCACGCTCAGCGTTTGTCCGCCGCGCGAAGCCCATCCGCCTGACGGAGTAGAAATATCGATGTAGTAGTAGTTTCCATCCAGTGTGAGATTTTGGTACGAGGAATACGCATCAGTTCCTATGCGATAGCGAGCTTGCGTTGCGGTAAGAGGCAAGGTGTCTTGTATTGAGAGGTGGTATCGATACGTTCCTGTGGTGTCCGTGTTTAGTGCAGCGTTCTGACTGGAAGCTGTTGCAATGATAGGGCCTTGTTCTGTGTACGTAAGGGTAAGCGCATCTATTGTAGGAGTTGCTTGATTGTTTGTAGTTGCGAGTTGGAGCCGATACTGGTAGTAGCGCCGCATAGGAGAGGAAAGCAAGCTCCCTGAAGGGTTTGCGTACGCAGTACTCCATGAACTCCACGTGCCGTCAGGAGTAGGAGTATTTCCGCTTCTTGTGGTGACGATAAGACTTGTTTGAGCAGGAATGCTTGCCACCCAACTAATAGTTGCAGTCGGGTTTGATCCAAGGTCTTTAATGCTGCTCAGATACGTTCCTGATAGCGAGTAGTTACCTGCTGTTTGCGCGAGGAGAAGTTGATTTGAGACGTTTTGTGTATCTTGATGTGTTCCTTGAGCAAAGTCTGTGTTGAGTTGGTCAATGATGCTTGGCGCAAGCAAAATCAATGTGAGGAGAATAAGGAGTCGCTTCATAGTTTCGTAAGCCCTCCAGTTTTTTCATAGTCTTTAATGGTTTGTTTGAGTGCTTCAGGAGATACTCCCAGCCGCTCTGCATATCGCGCGAGCTCGTCAATTGCAGTGTTTATTGGCTGCGGATCCACTTGTTTGAGTAGTATTCCTTCTCCAGGAATAATGTATGCGTAAAATCCAGTGGTTTCGTCAATACCGAGTTCTTGCCTGACATCTTTGGGGATGACAATCTGTCCACGTTTGTCTGCTTGGAGAAGTTTTGGATATTTTTTCATTTCATCGAGGGTGGGAGCTGGGGGTAAGCCCCCACGTTCTCTCTGAAAATCAGACGAAGTTGCTTTTTTTCAGTCACTATGTCTGAAAATCAGAATAGAAGTTTATCAATACGTATGGAAAATAATTCTGTTGCTGACTTACGCTGCTTGCAAAGAACGACTTGGACGATACGATACCCGAGTCGAGCGAGTTTCATAGTCAGGAATGAGAACACCCACACTACACGTACCCGTACGCACAAAACGCACTCCAGGAACGCCTCTTGCACCCGCAAGCGCACGAGAGATCGATTCATCAGCACGAGTAGGGGAGCGAAAATCATACTCTACCAAGCTCGCAAAGGGAATGCGCAGGCAATCAGAAGACAGCCAAGGGTGATCAGGCTCAGAGTCAGCATACATCGACAAATCATCCATTACAGAGTGCCAATTAGGCATGGCCTGAGATGTGCGCAGCGAATCACGAGCGTATGGAAAAAACACTTCTGCAATGCGTGCAGGGTCCTGATACGTCGTCTTTGTTTTTTGCGTGCCATCCGGCAACACACCATCTGGAACGACTACTTTAAGCTGTTCTTCAAGCGTAAAACCTGTAGGATGAAAGGTGATGATGCGCCGCGATCTGCGCACATCAAGAATTGCTTCCACTCCCATACAGTGATTGCGAAAGAGCAGTATTTAAGCATTATTAGTGTGGGGAACACACACTATGTTTTTATAGCAAAGAACATCCCAAAAGTACATCGGTCCCGTAGCTCAGCCTGGATAGAGCGCTGGCCTTCTAAGCCAGATGCCGAGGGTTCAAATCCCTCCGGGATCACTATGACCCCTGATCGCGTCGGAGCAGTAATCATCCAAGAAGGAAAAGTACTGCTTGTCACAGGATACGACATGGACTTATACTGGACCCCGGGAGGACGTATTGAAGAAGGAGAAGACCACGAAACAACACTTCGTCGAGAACTCCAAGAAGAGCTCGGACTAGAGCTTGAGCGTATGACGCCCTTTGTCACATACAAAGCCGCTCGAACGACAACAGGAGAGATGCGCACTGTATACATCTATTTTGCAGACGTTACAGGTGAGCCCGTGCCCGCAGAAGAGATCAAAGCATTTGTATGGTATGGACAAGCAGAGTATGAACAAAAAAATCCTCCTGTAAAAGAACATACGTACAAACGAGTTATCAGACATCTTGCAGAACACGGTTTTTTGCACTAGCACTGGACATGTGCGCGCGTAACGCACCTAAATACCTAAAACAATTTTACTGGTATGAACGGAAAATGCTCAAACTGTACCAAAACGATATGCGTCACTTGTGCTGAAGAATATGCTCTTTATGCTGGAGTTCCCTATTGCGTGGGGTGTGTGTCGCTGTAAGACAAAACCCATATAAACGCAGGGCCTGTCCTTTGACTACAAGCGTCCGTAGCCAAGCGGTAAGGCAACCGCCTGCAGAGCGGTCATTCCCCGGTTCGAATCCGGGCGGGCGCTTTTTTGAGCGACAGCGAAAAAAGCGAATGCAGGGTCAAAGAACTACGTTCTTTGCTAACCGGGCGGGCGCTTTTTAGCTATGCCCGTATCCGAAGCGCGGCAAAGCAAAGGTTCTTGCGAGTTGAGAAAGAATTAAGAATGCTCACACCCGTAAACACTGTATGAACGCTCTGAACATCTTTCTTGCAGCAGGAGCTGCGTACGTGCTTGGAGGACTCTGGTATTCCCCATTTATGTTTGGAAAGCGCTGGATGCGCCTTTCTAAAAAGAAAGAAAAAGACTTGAAAATGACCCCGGCAATCGTCGCCTTAGGACTTGTGGGGACGCTCATGACCGCATTTGTCTTTTCTTGGCTTATCACGCAAACAAGCGTGCAAGGAACGCTTGGAGGAATGTTTTTTGGCGTCATGCTCTGGGCAGGATTCTTGTTGCCATTTGCAGCAAATGCTGTTTTGTATAAAACCACAAGCCCACAACTCTTCTTAATTGACAGCCTCTACCCGCTCGCAGGACTCATTCTGATGGGAGCAATTCTCACATAAACAATATATACTCGCCATATATACCAAAGTAATGGCAAAAGTCATGGAAGAGTTCAGTGAATTCTTGCACGAGTACAAAGTTATCCCGCTCGCAATAGCGTTTATCATGGGTGTAGCGATTACGACGCTTGTTCAAAGCCTCGTAAACAACATCATCATGCCCACAGTAACGCCGTTTGTTCCAGGGGGAGCGTGGGAAACCGCAACCCTCACACTCGGACCAATTGTATGGTCGTGGGGAGCATTTGTGGGAGCCATCATTAACTTTGTCATCATAGCACTCGTCGTGTTTATGATTGCAAAACACTTTCTCAAAGAAAAAAAAGTAACCAAGAAGTAAACACTTCACCCTTTCTTTTATTTTTTATTGCACAACGCAAAGGCGTTGTCAGAGTCATGATTAAAATACACTCTTGACAGCATAAACGAACCGTCATCGCGCATGTCTCCACGCAAAGAAACAACGTCTTGACCTAAACGCAAACGATCTTCTAGACTTTGCAATGACGCTGCCGAATCACCATGAAGAATCTTGTCAGGAGAAGCAGAAAAAGAATACTGCACATTGCTTGGAACAGTGACTTGAACATACAACGAGTCATCTGATAAGTATAGCTCAGAAATAAAATTTGCGTGAGCATTCACACCCCAGTCAGAAGTTGGACACTCCAACTCCGCGGGGCTTTGATGAGAATAACCCATCAGTGCAATAAGGCCTGCTCCTCCAAGCAATAACTTCCTCATAAAAAAAAGAAGTGAAGAAGACTTTATGAGTCTTACGCGAGAGCTATCTTATTTTTCTTTAGAGCAGCAGTTAGAGCAGACAAATATTCAGACACGATATCATCGCGCCGACCAATCTCTAACAACCAGATACGCACAGAAATTGTCATTCGAGCAGCAGTTACATCAGTCACCAACACTCTAGGAGCAAACCTTGACAAATCACGCTCGCCCTCAAAAAACTGTTTTGAAGCCTTGATAATGCTTGCAAACGCAGATCGCTCACTGCGAGAAATACTTGGTAAAATACGCTGGTTTTTGCTTGCGACCTCGCGCACCACGTCACGAATTGTCTGCAAGTCAGAACCCACGGCCACGTTCAACGATAACGCCGTCTCAATAAATCCGCTTTTAGAGTAGTTGTGCACCATCTGCGTTAGTAGTTGAGTATTAGGAAGGTAAATGAGACGACCATTTTGGTGTCGTAAGACAGTGTGCATAAGGCGCATGTCCTTAACCCTACAAATCCCTGAAGCACCCACTTCAACCCAATCTTCAGGCTGAACAGAGCGATTAACAGAGACAATAACGCCCCCAATCATATTCTGGAGAACTTGTTGAGACGAGAAAGCAATCGCAATACTCAAAATACCAAGTGATGCAGCAAGAGCTGAAAAATCAAGATCCAAAATGCGATACACAGCAATTGTTAGTCCAGAGAAGAAAAAAATGTACTGGAATAAACGAGAAAGACGCTTTGATATCGCACCTGACACGCGCGGATCAAGAAATCTTCGAAGAAGCAAGTACAAAGTATTGCCGGCGATAAAGGTAATGGCAACAACAAGGATGAAAATAAGAAACGTTTCAAGCGTTGTGCGCCCAAACAAGATAGTGTCTGCAACCATACAAGAAAGAAAGCAAAGACAACTTTAAAAAGTAATGTTGCCAGAGGAGATTATGTTCGGATTTCTTAAAGGAAAAATCACTGTTCAGCTACAAGGACACGAATACCGTCCTGGAGACACTATCACTGGAAACGCACTGCTTAAACTCAAAAAGCCGCGTTCAGGACAACTCCACGTAAAGCTATACGCGCAAGACCACGTACGGTCAAGACGCGGAGGAAATAACAACCGAGAAGTGCGAACAGCGTACGAATTTTCGCAGCCCATCAGCGAAGAAAAAGAATTTACGGCACAAGAAATCACAGTTCCCATATCAATTACCATCCCCACGGATGTTCATTCAGGAAAACTAGATGGTGGACTTGGCGCAGTCGTGCAAACAGCACAGCTGCTCACGCAAACGTCTTCTCAGAGAAAATGGTTTGTTCAGGTACGATTCAAAACCAGTGGATTTGACATCACCAAGAAAACACAAATCAACGTAATATAACGTCCCCGGTGAGATTTATTTTTCATCAATAACCCACTGGACATCCACGCAAAAAACCCTTTTAAGTCACAGAAGCGTGGCCCCACTATGACTCTGCATCCAAGAGCGATTAGTGAGATCCAACAAGAGTACAAAAAAACACAGTCGATACGTGCAGTTCACAGACAGCTAGGACACTCTCTGAGTACGATTCACAAGTATGTAAGGCAGAAATTTCCAAATACCACCCCTCAACAAAGGATTACAGCTGTAAAAACAAAAAGCGAACTACTAACAGGAATCTACGTAGGGCTGTGGATGGGCGATGGAACCCAGTATACAGACAATGGAGCATACACAACCAAAATTTGTTCAAGTAAGACAAATATCGAACTAAACCAGTTTGTACAAAAACTCATAAAAACTCTTTTTGGGAAAAAAACCCACACAAATGTCCATCCGAAAAAGAACGACCTATATATACGGATGTATTCAAAATTCATCTACAACTACATTTACGCCTTTGTAGCAGTCCAGGAAAGTAAAACTCACACGGTGCAGCTAAAACAACACATTAGTAATTACTCAGAAAAATTCCTTCGGGGAGTGCTCCTGGGTCTGACGTTGAGTGACGGCTACGTCAAAAAAACACTCGTATTTAGGTCAACATCACACCAGCTTGCACTGAATTTTGCCAGTATACTAGAAAAGTACGGTTTCACACCAACCATAAGAAAAAAAGTACGAAAACAACCTAACTGGAACGATATCACCACGGTACGACTAGGAATTTACGATACTAAAAACATAATTAGTTTGCTTAACAAAACAATACTAGAAACAGGCATATCAAAAATGAGCGTACAGCAGCTCAAATATGCGTAAAAAACGTCCCCGCCCGGATTCGAACCGGGGACCTTGCGGTTAACAGCCGCACGCTATAGCCACTAAGCCACGGGGACAATAGTACGAAGAGTTGCTCGTGCGTTTAAATAGGTTTTGTGCGGAAGGAACAGAAATACAAGTTCACTTCATTTATATGCATCAAATTACTTCATTACTGTATGGGGAAGACTTTTCGCTGGCTTCGAAACGCTGGAATAGGCGCAGTCATAGCGACAGCAGGGCTTGGAGCGAACGCGTGGACCACTCCACCCGAGCAGAGCGTACGTGCCCAAGTAAAGAACGTCACCCTCGCTCCCGTACATGCGTATTTATCCCATAATTTAGAACAACAGTGGAGTGAGCGAGCAGAAAACCTACAAACTGACACCACGACGCGAAACCCTGCACGGATCATTCTTGAAGAACGCGTAAAACCACTCAGAGAGAGCACGCCCGAACGCATCAGTCTTGATACCTACACACAAGAAATAGCAGCTGTGCTTGACGAAGTACAAGACAACATTAACTGGGAATATGTTGAGAGAAGATGGTTTAACGATACCACCAGCACATATAAGACGCCGCAACGACAAGTATCACTCGCCCAAACACTCATCAATCAAGCAAACGCCAAAGACCTACTCGCGACGGGCTATGCAGAGCACATGCCACGCATCCCTGATAGGATTTACAAACACATCGGAGGAACGCGGCTCCAAAGCAGTCTCGGATCGGCGCTGTTTGAAGCAAAACTACGTATTGCAGGAAGAGAGTACACTGAGCTTGTGCTCTCACGCCACGATAGACTCGTATCCTTTGGGCCGTGGCAGATCACAGAACTAGCAGTAAATGGCAGCAAGGATGCGCTAGGAGGAGCAAATCTTATGGGACTTGCTCTTCCTGACAGCCTCCGACTGCCCAGCAAGATAGAATATGTTTCAGGAAGTGATCACGCAAAAGCAGCTGCGCTCATGCATCTATACAACACAGTACGATTGGTACGTTCAACAACCGAGGAAGAATTCCAACAGCTCGAACGATACGCAACCCACCCACAAGTACAACTGGGCATCATGCTTGGACACCACGCGCCAAGACGCGCTGAAGAGTCCATAAGAGACTTTCTTAAAGAACCCCAGTATGACCTCAGACACCATGCTGACAGCTCGCTTCACAGACACATAGACCGATTGGAAGCATACCGCCCACGATAACACACATAAAGCGCGCAGTACTTCTTAGGACATGAACCAAAAGCTTTCATCCCTCACGCAACTCCTTGACGAAAAAGATATTTCTTATCGTGTCATAGACCTGGGAGGAGAAGCCGTTCGCACCCGCGACGTGCTCGATCGCGTAGATGTTGATCCAAAAGGAATTGTAAAGACCATTATGTTTAAAGGAAAAAAGACAGGAGTGTTTTGTGTGTCTGTGCTCGGAAGTGATCGCGTCAGCTATCCTAAATTGCGAGCATTCCTTGACGATAAGATTTCAACGCTCAGGCCTGAAGAGATGAGAGAGCTCGGATGGGAACCCGGAGAGTGTTGTCCACTAAGCGTTCCCGGACCACTTTTTGTTGACGCAAGTGTTCTTTTGCGAGATGTCATCAATACCGGATCAGGTGACTTGCGATACGGCCTTGAGTATTCCGTGAGTGCTTTAAACGAGCTGCGAGATGATATTACTGTTCTTGACGTTCGTGAGTAATACTTACATACCAAAGGAAATGTTTGTTTGATAATGCTTAACGCGAGCTATTATTGGTTTTAGGCCATTCGACCTAGATCCACTGCTCGCAATTCATTGTTTTTCTGGCCGTACGTGGTCTAGGTTTTGCTCGCTAGGAGAACAAAAAACATGGAACACACAATACGGCGCATTACGCCACAAGAAGCAAACGATGTCGCACGTCTTATAGAACTTGCAGTACGAGATGAACGAGTACGACAACGAAAAACACTTACAGAGCTGCAACACTGCAACGAATGACTGCACCCGTGCTCCACGGATACGCAAAAAGCACCGCAGGAGTGTACGTAGCAGAAACCGAAGCGGACAAAGTAGGCATAGGAGTCGTGCCTGTGCGAAGTGGCAACGGAATCATTTATGTCAAGCCAGAGCTCAGAAGAAGCGGCATCGGCACAGGACTGCTTGACGCAATCAATAATGCTCTTGAACTGGCCGAAGAGCCTCTCATCCATCCAGACAGAGTCTTTGGACACGTAGTACCGTACGAGAGCAAGTTAGCATTAAGTGGTGGCTGGTAAGTCAGAAGAGTTCGTGCTGGATAAGCCGAGTTGGATACGGAATGTTTCGCGAGAAGCTGCTCCAGTAGTCAGCAATCCGGCTCGCAAATCCTTGGGCAGTTCTGACAGTGCACATTTCAGAAGGAAGCCCTGCGCGCAGTCTGTTGTTGTGGTTTCGGCGAGAAGACTGAAGCTTGATTGGGTCTTTCTCAAAACGAGTTAGAATATGATTTTCGAGCTCATACCGACAGATCGCTCTTCGTTGGCGACGAGTGTTTGAGGGATACGGGTTGAGTAAGTCCATCTCTTCACGATTACGCGGTTGTTCTCGCCAAGGCATGATTCGCCTTCTTCCAAGTGAATGAGCAATATTCATCACGTACTGCATGTCTTCTTGGAGCAAATCATGGTACTTGTGGCGTCTCATATGCATGAAGTTTAGTCCATACAATACAGGAAGTAGTTCTTCGTTAATGTTGAGACAGTCCACTAGAGGGCTGACGGGAAAATTTCTTAACCCTTGGTAAATATCACGTAAAACCTCTTTTTCCAATGAACTCAATAAGATATGCTCTGGACGTAGTATTGGACGAATTAGTGCAACCATGGGAACGCGGCGATTGGCACGCGAGGAGTCGTTGGAGCGCTAGACTGCGGCGTACCAATTGACAGTGGTTGCAGTCGCACGGTTTGTGTGGATGGGCAGATTAGAATTATTTGTCCAGTTGATTCCAGCACCGAACAAGTGTTTGTTTGTTGCGGATTAGGTATTGTGATAGGTGTTACTTGGACAGGCGGTTGATACGGTGGGTAGTACGGAGGCGTATATGTTGGTGGGCGGTAGTGCGACACAGGTTCGTACCAGACGAGCCGGTGACGATTGTCTGAGCGTCTTGCACCAATGACATACTCTCGTCTTTCAACAAGTGGAACATCATCATGCCATTGACCCCAACCGTCTCTGTATCGTGGAAATGTTAACACAACAGTGCTTGATGGATTGCCTCGGATACGGTCGCGAACGCGCAGAGTTACTTCTACACGCGGATCAGAGCCTCCAAGGCGCTGAATTCTCGTTACTTCTCCACGAAACACGATGTCTGCTCCGTCATAGTAGCCGTGATGATACGGTTGGTGAGGATGATACGAGCCATAGTGCCACGCCGAAGTCATTGGCAGAGCCAAGAACAAGGCTGCGATGAGGAGTGCTCCGAAGTATTTCATGCTCTTTGGAAAGAAGAACGTATTTATATATTTACTGCTCAGTGACAATAGGTTATTTAAATTATTCTTCACTATAAAGTAACTACTAAACAAAACTTATTTAATCTCAATGCACTTACAGATAGCGTGACACGAGACACAAGTACAATGAAAGTAGGTGAAAAACCGGATGAAGCAACAAATATCCAGTTCTACCTACTCAATCAGCCTGATGCAAACATTGATACTAGGCCAGTCAGACGAATAAGTCATGGAGAAGTGTTTGACAGCATGTATGGAGGGCTTGAGGAAGTCATTAGGCACAATAATTTCACCAAGCGCAAATTAGGAACTAGAATCGAAACACCGTACTGGAAAGAAGAGCGAGCAGAAGAAGAAGAATCCCTCATGCGCGAATGGTACGCAGGAGTACCAGAAATCGCTGCTAAAGTACCTGACAAGAACGGAGGCTCCCAAATAATGCGTGTACGTGTACGAGAAGACCTTGAATTCACTAACCATCCAAACCCTGAACGTAGAGGCTTAAGAATTCGACAACCCAACATCGTATTTCTCGAAGGCGATGACTCCACACTCATATTTAGAGAAGCAAGAACGTACCCTCCAAACACAAGAAAGCAAATCGGAAAAAGCATGGGAAGAACCACTGACATGCACTGGCTTCACTCATTCGATAAGCCAGATGGAGGGGAAATCCGTCGAAACATTCTTGACCGACAATCAAGAAAACCACGGGCATATATACTCCCTGAACCGTTTCTACATGCAGCTCTTGAAGCAATATACAGCGAGTCAGACCTGCCCAGAATAACCCCTCACGTCAGGTATGTGGGTGTAAACGAAGAGAGAAGTAGTCTCTTTTCAATCAGGCCCTTTCTCCATCCAGCAGCAGAAAATCCTGTAACAGAACTAACCGTAGCACAATACATAGGAACACTCCAAGGATTAGGCATTCGAGCAAGCGAAGACAGGCAAAGAGCTCACTACTGTTGGCAACCAGCACTATCAGAAAGAGGGTCGCGAGTTCTGATTGACATAGACCCAGACCAATATTTCGCTCTACATAATAATCCTCAAGAAATGAACAGAGATAAAGAAGATTTCATCAGGAATATGGGCAACATAGCGCCAATGATCGCAAAGTCAGAAAGCGTTGAAACCGAAATTCAACGCGCTAAACAAAGAGCCACACCATACGCTGCACGACTTCTACACCACATTCCCTCAGACATCCAAGAAGTAGGTGCACAACTCATACAACAAACGTATCGAGAACAACTACTCTAATCAAGCCAGCTATCTGGATTCTTGAGCTTTTGCGGCAAGTAATCGCTGATAACAAAATTTAGGCCGTGCTTTGCAAGCGCTTGCTGTTCAGCACGAACACCCATCTTAAGCTGCTTTTTGAGCGCTTCTTGCCATCGCTTGTGGTGGGCAACGAACGGATCGTTTTTGAGACCGTCTTTTAGGCGCTTAATATCAACATCCTTGAGTGGGTGTGATGGCAAGTCATATTGTTCAATATCATCAGGTGTGATGCCAAGGTATTTGGCGTTTGGAACACAAAAGAACTCGTTGACGTGAGCAGCATTTCCAGAACCCACAGTAAGCGTACGATAAATGTTGAGCATTCCGTACGGATCGCCGTCACAAAACACGTAAACGGGCAACTTGTTTTGGTCCGATAAGAGACGAATAAAACGCCGTGTTGCACGAGAAGGAACACCCTTCATACTAATCAAGATGCAATCCTCTTTGTTGTAGAATTTATGTTTGACCAGACGTTGGAACATACCTGCGGTCTCTATTGCAATAACGAATTTTGCTTTGGTCTCGAATTTTAGGTGCTCAACTTGTGACGGAATACTGTACGCGCCTGAACCGAATTTTTCACAGTCAATACGCAATTCTTCGCCCGTGTCTGCATCTCTATCAATGATAATGAGTTTTCCTGCAACAGCACCGCCGTCTTCTTCAGGAATAAAACCGAGTTGTTCTCGTTGAAGACGAAGCATTGCCTCAATGTCTTCCATGACCGAGTCTGACTCTGGTTGCTCGTCAAATTTTGCATCGCCCCAGTTTTTAGAAACGTAGTACGCTTCTCTTTTCGTCATGATATCATCAGTTTGAACTACCTTTTTCGCTTCGTTTAACAGCAAAACGGTTTGAGCAAACGTCTTGACAGAGGATGCATTCAGCTTTCGTTGTTTTTCTGAATCGCCAATCACAAAATGACCTTTTTTAGGGTCGTAATCAACGTTTGAAAGTGAGCGAACAGGCGTTTTGAGTACGGGAGCGCGAGCTTTGTGAGCAGATTCTTTAATGTGCAAAGCTACGCCTTGAATCTTCTTGATTATATCTTCATTCGTCATCTCTTGGCTCATCGTCGTCCTCCCGTCCTATTTTTGCAAACTCTTCGTCATATTCAGTATTCTTTGTAGGGTCAAACTCTACGTTATCAAGCTTTCCACGGTGCTTTTCTAATAAGCCAATCAAGTTTCTTTCTAAGACTTCGTGGTCTGCACCGTCAAGATCAAGGATTTCTGTCACACCAGAGGCAAGGTGCGGAATGTATTTTTCAATGTACGAGCGCTTTTTGAGCTCTTGCTTGATTTTTTGTTTTTTCTTTGTGTACTTTTGCAGTTCACGACCAGCCTCTTGCACCGCAAGCTTCATCTCTTTGATGATGTCATCATAGTGCGCCATCGCTTCTTTTGCTTCTGACGTAAACGGAACCCACACAGACGCCATGTGCACCAGCACGACCGCTGGTCCACGAGGAAGATTGTTTCCTGATTGATCAAGACCGTAGGATTTCCAGTTTGTCTCAGCAACTGCTTTTGTAACCGCACACGCTCCTTGCTGGTAGAGAAGAGGAACTTTATTTGCAAAGCGCATCACATCAACTGAGCCATCGCCTTTAAGGTCTCCACCGTACGCAATCGCTGCTTCAATAACAAACGGGTTTCCGCGGTACACTGCAGGCTTTCTTGAGATGGCAGTGTAAAATTCTGCGTTAATCTCTTTTTTGAGACCCTTAAGTAAAAGTTCTTCGCCCATAGGACTAATACACGTCGTGGGCGGAGCCATGATTTTTGTGTCACGGATACCGCGCATCATGTCTTCTGCTTGCTGGCGAGAAACCGCTTTGGGTTTCACCTTAGGCGATAGACGTGCTTTTTCTAGGATTTCGTTTGCTACACTGTTTGATACTCTACTAAACTCTTCTCGCAAAAACGCTAGAACAGTTTTTTCTTGGGTGTAGCCAAGCATCTTGATAAGCATACCAAGCTCGATACCGTACGGGTGCGGTTTGATCTCTTCTGGAGTGGGAGGGGCTACTTGTGATGCGCGAGGAAAAAAGTATTGTTCTCCGCGAGGATTAGCGTAGATAAGTTGTAAGTGCGGGTTAAGAATCGCGGTTTGTTTGAGGTATTCGTCAACGCTTTGCTTACCCTTTGCATAACTTGCTTCAAGGTCGATCTCAATTCTAGTTCCACGCTCTTTTGACCACTCTTTTTCTTCTTCTAAAACGATTTCTGCAGCGTTCTTTTTCGTATCAATTTTTAGCTCAAAATAATTAGCTGGCTTATTCGGTGCGGTCTTTGACGTGACTTTTGCAGGACGGCCCGTCGTGAGTTGTCCGTACATGACAGACGCTGAGATACCAATACCTTGCTGACCGCGAGACTGTGCCATCTTAAAAAACTTTGACCCGTACAAGAGTTTTGCGAAAATCTTAGGAATCTGTGCTTTGACAATACCTGGTCCGTTGTCTTCGACAATGATGCGAAACCGATCATTGCCCATGTCGACAATCTCAACTTCAAGTTCAGGAAGGATGCCTGCTTCTTCGCATGCGTCAAGCGAGTTATCAACTGCTTCTTTGACAGTTGTAAGAAGTGCTTTTCGTTGATTATCAAATCCTAATAGGTGCCTGTTTTTCTCAAAAAACTCGGCAATACTAATTTCTCGTTGCTGTGTTGCGAGTTCCTCTGCTGTTGCCACAAATACTTTGGAAGACACGTGGTTTTTAAGCGTTACGTTACCAGAGGAGGAATCGACTGATACCAGTTATAGACGATCAAGAAAAAAACGATTACTCCAAGCACAATTAGGATAAAACCTACCTTTGCTTGTAGTGAAATATTTGAGAATCCATCCTTGAGCGTGTCCCACAGTTCCATAACGATTAACGAATATTCAATC
>SKIA01000022.1 GCA_007116645.1 Candidatus Woesearchaeota archaeon
ACATTCTTATACCATTCCGCTCTTTCTTAATCTATGAAGCCAGGAATGCGCGTTCGCATCACAACACACACCGATTTGGTGTTTGAAGGAGTGCTCCTTGACGGAAAAGAATACACGCTCAAACTTGATGACGGATACAATGTAGGTATTGATCCACGAAATGTAAAGGACACACAAGAACTCGCTTCTGAAAAAAAACCTTCAGCCACCGTCAAAAAACCTGCGCCAACAAAGGGCTTGCCAGAAATCACCCTGTTGCACACTGGTGGAACGATTGCGAGCAAGGTTGATTACGTTACTGGCGGTGTTTCCAACAAGATAACTCCTGATGAACTCTTAGCACTCTATCCTGAGCTCACGCAGATCGCAAACATTACTCCAACGTTTTTATCGCAAATGTCTTCTGACGATATGCGCTTTGCTCATTATAACGAACTCATCACTGCTGTTGAAAAAGCAGTAACAAACAAGGCGCAAGGAATCATCATTACACACGGAACAGACACGCTGCACTATACCGCAGCGGCACTGCATTATGCGTTGTTGGGAGTGCCAATTCCTGTTGTGCTTGTGGGCAGTCAGCGCTCAGCAGACCGCGGATCCTCTGATGCAAAAACAAACCTTGTGGGGGCTGCACGCTTTATTACTGAACTTAAGACTCCGGGAGTGTTTATTGCTATGCACGGCTCAACAAATGATGACGACATCATCATCCTCAGAGGCATTAATGCGCGAAAGAATCATTCTTCGCGAAGAGACGCGTTCAAAGCAATCAATATTAATCCTGTCGCTCGCATCACAGACAAAGCCCAGCTTATCCAGGCGCCGCCCAAAAGTAATGAAAAATTTTCTCCAAAGCACTATAACACCGACCTAAGAATCGGTATGGTATACATGCATCCACAATTTTTTCCCGACGCGCTCTCGCCATACGCTACCTATGATGGACTCATCGTTTTAGGAACAGGCCTTGGTCACGCGCCTATTAACGCGATTGATGAGCACACAAAAGTTCATGAGCAAACAAAAAAGGCTTTGCTCGAATTAGCAAAAAAGATTCCTGTCGTGATGACCACGCAGTGCCTGAATGGTCGCGTAAGCTTGCAAGTGTATAGTCCTGGTCGCGTATTACAAGAGGCCGGTGTGTTAGGTCACGACCTCGCGCTCAGTCCTGAAACTCTTTTTGCAAAGCTCTCCTTCTTGCTTTCCCACCACAAAAAAGATGTTGCTACGCTTCTGAGCGCTAATCTTTCTGATACTATTCCTCGCGTGGAGGAAGGCGTGTATGAGTAAGCAATCAGACGGCTTTAAAGCCGGCCTTGAAATTCACCAACAACTCTCCGGCACAAAGTTGTTTTGCAATTGTCCCGCACAGATTCGCGAGGACGAACCAGATTTTTCTGTTCTGCGCATGATTCGCGCATCGCAAGGAGAGTCTGGTGACGTGGATGTTGCAGCAGCGCACGCGCAGTCAAAACAAAAAAAATATGTCTATCAAGGGTATCATGATTCAACGTGTTTAGTAGAGCTTGATGACGAACCAGTTTCAGCTCCTAGTGTTAGAGCAGTGGAAACTGCTGCTATGGTTTCTCGTATGCTTGGCATGACGTTTGTTGACACTGTTCATGTCATGCGAAAAGCTGTTGTTGACGGCAGTAACACTTCTGGTTTTCAACGCACCATGGTTGTTTCGTTAAACGGCAAGATTAACGATGTGCGCGTTGATCGTTTGTGCCTTGAAGAAGATAGTTGCCGCGTTGTTTCTCGCGAGCAAGAACAAGACATCTACAACCTCTCACGACTTGGTATTCCTCTTTTAGAAATCACTACTCTTCCCGACATTACTAGTCCTGAGCACCTCAAGGAAACTGCGAAAGCTCTTGGTATGGTGCTTCGCTCAACGGGCCGTGTTAAGCGGGGCCTTGGAACGATTCGCCAGGACGTAAACATTTCTGTGAGTGGAGGACGCCGCGTTGAGATCAAGGGCGTGCAAGACCTTGATGGTATGGTTGTTCTTGCAGAAAATGAGTCTTTACGACAACAGGGACTTATCACGCTCTCCAAAACGCTTGCCAAAAAAGATCTTTCGTGTTCTGCGCCAAAAGATGTTTCTTCTGCTTTTTCAAAAAGCACTGGTTGGGTAGCAAAGGCTCTGAAAAAAGACCGTGTCGTAGGCGTTCGTGTAAGTAATCTTTCAGGCGTTTTGGGAACAGAATTATTCCCTGAGTATCGCGTCGGCACAGAGCTTGCTGGCTATGCTAAGGCGTGGGGTTTTGGCGGCATCATTCATTCGGATGAAGACCCGAAAAAGTATGGGCTTACGTCTTGGGATGAGGTAAAAAAACTCTTAGCAGTCAAAAACGATGATGCGTTCTTCTTACTTGTTGGCGACGTTGATCGCATCAAAGAATGCGTGTCTGTTGCGCTCGCGCCAAGAATCACACAGTTCTTAGAGGGAGTTCCTTCTGAGGTGCGAAAAGATAATGGTGACGGCACCACAACATATTTGCGTCCTATGCCTGGCGCTGCGCGGATGTATCCTGAAACTGACGTGCACACTTTTTCAATAAAAGATGTTGACGTTGAGGTTCCTGAATTGCTCTCTGTTCGTATTCCAAAACTTGCAAAACTACACAAAATCTCTGAAGATTTTGTTTCAGAGCTTATTCGCCAAGACCGCCTTGAGTTGTTTGAGCACTGGTCGCAAAAACTGCCAGCAACGCTAGTCGCTGATGTCTTGGTTGTGCGAGAAAAAGATTTGAAGCGAAGAAACAATATTGATGTTGACGTCTTGGGCGTTGCTGATGAATTGTTTTTGCGCATCCAAAACAACGAAGTATCAAAAGATGCAGTTGATGACATTCTCACGCAATTCGCAAAAAAAGGAAGAGTAGATTGGAGTTCATTCAAGCCTGTTGATGAGTTTGAGCTTAAACGAGTAATAGAGGATGTCGTAAAAAAAGATCCTGACGCTCCATTTGGCGCGCTCATGGGTCAAGCAATGAAGCGTCTTGCAGGTAAAGCGGATGGCCAGACGGTGAGTCGCTTAATCAAAGAGGCACTCAAATGATTATTGAGATTCTTTCTGTCTTGTACTTTCTTGTTCCTGCGTATATCGCAAACATCACTCCTGTCTTTGCAAAAAAGATTCCTGTGCTTAATTACCCATTAGACTTTGGTCACACGCTCAACGGTAAACGAGTGTTTGGCGCGCACAAGACGTGGCGCGGCCTCGTGTTTGGAATGCTTTTCGCAACGCTTGCGTTTTACTTGATGCAGCGTGCTGGTGATTTTGGTTTTTGGATTACTGACCTTTCCCAAGTGCCGTTGTGGGTGGGTACTGCTATGGGCTTTGGAGCTCTTGCAGGTGACGCATTAGAATCAACTGTGAAACGACAACTCAACGTCCCTCCGGGTAAATCATTATTCTTTTGGGATCAAGCAGACTTCATGATTGGCGCGCTTATCATCACCACTCCGTATTGGGTATTTTTTTGGTTAGAAACACTGATTGCCGTTGCTATCGTGTTTGCACTCACGCTTGTAGTTCAGCGCGTTGGGTATTGGCTGAAACTCAAAGACGACCCGCTCTAGGCTTTACCTTGATTTTTCACTTCTTCTTCGAGTTTCTTGAGCGTTTGCTCGTCCGCTAAGAATTCTTTTTTTTCAACTACGTCTTGCTTGATGTCGTACACGATAGGAATTGCGTAGGGAACATTTACTGCGAGGATGTCTTCGTCGCTAATAGTTTCGAGTTGTTTGATAAGTGCGCGCAGGCTGTTTCCGTGCGCGACGATAAGAACGTTGTTTCCTTCTTGCAAAAGAGGTTTAATGTATTCTTTATAGTAAGGCCATGCGCGCATCACTGTGTCTTTGAGGCATTCAGTTGCAGGCAAGAGTTCTGGTTGCACGTGCTCGTAGAGTGGATCGTTTCGTGGGTGTCTGTCGTCGTCATCAGAAAGCGCTGGTGGCGGGACGTCATAGCTTCGCCTCCAAAGCAATACTTGCTCTTCTCCGTGTGTTTGTGCGGTTTCTTGTTTGTTGAGTCCCTGGAGGGCTCCGTAGTGTCTCTCGTTGAGTTGCCACGCGCTCGTCACTGTTGCCGGTGTTGCAAGATGCATTTCTGTGAGTGTTTGTTTAGCTCGTGTGAGATATGAGGTAAAGATGGAGTGTATAGGAATGTTTGCTGCTGTGAGTGCGGCACCTCCTTGTTGTGCTTGTTTTTTTCCTCGTTTGGTAAGGGGCACGTCCGTCCAGCCCGTAAAGCGGTTTTCTTTGTTCCACGTGCTTTCTCCGTGCCGTACAAGAATGAGTTTTGCCATACACCTTTTGTGCTTGCTCGTTACTTAAACGTTTCGTGTTCTGCTAAGAGCATCATTCCTGCCGTCCAGGAGAAGTCTTTTTCTGACGTGTACGCAAGACGTTTTATGGGCTGTCCCTCTGAATCATAAATTTCCCATATTCCTTGTGAGCGTGCATTGTTTGCTTTGAGCTCATCAAGCAGTGCTCGCGCTATTCCTTTTTGTCCGTGCTCTGCTCGTACGAGCGCTTCTAGCGCTGCTATCCAGCTCCAGTACGGCCCGCTGTTGTGGTAGTCTGCCATTCCTAGTGCGTAAAATGGTGGGTACACATCACCAAATGAGTATTTGGGATAGTTTGTTTTTGGCAGGGTGTCTTTTGCTTCTTTTTTTGCGCTCATAATGCTTTCAAGTATTGTTTGTTCTTTGCCTTTTGCAAGACCGGTGTAGATTGCTAGAAGATTACCGGCCACGTCGAGCACTTTTTTCCCTTCCCATGCGTTGTAATATTCTTCATTCCACAGTTCTTCTTGTACTTGTGCTCGTACGCGTTGTGCTTTGTCGTGGAGTGTCTCGTCTCGGAGCATGATTGCTGCTGCGATAAGGGCAGCGTAGTACAGAGCGTTGTTGTATATTGACGCACCTTTTTTTCTGAGCGCATCATCCCATGAGCAGTACGGTTTTTCTCGCAGCAAGTTATTGTGTTCGTGTGTTTCAAGCCAGCCCAGTGCTTGTCTGATGTTTTCTTCGTGTCGTCTGACATAGTGCGGGTCATTTTTCGCAAACCGCCACAACGTAATAATATACAGTGTGTTTGGGTCAAGTGCTGGGTCGCTTGATTTATCGTTACTATACACTGGTCCTTGTTTTCCTGGTTTGCCAACAAGTGCTAAAACGATGTTTTTTGTTCCTACTCGCAGCGGTATTTGTCCGTTATGTTGATACTTTGTTAGGATGTCAAGGGTTGTGCGTACTGGCTCAGTAAGACTTGAGTGAAGTGCTCCCCAGCTGGAGAATAGGGCGTCGCGTGCCCATACGTCGTTAAAATGCGTGCTTCCTGCGACGATGCCGTGTGGCCCGCTATTCTTTTCGAGTACGTTTTTTGGGTTTGTAGGTGTCAATGCCATAGTATCCTAAGAGTGTGAATCCAACAAGCGTCCAGAGCAGGTCTCGTCCGCGAGTAATCATTGCAACAACTGCTCCTGCTGCTGCTGGTAGGCCAAGTGCCGTAAACATTGCTGCTTGTCCTGCTTCAAGGCTTCCAAGAGCAAGTGGTATGGGTATCATATATATCATTCCTACTACGCTGTACACGAGGAATACTTCTACGAATGTCGGCGTGATTCCGAGCATGCGAAAGATCAGGTAAAATTCCAGGAGTGCAAACAGCCATGCCATTGCGCTGATTGCTTGTGCTTGCCAGAATTTTTTTTTGTTTTTGCCGTAAAAGGCGAGGATGTTTTTTTCGAATTCTCGTAGTTCTTGTTTGTATTTTTTTAGAAAGTTAATTTTGTCTAGGCGTAAGAACCGAAATATTCTCATGACGGGATCTTTTCCTCGTATCATAAGGATAAAGCCGTTGGTGACTGCTAGGAATAAGATGACTGTGACCACAGTAAGTGTTGCCCTAAGGCCTGGTGGTATTGGGAGGAGTGCGAGTGCGAATACGAGGCTGAGAAAAAACATCATACCAAAGCTTGATAGTTCGATTGTTTTGTCTGCGACGACGCTGCTAAATCCTTTTGGAAAGCTTACTTTGTCTCTTCTCATAAGGGCTGCGCGCGCCATTTCTCCGCCTACTTTTGGTCCTGGTGTGACAAAGCTTACTGCAAAGCCTACGTATCGGTAGCCTAAGATTTTTCTTTTTGGGAGCGTGATGCCGTGTGCTTTGAGGATGATCGCCCATCTCCATGCTAAGAGTAAAAAGATTGCAAAACTGACGAGCAAGTACAGTCCTAACAACGGGAGTGAAATGTTTAGTACGAGTGCAAGAAAGTCAGTGAATGGAAATAGGTAGAACACTCCTATGAGCAGTGCAAGTCCTATCACTACTCCTGCTGCGAGGAAGAGTCCTTTCTTCATACTGCGTTGTGAGCGTCTTATTATTTAAAATCCTGCTTCTTTAAAAAAACTGCTTGAATCCCTGTGTTATGGCCTCGTAGCTCAGCCTGGATAGAGCGAACGCCTCCTAAGCGTTAGGTCGGGAGTTCAAATCTCCTCGGGGCCGGGCGTATTCAGCTAACAGTGCACAGTCCCCTGCTGGCTGTTGTCCAGATGACTCTGCCGACTCTTTCGTTCAAGGAACTAATACGTAAAAAGTATCATTCAGTGAGTTGCTTTGTAGGCGACAAACTGTGCGACTTTGTCAAACACGTCTTTTGTTTTCCGTGGAGCCCCGACAACAAGCGGCGTTCCTTGCCTAACCTCGGTCAAAAACTCTTGTGGTGTTTCGCCCCATGCTCTCATCGTCACTGCTCCCAGTGTTGATGGATGGTGACTATCCGATCCTGCTGTGTACATTTTTTTGTTTGCATCACACAGGATTGCTGCTTTTTGGTTTGCTCGTGGCGACATGGCAAAGTTCATGACTTCTATTGCATCCACTTTTCTCAGAACAGGTTTTGGAATGTTAGCTGATCGTTTAGGGATTGGACAGTACGGGTGTGCGAGGCTAATAAAGGCGTTGTAGTCTCCTGCTACTTCTACGAGTTCTTCGTCGGTTAATGTCGTTCGGCTTCCCCAGATTTTTCCTGGGTCTTTTCGTGGTTTGACGTGTTTTTTGAAGAATTCTTTGAGATCATCCATACTTTCAAAGTACAAGAGGTAATCGTGTAGTTTTTTGGTTGTTACTTCGATTGCTGGAATAACGGGGATGTTCATTGCTTGTGCTGCGATCACTCCTCGTATTTCGTTGTGGTCTGTGATTGCGACCATCATGTTGTGTTTGCGGGCAGCGTTTTTTACGCTTACCAACGAGGTGTCACAGTCGTGACTGTATGTGGTGTGTACGTGCATATCTGCGAGCGAACCGAATTTCATAGAGTGTACACTAGTATAGACTTTTGTATATAAATGTTTGTTCGTCCTCACCGAAAAGGTATGGTTCCACCCTGCCTTTATAAATCAACCCGCCTTAACGCCTTTATGCGGCTCAAAGATGTTCCCGAGGATTTTTTCGTTGAAGAAATCCCTAAGCGAAAATTTACTGAGCAAGGAAAGCTGTTCGTGTACACTGCAACCAAACGCGATCTGACAACAAACGAAATGATAACAAAGCTTTCACGCCTTAATGGTGTGCAGCCACGAGACATTCGCTTTGCAGGTCTTAAGGACAGACGAGCAATCACCACGCAATACATTACTAGTCCTAAAGCACTTACTAAGTCTCCTGATAACGTCATTCTCACTTTAAAAGGCAAGACGGATGAGCACCTCTCACTTGGTGATATGCAGGCAAATGCGTTTCGTATTGTTGTGCGCGATGTTAAAGACACGCACGACGTAGTCATTCCAAATTACTTTGGCGATCAACGGTTTTCAAAAGACAATGTGGAGATAGGACTTTTAATTCTCAAAAAAGATTTTTATGAAGTAGCAAAACGTCTTGCAGAAGAAAACCCTGCTGTTGCAGATAGACTCGAGCAAGACCGTTCAAGTCCTATTCAAGCATTGCAAGTATTCCCGTTTAGAATCCTCTTACTCTACGTGCATGCTGTTCAGTCGTGGCTATATAACGAAGCAGTCTCAGCATATATCAAAGACAATCATCCGGATGCGCGCGAAGTTCCTTATCGCCACGGCGTCCTCCGATTTCCAAAAGAGCTTAAAGACCAAGAAGTTCCTGTTGTGGGCGCAGTTCAAGAGCTTGGCGAGTGGGAAAAATATTATGCTCCGTTGCTTAACGAGGCAGGCATTACGCAACAAGATTTCCTTATCCGATCATTTCCAAGCCTTACTCAAGAAGGCGAGACGCGCAGCTTACTTGCAGACGTAAAAAGCCATTCCATCAAGCGAGAAGGACCAAATGCTATTGTGGAAGTAGTATTGGGTTCTGGCTGTTATGCTACTGTCTGTGTTGATGGCTGGTGTTCTTGAAGTCGCGCAAGTATTTCTCGATACACCATTTTTAGTCGTTGCATCCCGTTAATTTCTATGAGGAGTCCTTTTTCTCGATAAAAATCAACGAGTGGTTTTGTTTCTTGGTGATAGTGCTCAAGTCGTTCATGAATGCTTTTCGGGTTGTCGTCTTCTCGCTGCACCAATTTAGTACTGCACAGATCACAGATTCCTTTTCTTCTTGGTGCGTGTGTTTGCAAGTTATACAGTGCTTGGCAGTTTGGGCAGTGCCATCTGTTTGATGCGCGAAAGATTGCTTCTTCATCCGTAATGTCCATGAATACGACGCCGTCAAGGTCGAGTGTTTTCTCAAGAAGCAATGCTTGGTTTTTAGTTCTTGGAACGCCGTCTAAGAGAACGCCTTTTTTGCAGTCGTCACGTTCCATGCGCTCTGACAGTACTTCCATAAGTATTTCGTCAGATACTAAGTCTCCGCTTTTGAGGATGTCTCGCAACTCGTGAGCAAGAGGCGTGTCTGTTGCTGCAATGTCTCTTAGTAATTGTCCTGTGCTAATGTGCGGTATGCCGTAGTGTTTTGACAGCATTTTTCCTTGTGTTCCTTTGCCTGATCCTTGCGGTCCGAGAAGTACGATATTCATATCTTCTCAAGAGAACTTATTGTTTATATGCGTTCGCTATACAGTGAGTAGTCCGAGCTTTTCATACGCGCGAGGAAGTGGTTTGCCCTGTCGTGCGTACACAGTTCTGAACGCTTCTGTTTGTGCGCGTAAGTCAAGACGCTTCCAAAGTGCTTCTACCAATGGTTTTGCGACGCGAATGCGTGAGGTATCGGCAAGCAAGTGTTGAACTTGTGTTCTACATTTTCTGCGTGTTTGCGGGTCGATGTCTTCGTACGGTTGTCGTCTATCTTCTGGATGGATTCGTGGCATCGGATCTCGCGCATCACCAAGCTCTACATCTGAAGAACCAAAGTCTCTTCTCACAATTACAGGTAACAAGTCCTCTCCGCGCACAAGCGTAAATGTTGTATTCGCCACTGTTGATTTGTGTAGTTCGTATCTCATGCCCATGGATTGCCATGGCGTTCCTAAAAATTCCATTGCGTATCCAAGCGGAGTGAATTGATGCGTTGGATGAGGAAGTTCGTTTGAATTCTCAAATGCGTATTGCATCTGATTGTATGCTGAACGAATCGCTCTCACCAGTTCTTTTTCTTGCACACTCAGCGGCCCATTCAGTGCTTTTTCTTGTTGCCGAATTGGTCGAAAAAAGAGTCCTCTTCCGAATTGGTCTTGTGCTTCAGGTGTCAGCAGCGACATGTCTGTGAGCAGCGAAAAATCGATGTCTTTGAGGTTTTTGTTTTCTGCGTAGTGTTGGAATAAAATATCTGTTGCGGTAATGTCTGCTTGTCCGTCAGCACCGTTTTCATACAAAGTAAAGAATGGCGCGAATCGTTTTGGGAGCTGTCCTTTGGAGAGTCGAGTAATGTTTTGTGTTCCTGGCAGTCCTCGTTCTTGGTCCAAGTACAGCGCCCATTCTAGTGCGGACAGTCTGACGTCTAGTGCGCTGACGTGGTTGTCCATGTTAAATCCGTAGTCGGTGCTCGTGCTGTGTCCTGGCACAATAAATTGTGGGTCTCCTGATCGGTACTGTGTTGACGGGAGTACGAGTACTTCCTGAAATTCATCTGCAGTTCTTCTCACGCTTGCACGCCAGCCTGTTCGTGTGGGTTGAACGCCTGTGATAAGTTCTCGCGGATGTTGCTGTGTAGCAAACAACAGCCCTTCAGGGCGTTCTGGTGAGGGCTCAAGGCCTTCAAAGAACGCATCTCGTACTTCGTGCGCAGGTAATCCTTGCGTGCTGGCGTACGCGTCAAGGCGTCTTTCGAGTTCTTGTGGTGTTTGTGCAAACAAAAGTCCTCGCGCTGCGCGTGCAGGGCTTGTGAATGTGGCAAGTGGGCTTGCACTGATTCTTCCGTGTAGTCCAAAGTCTCTTGGAATAATGATTCGCGTAAGCTGCGCACCGTCTCTGGTGGCTGAGCCTTGGGGGTGTCCGATGTTAGGATCGTTGTTTCCCCATACGAATGTTGAAGCGTTTGGCATGACTACTGAGGAGTGCTCCTGTGTTTATATGTGCTGTGGAAAAGCATTTAAGCTTCTACGGACTCGTCTTATGTATGAGCTACACTCCTTCTGAAGAAATCCTTGACAAATACGCTGACATCCTGATTAATTACGCATTAAACGATTGCACAGGCGTTAAGCCCGGCGAGTCTGTTGTATTGCAAGTTCCTGAGTGCGCAAAGCCCATGCTTGTTGCGCTCTACAAAGCAACGCTTAAAGCCGGCGCACACCCTATCGTCCAACTTCTTCCAGATGACATGTCGCGTTTGTTTTTTGATCTTGCAAACGATGACCAGATCACGTATTTTCCTGAGCACTTACTCAAGGGGCGCGTTGAGCAAGCAGACCATTTCGTCTCTATCATCGCTGATGTTGATAAGCATGAGCTCAAGGGTGTCTCGCCTGAAAAAATCATGCGAAGAGCTCAAGCCTTCAAGCCCTATCGTGAGTGGCGAGAAGATAAGGAGAACGCTGGCAACCTCACTTGGACGCTCGCTTTGTATGGCACACCTGCTATGGCTGCTGAAGCCAAGATGAGTCTTGAGGAGTATTGGCAAGAAATCATTCAGGCATGTTATCTTGACACACAAGACCCTGTGGCTGAGTGGAATCGTGTTGGCAAAGAAATAGCAAAAATCAAGAGTTGGCTTGATTCACTTGAAATCCAAGAGGTTCACATTGCGTCAGTAGACACTGATTTAACTGTGAAAATTGGTCCTGGTCGTAAATGGCTTGGTGGTTCTGGACGCAACATCCCAAGTTTTGAATTGTTCATCAGTCCGGATTGGCGTGGCACAAACGGCTACATCCAATTTACTGAGCCCTTGTATCGTTATGGTAATCTCATTAAGCGTGCGCGCCTTGAATTCAAGGATGGCATTGTTGTCGCTGCGTCTGCAGAAGAGGGTGAGAACGTGCTTAAAGAGATGCTCAAAAGCGATGGCGCAAACAAGATTGGCGAGTTCTCACTGACTGACAAACGCCACTCGCGCATCACCAAGTTTATGGGCGAAACATTGTTTGATGAGAACGTCGGCGGCGAGCACGGAAACACACACGTTGCTATCGGTAATGCGTATAAGGATTCGTATCCGGGCGACATTGCATCTCTTTCTAAACAAGAGTGGCAAGACCTTGGCTATAATGAGAGTGTTGAGCACTGCGACATCGTCTCGACTGCTCCGCGCACGGTTACCGCAACGCTTGCTGA
>SKIA01000004.1 GCA_007116645.1 Candidatus Woesearchaeota archaeon
TCATTTTCTTTGATTGCTTGTATTGCTTAATCATTGCGCGCACTTCTTTTTCTGGCTGGCCAGAACCTTGCGCGATGCGCTCGATGCGAGAATTATTGATTTTGTCAGCTTCTTCAAGTTCTTGTTTGTTCATTGAATACATGATGTGCTTCCATCGTTCCAAAGACTCTTCTTGTGCTGCGAGTGCTTCTTTAGGAATTTGTGCTGAAGACATTCCGGGAATCATCTCAAGCATTTTTGTGAGCGGACCCATCTTGCGCATAGCATTCATTTGTTCGTGTAGGTCTAGTAGGGTGAAGTCTCCTTTCAAGAGCTTTTTTGAGATGTCTTGTGCTTCTTCTTCTGAAATGGCAAGCTTTGCTTTTTCGAGTAGCGATTCAAGGTCTCCCATTCCAAGGAGTCGGCCAACAAAGTTTTTTGGTTTGAATTCTTCGAGCGCATCAATTTTTTCTCCGACACCAATAAACTTGACTTGTGCTCCAGTTACTGCACACGCAGAGAGAGCGCCCCCACCTTTTGCGGTACCATCAAGTTTTGTGATAACAACGCCTGTAACGCCTACAGTGTCGTGAAACATCTGTGCTTGTGCTTGTGCTGACTGTCCAACATCTGCTGCTACGACGAGGAGTTTTTCGTGAGCATTGACTGCTTTGTCGATTTCTTCAATTTCTTGTATGAGCTCGTCTGAGAGCGCGTCTCGACCCGCTGTGTCACAAATAATGATGTCAGCAGATTTCATTTCAGGATAAAATGCTTTGTAGATTTCTGCAGGATTGTCAGCTTTTGGGTCTCCAAAGACAGGAACGTTGATTTGAGCTCCAAGCTGCTTTAGTTGCTCAAACGCTGCAGGACGCCACGTATCTGTTGAGATAAGAGCGACTTTTTTGCCTCTTGTCTGATAGTATTTTGCGAGTTTTCCGGCGGTCGTGGTTTTACCGTTACCAAACAATCCGACAAGCATGATAACTGCAGGTTTGTGGTCGAGTTTGAGTGGAACGTGCTCTCCACCAAGAAATACGGTGAGTTCTTCGTACAGAATATTTACGAGCTGTTCTTTTTTGGTAAGGCCCGGAGGGGTCTTTTCTTTTGCCCTGGTCTTAATGTTGTTTGTGAGCTCAAAAACGAGTTTAACATTTACGTCAGACTGCAAAAGTGCTCGTTGAACATCCTTTACTATTTCGTTAATGAGCTTTTCATCAACAAAGGATGCACCAGTGAGGCGAGAAAGAGCTCCTTTGAGGCTGTCTCCGAGCTTATCTAAAACCATAGTAGTGGTAGGGCGCGACGTTATTTAAACACAACTATTTCTTGTGTTTTCTTGGGCCGCGACGTGGACCTTTGTGGCGTGGACCGCCTTTTCCGCGGTTGTCTTGTCGGTTGTCACGTTTGGGAAGCAAGTAAATTTTCTTTGGCGAGTACTCAACGTCATACTTGTTGATGTCTCGCAGTGAATCTCCTTCGATGCGTGAGAATAAGCGGTGTTCTTCTTGGTCAAGAAGCGTGAATGCGCGACCTGATCTTCCTGCACGAGCAGTTCTTCCTACGCGGTGCGTGTAGGTCTGGGCGTCTCGGGGAACGTCGTAGTTGAAAACGTGGGTTACACCGTCAATGTCAAGGCCACGTGCTGCAACGTCAGTTGCAACAAGAATTTTGATGTCTCCAGTGTCGAATTGATCAACAATGTTTTCTCGTTTGTTTTGTGCGTGTCCGCCGTGCAATGGTTTAACTTTGTGTCCTTGCTTATCTAGGTGTTCAGCAATTTTGTCAGTAAACAGTCTGCTGTTAACAAATACGATTGCAAGCTCAGGGTTTTCTTTTTTGATAAGTTGCGTGAGCATGTCTGTTTTATACAATGAGCCACAGTCAACGTAGAATTCTTCTAGTTTAGTATTATCAACGTAGACGTGTTCTGTCTTGATGATTTCTGGGTCTTGCATGAAACTCTCGGCAAGTGTTCGCGCCTCGTAGGGCATTGTTGCTGAGAAAAAGAAGTTTTGCTTGTGCGGAGGAGTTTTTTCGATGATGCGTTTGATGTCATCAATGAATCCCATGTCCAGCATACGGTCTGCTTCGTCGAGAACGAAGAATTCTATGCCTTCAAGATTTAATGATCCTCGTTGCATGTGATCAATAATTCTTCCTGGGGTTCCAACGACAACGTCTGCTACTTCTAGTGCTTTGAATTGTGGTTCGTAGTCTACGCCTCCGTAGATAACTGCAGTCTTGATTTTCGTGTTTTTTCCTGCGAGCATGAACTCTTCTTCTACTTGCTTTGCAAGTTCTCTTGTTGGAGCAAGGATGATTGCTTTGATGCCTCTTCCTGTGTGTTTTTTGAGTTCTTGAACGATTGGAATGCTAAATGCAAGTGTTTTTCCTGAGCCAGTTACTGCTCGACCGATAACGTCTTTTCCTTTAAGCGCTGGAGGAATGCTTCCTGCTTGAATTTCTGTTGGGTTGATAATCCCTTTTTCTGAGAGTGCTTCTAGAATGTCTTTGTCGATTGAGAGGTCTTTAAAACTAATGTCTTGTACGGGTTTCATGTGTGTATTTCCTTCTGAGAAAGCACGTCGACACCAGCGTGTTCCGCGCCAGTGGAATGGTTGCTTTCCGCTTGTTATAACTCGAAAACGATGTTGAGTATATAAAACAATTATATTACCATATAGCAAATAACTCTTTTGTGGTAAGACACTTAAGGCACGCAAAACTCTTTAGCAACATGAACTACCCAACGCTGACTGGAAAATTTGTTCTGGCACCCATGAGCGGTGTATCGGACGTCGCATTTCGCGTGCTCGCAAAACGACACGGAGCAGCAATGACCTACACAGAGTTTTGTTCAGCAGACGGGATTGTGCAAGGAAACGACGTCACAAAAAAACAATTTTTTATTGATGAAGAAGAAGATCCTGTCGGGATACAACTTTTTGGCTCAACCCCAGAAACCGTGCGCAAGGCAGCACAGATAGTGGAAGGACGAGCAGCAGTCATTGATTTCAACCTAGGGTGTCCTGCATGGCACGTGCTCAGCCAAGGATGCGGCTCGGCAATGCTTGCAGAACCAGAAAAAATCGAAGGGCTCGTTAGAGAAGTAGCAGCAGCACTCAATACGCCATTTACTGTTAAATTGCGACTTGGGTTGAA
>SKIA01000016.1 GCA_007116645.1 Candidatus Woesearchaeota archaeon
ACACGTATACACAGAACACATCTCAATGATTCTCAAACAAGACGTCGTGCTCACGTTCCAAGAACGAACACTTGACGTCTTTACGCCCGTACGAGAACGCCTGTTAGCAAAGAAAGGTCGCATCGTAAAAAACGGCGTTGACTACCTTGCCTACGCTCTCATCGACAGTATTGTAGACCACTATTTTGCTGTGCTTGAACAAGTAGCAGACCACATTGAACAACTCGAAGCAGAAATACTTATTTCGTCAACCACAAAACACATGCAACAAATTCAACACCTCAAGCGAGACATGATAACTCTGAGCAAGAGCGTGTGGCCTTTGCGAGAAGTTATCGGCGGTTTCCAACGAACAGAATCACACCTTGTAGCTAAAGAAACACAACTCTACGTACGAGACGTGTATGACCATACCGTACAAGTCATGGACAGCGTTACCACATTTAGAGAAATGGTCTCGGGAATGACTGACCTCTACATGACTAACATGTCCAACAGGATGAACGAAGTAATGAAAGTGCTCACTATAATTGCCACCATCTTTATTCCGCTCACGTTCGTTGCGGGAGTATATGGAATGAATTTCGTACACATGCCAGAGCTTGAGTGGGAGAACGGATACTTTATTGCGCTTGGAGTCATGGCAGCAATCACTGTAGGGATGATCATCTATTTTCGTCGTAAAGGATGGATATGAAAACCATCGGGATCGATTTATCCTGGAGCGGCAATCAACCAACAGGAATTGCTGTACTTGACAGCGACTCAATTGTAGTGGTGCATACCGTTACGACTAATGAAGAAATTCTTGAGATCATACAAGAACACCAAGACGCACGTATAGCAATTGATGCACCGCTCGTTGTGCCAAACACTACAGGAAGACGAGCAGCAGAAGACGAGTGCCAAGCACTCTTTGGAAAACACCATGCAGGAGCACACCCGGCAAACAGAACAATTCTTACTCGCTGGACAGGAGAAGTGCGTGGAGAAGTGCTTTTAATGCAACTAGAAAATCTTGGCTTTGTGCATGATCCAACGTTTGTTCAAAAAAGAAGTGTTGCTGAAGTCTATCCGCACGCAGCAAGCATCACATTATTTGGCCTGGAAAAAGTCCTACCATACAAAGCCCGTAAACACCGCACCTACGAGACCCGATGGGAAGCACTGAGCACTCTACAAACACTCCTGCAAACATACGCACAATTCACACCCTACACCATCATTGGCGTTCGGGGCAAACAACTCAAAGAAATCGAGGATTGCCTTGACGCAATTTTTTGCGCAGTCATCGCCCAGCAATGCGTACAACGAGGAGCAGCCGTGCTAGGAAGTATTCACCAAGGAAGTATTACTGTGCCTGCACAAAAGAACCTTTAAATATTCGGCTCCCCCGAAAAAGTCTATGAAGTTTGCTCTCGCAGTACTAATGCTCTTGTTATTCACACCCACAGTTTTTGCAGTAAAAACAGGAAACTGCACAGGAGTATATCTGGAAACAGGGCCAAACCACGTACCTGGGTTGATACAAACAGGAGACGTGTTTGAATACTGGTGCGAACTACCCCAAAGAGCACGCGCAGATTCAACAGTTGACGTAACGCTCACCTACCCTAACGCACAGCTCGTTCAAGCACTCGTTTTGCCAAGAACACTCTTTGGAGTGTATGCAGGAGTATTTCCATGAACCCCGCAGGAACACTCATCCTGCTCATCGTCGCAATCAGCACAGCAGCAATTGGTGTTGTGGTGTATCAGCAAGTAGTGAGCCAGACGCAACAAGCAGTGCACACGCCTCAAGAAACAAGTAACCTTCGCATAGTAAGTGCTGGTGTGAGCAACATCACCAATAACACTGCAGGACATATTCGGATTGCAGTGACGGCAGACAGGCCAGTGCGAGTAAATAACACCTTAGTAACGCTGCGTGTGGGCGATGAAACAGCATACCTGAACTATCGCGATGGTAACTTGGTGCGCGATGAAGCGACGGGGTTTTACACGCAATGAGAATCACACTCTTTATTGTTGCACTCATCATGCTCTCAGCGCCTGTTCTTGCAAGCACTGTTGAGAGAAGCGAATTATGGTATCCGACGAGCACGACAAACCCTGCAAGCATCCCAGCAAGCATTGCATTGGCAACCACGCAAGACGGCACAGAAAACAGTGTTCAAGAAACAGGACTAGCATCAGGAAACCTGTACACATTCTTGCAAGCAACCACGACGCAACCACAAACAGTAAGAGTCACTCCAAGCGACACTATCACGTTCACTTCATACTTTACCTTCGGCGCGAATATTAACTCTGCCTACGTCACTGTGCGCCTACTGGTCAACAACGTAGTGGTATGTCAGTCAGGAAATGACGGAACGCTCGGAGCGCTTGTGACGAGTGGAGTTGTTACAACACAAACATGTTCTCCTGGCACAAACACCACCATCCCAACAGGAGCAGACATTGAGTACAGAGTAACCCTATGGGCGGCTGACGTGAGTGGAGGAAACCCGAACCTGAGAAGTGCGCAGCTACGATGGGACACCGCCACCGCAAATACCTCGATAACGATTGAGAGCACCAGTCCATTATCGATTAGTGTGCAAGCAGACCAAACAGAGTACGCGCAAGGAGAAATAGTAAGTGTTGACGGAGTGTTTAACGAGTTTGGAGGAATAGGAGTGAATAGCGACGTAACCGTTTCATTCATCAACCCATCAAGTGGAGTTGAGCAAGAACGAAACGTGACGAGCGCAGGAACGTACAGTGAAACATTTTCACTGCCTGTCAACGCAGAAACAGGAGTGTGGACTGTTCAAGTAAGGGGCTGGTATGATGCTACTACCACAATAGTTAACACCACAACATTTGAAGTGTTTGATCCACCCCCACTAGTTGAAGAGACAACCGTGATTCCAAATCTTGCCCCTGAAGGAAGCGTAGTAACTGTGCAAGCAAACGTTACTGACAACTTAGGAGTGGATAGCGTGTATGCGCAACTCTTTTTTCCAAACGGCACGCTCTGGCAGAACATGACAATGACAGGAACAAACCCGTACAGCGTCAATTTCATTGCGCCAAGCACTCCCACAGGAGATTACTCTGTGCGCGTATGGGCTAACGACACCGCGGGAAGTACTACACAAGGAAGTCTTGAACAGTTCACGCCCTATCTTGTGCGGGGCGACTGGGCAGACATCACAGTTGATGGCGCAGTCAGCGATTGGTCAGCGATTGCGGGAGTCACTCAACAAGCAAATGCCGCTGCGCCACCAGATTTTCGTCTCACTGCAGGATACCTCGCAAATAATAACACACACCTATTTGGACGCTTTGACGTTGACGGAGCAATAGACCTGGCTCACCTTGATAACGCCTACGTCTTATACATTTCAACAACCACAGGAGGAAGTAGCATCACGCCGCAAGGAGCAAGCCTTCCCTTTGCGTATGATTACCGCGTAGTCATTGATGCGACGTGCGTCGTGTATGACGCGGCAAGCAATCCAGTAGGAAGTTGTGAGCGAGCAGCACAAACAAGTAATCTTGAGCTCGGAATTTCTTTTGCAACACTAGGCATAGGAATTGATGACACAGTCAACGTCACGTTTGAAACAGCCGACAGCACGCAGCGACTAGACATCCTTCCTGTCATGAGTAGCTTTGTCTCATATACTATAACGCAAGAACCGCTTGATTTACTGATTAACATCACTACGAATAAACCAGAGTATGAAGGAGGAGAGTCAGTTATTGCCACAGGAACTGTCTCTTGGAACAATGGCACTACACTCAGCGGACAAAGTGTTGAGGTACGATTTAGAAATCCAAGCAACACAATAATGCAGCAACAGATTGTTAACACGAACAGCACGGGAGGATTTACTGCTCAATACACACTCACACCCACACCCGCTCTTGGCGTGTGGAGCGCTACTGCGTACGCACAGTTTAACGCGACCTTTGACGCGCAAGCACTCACCACATTTGAAGTCATAGAAATTCTTGGCCCGCAAATAAGAAATTTTTCTCTTGTAAGAAACCAGACCGCAGCAAACATCACCTGGGACACTGTTGATGCAGGAAACACGAGCTTTTCGTACGGTATTAACGCACTAGACAATCAAGTAAGCGACCCCACCCCGAAGTTGTCGCACAGCATAGCAATCACTGGGCTTGCGCCAGGAACAGAGTATCAATACGTTACGCAAAGCTGCAATGTTGATGGGTGCTCAACACGCACAGGAACTTTTGTGACACTACCTGTTGACGGCTACTGCACGTATCGCTACGCCGTTACAGGAGTACAACACATTCCTGGACAGCTGCGCCGAGGAGACATCGTGGTGCTTGAGTGCGTGCTTCCTGCAGGGCTTTTAGAAAACCAAGAAGTCGTAACAAGCGTCGTGTTCCAAGAAAATAGTGCTCGCGCACGCTTTATCACTCCAAGATTATTATCCGGAGAACGAGAGGTAGTGTTTTCATGAGTAACCACACAGCCCTCATATTGTTTATCGTCACGATATTCATAGCAGTAGGCGCAGTAGGCGTGTACACAAGCATCAACCAAGACACTGGCGGACAAGGTAGTGGCATGGGCGTTAGCGAATTAGCACAAACACTTGAGATAACCCACGTGAGCATTCACGGCATTGAAGACAGAAAAGCACACTTCGCAACTATTGAGTTGCAAGGAAGTGGGCAGTATGACCTAGAAAAAGCCTATGTGAGCATTACCACTCCTGATGGCAGCGTCCAGTTACCTATTGTTGGTCAGGGTTAGCGTCGCCAAAAAGCAATTGTTGAGACAAAACGTTGCCAAGCAGTTGGTCGTTGTTCGACAAAGACGCATTCTCCATCGCGACACAAGCCACTGCATGTGGTGAGAACGACTTGTTCGCACTCAGCATTAGTCACCATGATGTCTGCTCCGCGGCAATACCGTGTTGGTTCACACTCAGGAAGTACTTCTTCTGGTGTTTCACCAACAAACACTGGTGGCGCTTGTGGTTCGGGAGCCACTTCTGGCGGCGTTACTTGAGGAGGTGCTGATGGAATAGTGGGGACTGGTGCTGATGATCCAAGGCTTGTTCTTCCAGCAACAAAGCTTTGTGTTGCGACTCGCACGTCAGCATCCGTTGGTC
The DNA here is from genome assembly GCA_007116645.1 of Candidatus Woesearchaeota archaeon. Classification (GTDB taxonomy): domain Archaea; phylum Nanobdellota; class Nanobdellia; order Woesearchaeales; family SKIA01; genus SKIA01. The sequence continues at coordinate 5,145 of SKIA01000016.1, forward strand.
CTGAGAGCACAAGGCGATCTCCTCGTATTTCAACAAGTGGTCCTGAAAGATCAGTGTTTCTTGACACTCCAAGCAGATCTTGCACAAGCGGGTTGTTTTCTGGAGTACCAATCAAAATAAGTGGCGCGTTATATGCGAGAGTAATGTCAGCCGAGGTTACTGCTAGGCCGTACGTTACTTCTGTTGCAAAACGCTGCAGGTACGCAGCGACTTCTGCTCCTAACAACACGTCAGTTGCAGGTGCTTGTTCACCCACAACAATAGTAGCGACGATGCGACCGTCTTCTACAAATGGTGCTTGAGCGATGGCGAGCGGCAGGATGAGAAGCGTGAGTACTATCCAGAGGTATTTCATAACGGGTGGGAAGCATCAGATGCTTTTAAACTTTTTTGAGCACAGAGTTTATAAGGAATAATAGGTTTTCAGACTCTATGCTCAGTATTGAAACAGTAAAAAACCACCGAGAAGGCGTAGAAGAGAGTATTCGCAGACGAAAGCAAGACGATAAACTCTCCCTTCTTGATGAAGTAATCAGTACGGATAGTACGTGGCGTGAGCTTAAAGGACGCGTTGACGAACTACGCGCTGAAAGAAACAAGATCTCAAAAGCAATTAACGAAGCTAAAAAGAATAAGCAAGATGCAGCCGAGCTTATTTCGCAAGCACAAACAATCCCTGCGCAACTAAAAACGCTTGAAGAAGAAGAGCAAGCCCTTCGCAATCGCATCGATGAAATACTTCGAATACTCCCAAACATTTTACATGAAAAAGTTCCTGACGGAGACTCAGACGCAGATAACGTTCAACGAGCAGTGTTTGGTAACAAGCCAGAACTAGACTTTGAAGTAAAAAACCATGTCGAACTCCTAGAAGGACTTGGCCTGGTTGACTTTGACGCTGCAAGGCGCACGAGCGGTTCAGGATTTTTCTTTTTACTCTCAGACCTTGCACTCCTTGATAATGCATTGCAACAATACGCAATCGACAAGATGCTCGAAGCTGATTTTACGCCAGTAGTTGTGCCGTACATGGTGCGCCGAGACATCGTTGACGGAATGGTCGATTTATCCTTTTTTGAAGAAACAATCTACAAAGTAGAAAACGAAGACTTGTACCTTATTCCAACAAGCGAGTTTCCGCTGGTTGGTATGTTAACTGGAAAAGATGTTGATGTGCGAGAGCTTCCTGCAAAACTCTGCGGGATAAGCCCGTGTTTTCGCGGCGAGCGAGGAAGCCACGGCATTGACGAGAAAGGATTGTTTAGAACGCATCAATTTCACAAGATAGAACAAGTCGTTGTGTGTAGTCCTGAAGAAAGCCAAGAATGGTTTTCCAAGCTCCTTGATATCACAACAGACATTTTTGTGTCCCTTGGTTTGCACGTAAGACACCTTGAGATGTGCACGGCAGACCTTGGAGACTTAAAACACCGACAATTCGACGTAGAAGTCTTTAGTCCACGACGCGAAGACTGGTTTGAAGTTGGAAGCTGTAGTAACTTAACTGACGCACAAGCACGGCGCCTAGGGATTCGCATGGTGCACCCTGACGGAACAAGAGAATACTGTCACACCTTAAACAATACTGCGATTGCTACTTCTCGCGCAATGGTCGCGATCATTGAGAACTTTCAACAAGAAGACGGCACGATCAAGATTCCTGAAGTATTGCATCCATACATGCGCGGTCGCACTATCTTGGAACGCCGTACAGAGTAATCGTTCTCGTAAGGCCTTTTGGCAGACTTGCAGAACCGCGATGCGTCGTTGACAACCGCTTTTCTTCAAAATCAAGTTCCGGAAAAAAATACCCTAAAGCAGCAACAGCTGCTGACAGCGTAGGAACTCGAACAGACTGGTCAAATGGCAAAGAAACATCCACTCCCGCCCACACAGGAACAGTGTTAGGAGCGTTGAGGAGTTTGTGATGAAAATCATGATTGAGCTGATGTCCAAGTGTCTCATGAGCCATAGTGCCCCAAACAGCCATGCGAGCGTTGCGCCCTGAATATCTAAGCATTCTGTCAGCATCACGACTCATCTGAGAATGAGGAAGGTGCTCTTGAAAATAGTCTCTTGTTTGGCGAATATTGGCAAGTTGCTCTGTGGGAACATGAAGTGCTACCACCCCATCAAAAAATCCTTGTCCATGCATGGTGACAAACTCGTCATCGCTCGGTGCTGTGCGTGACTCAAACAACAACCGATTAAGACGTGTGTCTTTAGGGTTTTCGTATGTGAACGTGAGGACTCCAGAAGCGATTGAGCGCTCAAGACTAAATGATGCGTCAGAAAGAGTGTAGGCGGTTGCGCCAATCAAGGGTTTAAGATTAGGATGGACAGAAAGTTCTTGGTTTTCATACCGAAAGCTTGCAAGCAAGTAATTGACTTCTACTTCAGAAAGTACTGGTTTGTCATTCATGACATTGACTTGCGCACTATTTGCGACTTGTCCGAGCAAGTAAGTAGCAGTCGTCGCAGGATTTCCACGAGACATCATACCGCCATTAACCCAGTACGCACCTTCCATGCCTAGCCGTATCGCTGCGGTTTTTGCAAACGCTTGTTTCCAATCTCGACCTTGCACTCGCGCATACAACGCAGCACCGATACTATGCGTGGCAACAGTAGCGGCCGCATCCTCCCAGGTGCGCGTTGAAACGTTTCTGTCAAAAGCGTTTGCGACAAGCGGCTCTTGGGCTGCAGCAGGTTGTGAAAACGCCATAAGAGCAGCAAGACCTGCTGTTAATGCGAATCGACGCCCCATAGCAAGCTCTGTATATGCGACTATATAATTGTTATTGAGCCACTGGACATGTACGGCAGAAAATGTTATGAGAAAAAACAGCATTCGCTCAGTGTATGAATGTTGACGAAGCTAAAAGAAGGCTTGCAGCACTTGCAAAAGAGAATATACGATTTAATGAGCCACATTTCACAAACCAATTACTTCTTCGTGAAGGAAAACATTCTGAAGTATTAGAGCACATCACTCAACCCACAGCACTTGTGAAAGTAGTCTCCCAACCAAGCAAGTATGGAGACACAAAACATGCACTGCACTTTGCAACTAACGATAAAACAATCATTCTGCCCGTTATTTTTGATGACAAAGGATTATATATTCTGACGTATATCAAGCGGCATAGGAGGACTACATGAATATTTCAATAGATAAAAAGCATGGACTGTTGTCAATGCATAAAGGTTTTTCGTCAAAAGAAAAGTTCGCATCAAACATTGTTGTGGGCGACGTAGTCCTTGATATCAGTAGTGCAGGGCGTGTTCGGGGAGTAGAAATTCTTGATTTAAAACGTTTTTTAGAAGACTTCACACTTAATGCACAAGAAATATTAGACAACCTTACCTCAGCATCGTTTGACGTTGCTGAACGCTCGGAAAGCGTTCTTATCACCATTACCTTCACCACAGAACAAGAATCATTTCCCGCACGTCTTGCGGTATCCTTAAACCCTGTGGCAGCGTAAGCAAAGAACTTATATTGAGTAAGAAGTATCTCAAAGGTATGGACGCTGAGAACCATTTTTCCACTTTGTTACTGTGCGTAGTAATTGTCGTAGTCTTTTTTGGAGTGCAAGGAATCATGGGATTAGACCTTGCGTGGACGGTAGGCAATATTGAGCCAAACTTCTTTTTCTCGATGATCGCGCACGGAAGCATGGCGCACCTGCTCGGAAACTTGTTTGCGCTCGGACTATTTGGATTATTATTAGAAGGAACCATTGGGACAAAGCGCTACTTGTGGATTTTGCTCGCGGCAGGCGTTATCGGAAACATTGCCGGAGTGTTTGGAGGATACCACCGCGTGCTCGGAATCTCTGGCGCAATCTACGGCATCTTTGGAGCACTTGCTGTTTTGCGACCAAAAATGGTTGTGTGGGCGGCAGGAATGCCCATGCCGATGATCGTCGCGGCAGCAGGATGGACGTTCATGGATATTGTTGGAGCCTTCGCAGGAGGGACCGGCACTGGCCATCTTGCACACCTTGGCGGACTCGTCGCAGGAATTGTTGCAGGGTTTTATTTGCGAAAACAATTTCCTGACAAACCACGCGTTCGCGGGAGAAAGAAAATGAGTCGTGATGAGAAACGAGCGGCGGACCGAGAAATCGATGCGTGGGAAGAACGCTATATGGTCGCGTGACGATGCTTTCTAAACACCAAGAAAAGCAATAATACACCAGTGAATACGATACCAGAAACAGCAGGCCAATTCACATCAGTGCGAGCATTACTGACTGCGGTACGCACTTCTTGTTCTGATAACAAACCAAGAATTTGTCGTTGTTCTTCAACAATTTCTTCGTCAGTAGCGCCTTGTTCAGTGATCGCTTCTTCTATTGTTTCTTCCGACTCTTCTTCTATTGTTTCTTCCGACTCTTCTTCTACTGTTTCTTCTTCTTGAATCACTTCTTCTTGCTCAATCACTGGTTCAGGCGATTCTTCTTGAACAGGACAGTCCTCAAGACACACGCCTTCTTCTTGAGGGTCGCACACGCCATCACCACACCAGGTGCGCTGATTACGACACACGCCATGCACACAATAATTACTTGCGCATTCGTTGTTGCGCTCGCACGCATAGCCAAGCGCTACGCAGTCAGAGCCACAAATGTTTTCTACGTCAAGCACAATGCGTACTTCGTTAGGATAGTACTCTGCGTAATCGCGAGTAATGTTTCTGAGGCAAAACTCGTATGCGTCACGCACCTCACACCGGTTAGGACGCAAGATCAATGTGAAGTACTCGCTCGTTATTGCGATGCTTTGATCATTTGAAGCAACAAGTGTTGTAAACTCCATGTTGCCCACAGTAAAGTTTTGTCCTTCATAATAGGTAGGAGCAAGAAAGAGAAGTACTAGGGGTATGAGGTAGAGATATTTCATTTTAGTCGATGTCCACAGTGGCCGCAAAAGTTTGCAAGCGATGAGTTTTTGGCAGCACACACAAAACACACTTTTGCGTCAATTCCTGCTGATTGTTCGTTGCGAGGACTTACGGTGTGATAGGCGTTCTTGTTAGTAAGTGATCCAGTGTCTTTTGAGGCACGAACCATCTTAGCAATGCCTATTACCGCAAACAAAATTCCTACCGCAACAAAGATAGTCAGAGCAGGAACGAGCATCGCAACAACTGATACGACGATGCCAATACCAATCCATAAGATGGGAGGGATGTCTGCCATACATGCTTTTATGAGAATTGCGTTTTAAATGTTTGTTGTCACTGGACAAGCTACCAAGCAGTTTATAAATGACTGCGAATGATGATAACATATGGAGCACCTCGCATTTTTACGAGCAGTAAAACAACTGCCGTTTGCCGTCGGAAAAAGCACTCTTGTAGAAATCGTGTGCGGCGTTGTCAGCAAGAAAATGGTGTCAAACGATACCTACATGGACTTAAAAGCCTATGGCGAGCTAGAAGGAATGTCTTCATCGCAGGCGCGAGCACTGCTTGATAAACTAGTCATGAACGGCTTTTTGACCTGCCACTCGCCCCCTGACAAACCATACTTTTCTCTTGTGTATTTAACTGCAAAAGGAGGTGCTGAGCTCAAAAATCCTTCATTTGATCCTGATGAGCGACACTCGTTTTCAGCAGACGGAATCGATAGTGATAGCAAGAAACTGATAGAAGCATTTTCTTCGTGGCTGTCTCCATATAATCCGCAGCAACAACACGCTATTGTGTGTCCGGCAAAGAAAGTTCTTTGTGTTGCGGGTGCAGGCTCTGGAAAAACGACTGTTCTTACGAAACGAGCAGAGTTCTTAGTGCGTTTTGGAGGCATTAAGGCCCGCGACGTATTAGCGATTACGTTTACACGAAAAGCACGCAAAGAAATGCAAGAACGACTCTCTGACATTCCTGTTGTTATCACTACTTTCAACGGTTTTTGTGAGCGCGTCTTGCGAGCAAACGGCCGCGAAAAGCCTGTGGTGTCGTACGCACAAAAAATACGCATTTTTCACGAAGCACTCAAAAAAGAAGGACTCGAATTACGAGCGCTCATTCATGAATACTTCTCTTCACGGCAACGGCGCGAGTCAGGACAAGAAGAGCTTGCTCGCAGACTCGTTATTGACGTGTACAGCATTATTGACCACTACGCAAACGAAGACCAAGAGATTCCTTCGTCGGGTCGCGTGGTCTTGGCAACGACATTATTGAAGCTTGCTTTGCGCATACAAGCCATCATGGACGAGCGAGGCGTTAGGGACTACTCAGGACAACTCCGAGAAGCACTCGCTTTGCTCAGAGAAAATCCTTCTGCTGCTCGCGC
>SKIA01000014.1 GCA_007116645.1 Candidatus Woesearchaeota archaeon
CAAACGAACTGATTCTATGCTCTTTACTTCATTATACTCACTGCACATGCGCGAACTATTCGCCTACAGAGCATATTACCTTTTCTCACTACTCAGCGGTCCGCTGTATTTTAGCGTACAATACTTTGTGTGGAGCGCGCTGCTCGCCGGAGGAGTCATAGCAGGGTATGAATTACACACAATCATCACGTACTTTGTACTCGTCATGCTGCTGCAATACTGGCACTGGGATCATAGCGACTATGATATTGCACAGTACGTGCGAGAAGGAACGCTAAATACCATATTGCTTCGGCCTCTTACGCTTCAGAGATGGCTGTTTACCAAAAAAGTCTCTTCAAGAAGCATCGCAATAGTCCTAGAAATAATTCCGTTATCAACTCTTGCAGTACTTGTGTTCGGAATACAAGTGCTCACACCCCAAGGAGTGCTACTTTCCTTTTTATGCATGCTCATCATTGTGTTCGTAATGCGCTTTATCATTAACATGATAATTGGTCACGCAGCGTTTTGGATGACAAATATCCACGGATTGCGCATGCTCTTTATACCAGTGTTCTTGTTCATGACAGGAGGGCTCTTCCCGCTAGACATCTTGCCGATGTGGGCACAGCACATCATGTTTTGGCTGCCAGCACAATTCGTTGTGTACGCGCCTGCAAGCTTGTTTATGGGAACGTACTCGTTAGCAGGATACACTGACCCTTGGTTTGTAGTGTTACTTGCGGCCGCGTGGACTATTGCGCTATACATGGTGCTGCTTTGGGTGCAGTCGCGCGCACGCGCAAAGTATGAAGGAGTAGGACAATGAAGCAGTGGCTGCGCCTTGAAGCAGTGTGTGCATCACTTGCTCTTCGCTCACGAATGGCATACCGACTAGATTTTGCGCTTAGCTTCACAGGAATGTTTCTTGCACACCTCGCTATGCCAGTGTATATCGTGCTCTTATACGGAGTATCTCAAGGCTTTGGAGAATGGACGCTTAGCGACATGCTCCTTCTCACAGGATTCATCCAGCTCGCAAGAGGAGTGATGAGCATGTTCATGTCAGGTCTTATCTGGCATACAAACGAGCGCGTACACAGAGGAACGTTTGACCTCTTGCTCTTGGCACCTGTGAACAGTCTTGGACACCTCATCAATAGATCAATAGACTTTGAAGATGCCGGACAGTTTCTCTCAGGGCTGGCAGTATTTGTTATCGCAGTAGTATACGCACAAATAAGTTGGCTGCAATTACTTGTACTCTTGTTGCTATTGCCATTTGCAATAGCATTTTTTGCAAGTCTATTCATCTTTTCAGCAGCAATAACAGTGCGCTACATCAGTACTTTGCGACTCTTTGAGTTCTCAGACATTGCAGGGCAATACTCGCAATTTCCACTAAGTATATACCCATCACTACTCGGAACAGTATTTTTGACGCTCATACCACTGGGAGCAGCAGGATACATACCCGTAGGAGTCGTTATGGGACAACTCTCAACAATCATGCTTGGAGCAATGATCTTTCCAGTCCTCTTCTTAGCAATGAGCGTGTGGTACTGGCAAAACACACTTAAACACTACACGAGTGCAGGAGGATAGGCATGGATATCATAACAATCAGGGATTTGAGTAAAACATTTCGTGTGCCCAAACGAAAAGAAGGCCTTACAAGCGCATTTCGAAGTCTTTTTTTCCGTGAGTACGAAATAAAACACGCAGTACAAAACGTCTCGTTCACAGTGAAAAGCGGCGAGATTGTGGGCTTGCTTGGACCAAACGGCGCAGGAAAAAGCACGATTATCAAAGCACTCACCGGAATTCTTAATCCTACTTCAGGAGAGGTACGTGTGCTCGGATTTGAACCGTTCTCGCAAAGAAAGCAGTACGTGCGATACATCGGAGCATTGTTTGGGCAAAAAAGCCAGTTATGGTGGGATATTCCGCCCGCAGACAGCTTTTCTCTTTCACAACATCTCTACGATATCGAGCCCGAAGAGTTTGAGAGAAGAAAACAAGAACTTGTCACAAGACTAGGAATCCAAGACGTTATCTACAGACCAGCAAGAAACCTTTCTTTAGGAGAGCGAATGAAATGCGAGTTTGTCATGGCACTATTGCACCGCCCAAAACTCGTTTTCTTAGACGAACCAACAATAGGACTTGACGTGTTTGCAAAACAAGCAATCAGAGACTTTATTCACTACACAAACAAAGAGTATGGCACCACATACATCCTCACTACACACGACATGGATGACATAGAACACCTCGCACACCGCGTTATCGTTATTAACAACGGAGAAAAAGTGTTTGATGACAGCCTAAAGGCATTACGAGAAATCGCTGGCAAAACAAAACACGTGCGCATCGTCACACAAGAAAAACTTCCTAAACTCCCTAAAAAGGGCATTTCAGAACTGCAAACTATCTCTGATTATGAAGCACAATTCGTTTTGAACAGAGAAATACTAGGAATACGAGAACTGGTAGGAAAAATAGCACAAAAAACAGACATTATCGACCTTACCATCACAGACCCGCCAGTAGAAGAAGTAATTTCACAGCTGTACAAGCAATAACGCTTAAAAAGCAACGCTCATTCTCTCACTTACAACCAATGAGGCCGAAAGGCTGAGGAGATCACGATTCTCGTGTCTCCAATGGAGGACACAACACATGGAAAACGCATTACAAGCAATCGAAGTCGCTCGTGAATCGGGCAAAATCCGTAAAGGAGTCAACGAAGTAACCAAAGCAGTTGAGCGAGGAAAAGCACAACTTGTCGTCATCGCAAACGACGTCAACCCAAAAGAACTCGTCATGCACCTACCAGTGCTTTGCGAAGAAAAGGGCGTTCAATGCGTACAAGACGCATGCTCAAAAGAAGAACTCGGAGCAGCAGCAGGACTTGCAGTAGGAACAGTAGCAGTCGCTATTACCACCGCAGGAAAAGCAAAAGAACTCCTCTCTGAAGTCAAGAAAGAAGCAGCAGCAGCTACGGAGGAATAAGGATGGCAGACGAAAAACAGACGCAGTTCACAAACGCCATTCCTGCAACAGTTGAAGAAATTGTTGGAAGAACAGGAACCCGAGGAGAAGCAACGCAAGTGCGCGTAAAAGTCCTCGAAGGTCGTGATAAGAACAAAATATTGCGCAGAAACGTACGCGGACCTGTACAACTAGGCGACGTACTCATGCTTCGAGAAACAGAAATCGAAGCAAGACCGCTCTCAAGAGGTGGACGATAATGGTTAAAAGCAGTTTCTCAGGAAAAGAAATCCCACCAGGAAAAGGGCTTATGTACGTCAAAAAAGACGGTAAGATCTTGTGGTTTATGAACCGCAAAGAAGAAAAGAACATGTTCAAACTTGGTCGCAAACCACGAACAGTAGCATGGACTGAAGAACACCGAAAAGCAAAAAACCAACGTATCGCAATGGCAACGCACAGCGAAGAGCAAAAAGCAGCGGAGAAACCAGCAGCTAAGAAAACTCCTGCCAAAAAAACAGCTAAAAAAGAGGCTAAAAAATGATTGAGAGATCACTTGTGTTACTCAAACCAGACGCTGTTCAGCGATGCTTTGTTGGAGAAATCATCACTCGCTTTGAGCGTGCAGGCCTCAAAATGGTGGGTATGAAAATGGTATGGGTCGACAAAGACTTCTCAAAAGAACACTACGCAGAACACGTAGAAAAAGGATTTTATCCTGGCCTTGAGAGCATGATCACAGAAGGACCTGTCGTTGCAATGGTACTTGAAGGCGTTGAAGCAATCAGCACCATCAGAAAGATGGTTGGCGCAACAGAACCAAAAGCAGCAGCTCCAGGAACTATCCGTGGAGACTTTGCACACGTCAGCTACGGCTACGCAGACCAACAAAAAATCGGAGTAAAAAACCTTATTCACGCATCAGCAAACGCTGAAGACGCAGAAAAAGAAGTAGCTCTTTGGTTTGACGCAAAAGAAATGCACTCATACAAAACAGTGCACGACATGCACATCCTATAAATTTTTTTTATTCTTACCTTTTTTTCTAACGATAATTCGCATCAGGCAAAGCTCCGCGCCACTCGCGATGCTCACCAAGAACATCGTCAATAACTTCGTGACGCGTAATGTGAAGACAAACAGCATCTACAGGATACCATTTCAGAGGATATGCACGACTCACAAACCTATTCACTTGAGAAACGACATCCTGATGCACCGCTGAAAATGATTCATTACCAGATCGCAAGGGTCGGACGTGAAGTGCGCTCGAACTAAATCATGCTTCGTATGCTGTATCATTAAAATTAAACTCTACAAGGGAATCTTTGTGCGTGCAATTGTACTTGCCAAAAATTGCTTCAAGAGACGACTGTTCAGTTGCAGCGTCTTGTTGTATGGTTGCAGGTAGTGCCATTTCCAATTCCCAAAACTAACAGGCATATACTCCTATATAATTCTAACTCACAATTTAAATTCAGGAGGCTTGCTAGCACGAAGCACGACACCGCCAACAACAGACATCGTTACTGCGAAAATAAGAAGAATGGTTGCGAGAATGCGAAGACCAGACCATCCCGTAGGAGCAGGAGCGGCAGTAGTTGTTGAAGGCTGAGGAGGAGTAGTCGTAGGCGTTGTTGGTTCAGGAGGATCATATCGTGCACCCACTGCGTATCGCTCAACAGCCTGTCCAGTTGCCGAAATAGTTACGACACCGTTACTGCGCGAAACACCTGAAACAGTCAGTTGCGACCAAGAACCTTGACTGTATCCAAACACTACAATATCATCTTCATGTAGTCCTTGGGAGACAAGCCACTCCTCATCAAGGTTTGTAGTAAAAGAGATTGTGGAAGGGGACTCATCAGTGTTTTCAAGAGTAAACAACCCCACACTGTACAATACAGTATTAGGTCCCATATCGGTTTGCGTAGGAGCCTGGGCGGACTGCACAGATACTGGTTGGACGCGAAGTACTGCTTGGCGTGAAACTTCGCTAGGAAAATCAACTGTTACGCGACTCACACCAGAATTCGTTTGGTGCGTATACTCAATACGAGGCATAGTCTGCTCATTATTAGTTGTTGTTTGCGTAGGAGGAGGAGCAGCTCCACCACCTCCGCCTCCCCCACCAGTACTAGGCGTTGAGGGCGTTGACGGTGTGCTTTGCTGAGCAATCGAAAACGAGATGGTGCTCGCAGAAGAAGTGAGTGAACTTTGAGCGTCACGACAACGCACATAATAGGTATGGCTAGAGCCGGTAAGGTCCTCAAGCAGGTGTTCGTGATCAGTACTATTAGTTTCTTCAAAAACAGTCATTGAAGAAAAAGATGCGCCTTGCGTTGTTGAAAAACGACAAAACGCAGGAACACTAGTAGTTACGAGTAATAATGTTTCAGTAGTGCCCACGCTCAATGTGCCAGTGGGCGCGAGATTGCTCAGGACAGGAGTGGTTCCCTCAGAAGGAGCAGAAACTACCTGGGTTGCGAGCGAGACAGTAGCAGAAGTTTCTTGTGCAGCGCTATTTGCGAGCAGAACTTCTTCGAGCTCTATGTTTCCTTGCCCGCTTCCTATCGCTTCAAACACTAATTCAAGAAGCACTCCTGAACCATCAACTCCTTCTTCTGAGAGCCGAACTAAGAACAAATCGCTGACACTGCCCTGACTGACAACCATGCTTTCTTGTGGAAAAAACACGTCCTGACCAAAGAAATTTCCTGCACGCACTTCCTCAAGAGACAAGACATTATGATTAAATGATAACTCAAGCTGTGCTCCAAGAACATCAGAAGCACCACTAATAGTGACGTTCACAAACACTAAGTCATCACTAGAAACAGGAGTATTTGCTGCCTCTAGAACTGGAAATCCCTGTACATACGGATAATGCGGATTGACCATAAGCACGCACACCATAGCAATAGCGATGATTGTTAATAGTGCAAAAACGGCGCGACTTTCGGGCCATGCAGGTCGTGAATTCATATACTCATTTCGCGAGTGCTCATATAAAAAACCTCGCAGAATTATTTCTTGGATTTCTCTTGTTTGCGCAAGCGAACAATCTCGGGGTTCTTGCCCTTGCGAGTACTCAAAGAGGTTACTGCAAACATTGAGACTACAAAGATGAGTGCGATAACAACCCAGATGCCATTAGTGATTCGCGCAGCAGTGCTAAGCTGATAGCCTGAGGTGTCAGTAGTTCCCACACCAGCAGTTTCTCCACCAAGAGTAAAGCTGGTTCCAAGAACGCGCACTTGTCCGCGACGGTTACCGGGTCTATCAGTATCTCCGCCGTCATCGCCACCACTGTCTCCTCCGCGGTCTACTTGTCCTGGAGGCATGCGTTGAACCGAAAACGAGATTGTGTGCTCAGCAGAGGTGCCAAGAGCGATAGGGTCTTGGCAGCGCACATAGTAGGTGTATGAATTGCCAGCAGTAACGCTCACAGGGTGTTGGTGTGAGGTTGCGCCAGTAGATGAGAATGGCGTCATCTGGCTGAATGATCGGCCACGACTGGTGGTGTGGCGGCACTGAGCAGAGATGTCTGTGCGCGCAGTAAGCGTGGTTTGCGTGGTGTCACGAGAGAGTGTTCCTGACGGGCCAAGGTCTGAAACGAGCGGAACGCGTACTTCGGGTTCAGGTTCTGGTTCGGGCTCTGGTTCTTGAGGAGTTCCTGGGATGACGCGAAGCGAAGAGCTAGCGTGCGTACTTGGGAGCTCCTCAACATCCTCATTAACAAGAATTGCCTCGTGAAGTGCGATACCGTGATTACTTGACGAAGCGGTGAATGCAAGTGATGCAATCACTCCTGAACCGCTCACGCCAGTAGGTGAGAGACGGACAAAGTACAATTCAGAAACGCGACCGTTTTGCGCAGTCACGCTGTCTTCAGGAAAAAATAACTGTTCGTCTTCTTGTAATTCTCGAGACAAGAAGGGTCCTGATTCTGCGTGCACGAATGTGGCAACAGACGGATTATATGAAATAACTAATTGAGCGCTGTGCAGTTGCTGCACGTTTTGAGCAGTAATATCAATCCATACTACGTCATCAGTAGTTTGCTCAATTACAGAAAAGCCTTGCGGAGTGCCTGGAACAGTGGTAAATGTGATAACTGCTGCGATTGCGATAAATACTGCTACAACTCCCACAAGAACGCGGGCGTCAGATGATGTGTCTTGCTGTTTGCTCACAAATGTTTTTCTGCTATTAATGCTTTATAATCTTATCGATTTGACGTTTCGGAGCGTGAGATGAGCAAAACCTTAAAAACAGCTAGTTACTCTCCGCAAGTATAACACTACAGGTGAATATAATATAATGGCAAAGATGAGTGAACGGGTAATGACGATTTCTGACAAACCAGAACAAATCAGAAACATCGCAATTTGTGCCCACATTGACCACGGAAAAACAACGTTCTCAGACAACCTCCTATCAGGCGCAGGCATGATGAGTGAGGATCTCGCAGGAAAAGCACGACAACTCGACTTTCACGCAGACGAAGCAGAAAGAGGAATCACAATCGACTCAGCAGCAGTATCGATGGTACACACCCTCAAACAAAAAGACTACCTCGTAAACCTCATCGACACCCCAGGACACGTAGACTTCGGAGGAGACGTAACCAGAGCAATGAGAGCAGTAGACGGATGTATCGTCCTAGTTTGTGCAGTAGAAGGAATCATGCCGCAAACAGAAACAGTACTTCGCCAAGCGCTTCGAGAACGAGTAAAACCTATCTTGTTCATCAACAAAGTAGACCGCCTCATCAAAGAACTCCAACTCACACCACAAGCAATGCAAGAACGCTTTGTAAAAATCATTACGAACGTAAACAAAAAAATCCAGCAACTCGCAGAAGAAGAATACGGAAAGAAATGGCAGCCATCAGTACAAGACGGCAGCGTATGCTTTGGTAGTGCGTTTCACAACTGGGCATTAAGCATTGACTACATGCAAGAAAACGGGATTACCTTCCAAGAAATCATCGACGCATACCAAGGAGAAGACGGAGCATACAAAGCACTTGCAAAAAAAGCACCTATTCACGTAGTTGTACTAAACGCAGTAGTAAAGCACCTTCCAAACCCGCCAACAGCGTCAGCATACAGAATCCCAAAGATCTGGCACGGAGACGTAGACAGTCCATTTGGAAAAAGCCTTATGGCAGCAGACAAGAACGGACCTGTAGCGTTTGTCGTCACAAAAATCGCAATCGACCCACAAGCAGGAGAGATCAGCGCAGGACGACTATTCTCAGGGACTATGAAGAAAGGAACAAGTCTTTTCCTCAACAGAGCAGGCGTTGAAAACAGAGTACAACAAGTATTCGTATATAACGGTGCAAAAAGAGAAATTGTAGACAACGTTCCAGCAGGAAACATCATCGGAGTCGCAGGACTTCGAAACGCATACCCTGGAGAAAGCTGTACGACAGGCCAACAAACACCATTTGAAGCAATCACGCACATCTTCGACCCTGTAATCACAAAAGCAATCGAAGCAAAACGCCCACAAGACTTGCCAAAACTCGTTGAAGTATTGATTCAAGTAACCAAGGAAGACCCTGGAGTACAAATCGAAATCAACCAAGAAACAGGCGAGCACCTCATGAGCGGAATGGGAGAATTGCACCTTGAAATCATTGAGAACCGCATCAAAACAGAAAAAGGCGTAGAAGTAATTACCTCGCCACCAGTAGTGGTGTTTAGAGAGACGGTTACAGGAAAAACTGCAGACGCACAAGAAGGAAAGAGTCCAAACAAACACAACAGACTCTACTTCACAGCAGAACCAATCACTGCGCAGATGCGAGACGCAATCAAAGCAGGAAAAGTACCTTCAGGCAGAGTCAAGAAAAAAGACTCAGACCTCTGGGCATCACTTGTTGAAGCAGGAATGGACGCAAAAGAAGCACGCTCAGTACGAGATATCTTTAACGGAAACGTCCTGATTGACGACACAAGAGGTATTGTTCACATCGGAGAAATCCAAGAACTCGTAAACGACATGTTTGAAGACGTCATGATGAAAGGACCAATCGCAAACGAGCCCTGTTTTGGAGTCGTTGTACGCCTCTTGGATGCAAAACTACACGAAGACGCAATCCACAGAGGACCAGCACAAATGTACCCAGCAGTACGTGACGGTATCCGTTCAGCAATGGCAGTTGCAAAACCACTACTTTACGAGCCAGTACAAACAATCATGTTTGACGCGCCAGAAGAATACGTGGGAGAAATTAGTAAATTGATTTCAAACAAGCGCGGACAACTCATCGACATGCAAGCAGAAGGAGCAATGCAGCAAATCACTGCACGCATCCCAGTAGCAGAAATGTTTGGTATGTCAAACGATTTGCGGTCAGCAACAGGTGGACGTGGAAGTTCATCAGTTATTGACCAAGCATTCGAGCGATTGCCTGACGAACTCCAAGACAAGATCATTGGACAAATCAGAACGCGAAAAGGCCTCAACTAAGGCCATTATTTTTTTTTCTTTTTACTTTTCTTTACACAACACGTAGCACAATACTTTTTAGAATCTAGAAATAAAACGGCAAATCAGGAGCATCTATGGGCTGCGGATTATCGTTACGTGTGCGCTGCTCTTGCAAAAAGCGCGGAATGGATTCATTCAAGTGAATATACGTATCTTGAATTGCGTCGGGAAGGCGCGTCTCAAGGACTGCAATGAGTGCAGAAAGGTCCTGTGTTGTTTGATGAGGCGTAAAGGGCTTTGTAGGCTGAATAGGGTCGTCGCTATTAATGGTTCGATATAACAAGCGTCCAAGCTCTACAATAGTCGGGTGATTGGTTGCGTGCGTACGAAAGTCAATATTGCCGACTTCGTTTTCTGCTTTTCCGTGACTAGAGCCAATATATGGCAAAGAGACACTGATGCTACCCGTAGTTCTTGGCCAACTGGTAATCTCAAGCGGGGTATCATCATGAATGTATGCATTCAAGAATTCTTCTTCTTCTGCGCTGAGCGGAACGATTTTTCCGTCTAATTCAACAGGTGTGATGTGTGATTCAATAGGCTGCAGTGTGTAAATGAGCTTACCAGGGTCTAAAATAAATCGTTTTGTCGCAAATATCTCTAATTCGAGTGCTCCAACAGGAATGCGCAATCGTTGTTCCATAACAGTGGTAAATCAATAATTGTTTATATGTGTTGTTCTTAATTGACGCGTCAGAGCTTCTAGGGAGAACACGCACGGAACAGGCTCAGTAACATTTATAAAGCAACCTGAGTTCTCCAGCAATTGACCACCACGACCACGGAGGGTTTACTATAATGGCAAAAGATAAAATACACATGAACTTGGTGTTCATCGGACACGTTGACCACGGAAAATCCACAACAGTTGGACGACTCCTTTTCGACACCGGAAACATCAGCGAACAACAATTAAGAAAACTCAAAGACAAAGCATCAGAACTTGGTAAAGCAGGTTTCGAATTCGCGTACGTAATGGATAACCTCAAAGAGGAACAAGAACGCGGAGTAACAATCGACCTGGCACACAAGAAGTTTGAAACTGATAAGTACGACTTCACCATCATTGACGCACCAGGACACAAAGACTTTGTTAAAAACATGATTACTGGAGCTTCACAAGCAGACGCAGCAGTACTTGTAGTAGCAGCAAACGACGGTGTTAACGCACAAACAAAAGAGCACGTGTTCTTATCACGTACCCTTGGCGTTTCACAGATGATTGTTGCAGTCAACAAAATGGACTTGCAAGACTACAGCGAAAAACGCTTTGGAGAAGTAAAAGAAGAAGTAACCAAACTCATGAAGAGCGTTGGATTTAAGATGGAACAAGTAAAGTTCATCCCAATCGCATCACTTCCTGGAGAAAACGTTGCTAAGAAATCAGAAAAGCTACCATTTGCACCAGAAACACTACTTGATGCAATTAACAGCCTCAACCCACCTGAACGTCCAACCGACCTACCTCTTCGGATGCCAATCCAAGACGTATACAACATCACCGGTATCGGAGTTGTTCCAGTAGGAAAGATCGAAACTGGAGTAATGAAGCTAGGACAAAAAGTCATGGCAACCCCTGGACGTGAAGGAACTGGAGTAAAAGGAGAAGTCAAGACCATCGAGATGCACCACTCACAACAACAATCAGCAGAGCCAGGAGACAACGTTGGAATCAGCGTTCGAGGCTTTGGTAAGAAAGATGTTGCACGTGGAGACGTCATCGGCCCAGAAGACAATCCACCAACAGTAGCGCAAGAGTTTGACGCACAAATCGTAGTGCTCAACC
>SKIA01000035.1 GCA_007116645.1 Candidatus Woesearchaeota archaeon
AACTTACTCTGTGCGTGATAGGGCTTTATTTCGATTATTGCTTGAGCGATGAGTGATATTAGTGCGTGAAGGAATGAGTGCATGAGCGTGCGTGTTTCCTTAGTGTGTATTTCTTTAGTAAGTGATTTATGGATCTGAGGCTGTATTTGTTCAGGATGTTCATATGTTTTTTTTAAGGGTTCTGATGGGTTTTTATTCACGCGTTATGTGCGCTGTAGATCTGATGATCTCAGTCAGACTTCTGATGGTGTCGAGGTCTTTTTAGTATTGAAGGAAGTACTGAATTTGCAGCGACTATTACTGCTCCTCAATCAGGTCAGCAATTTAATCCTAACACGCGAAGCGTCGATTTGCATGTGCGGACGACAAGTGCTGCTGAGTGTCGAGCAAGCGATGTGGCTTTCTCCTTTGATGTTATGTCGTTGTCTTTCTCATCATCTGATGGTGTGGGGCACTCTCTCGTTCTTGATGGTTTGGCGCGTTGTTCAACGTATGAGTCTATTGTTCAGTGTTTGAGTGCTGATACTGGATTGCTTTCTGAGGTGGAGACTGTGTCATTTGAGATTCGATAATTGCAACGCTCATAAGTTTTCTGTGCTTTGCGCCTTGTATGGATAAAACTGCTATGCGCGCGCGCAAAGAAGGCCTTCGCGCCAGAAGCTCGTATAAACTCAAAGAACTCAATAGAAAATACGCGTTTCTTGATAACGCAAGTTCTATTCTTGACCTCGGAGCATGGCCTGGTGGGTGAAGTATCGTAGCTTCTAAGTTTGGGCACGTCACGGCTGTTGATTTAACTCGTATGCATCCTATTGATGGCGTCACCTGCATTCAAGGTGATTTGTACGACCAAGAAGTTCTAGATCAGCTTCCCGTCGCTGACGTGGTGTTATCTGATGCCGCGCCAAAAACCACTGGTGACTCGCGCGACCAGTACAAGTCGTATCTTATTTCTGTGCGGGCACTCGAAATCGCTCTTTTGCGGCTTAAAAAAGAAGGTTCGTTTATTGTTAAGATATTCCAAGGAGAAGACTTTGACGCATACCTTGCCGAGGTGCGAAAACATTTTGATTTTGTGAAGTGCACAAAACCGCCCACTTCTCGCAATGAAAGCAAAGAAATCTATATTGTTGCTATGGGTTTTCGTGGCCGAGAAGAAGGTTATGAATCGTACAAGCGCCTCTTAGAGGGCGACTAGACGTGTGCTCCTCCTTCATTTGAAAAGGCTTCTTTTATCTTATCAAAAAATGACTCGGTAGCAAAGTTCTCAAGCGCTTCTGCTGCGAGTGATTCTTCTTCATATGATTCTTCAAGCAGATCTGCTACATCTTCAGCATCTATCCGGTCAGCTATGATGATTGCTATTTGGTATCCTGCTTTTTCGTAATGCTCGATGCGAAGTGCGTGAGCAATGATGCTCATATCTTTTACGGGAGCATATGTGGCTTCATTCATGGCTTCCTCTGTCTCTGCAAGTATTCCGCGCATGCCCATGCAATCTTTTCTTGTCGGCTCTTCTTCAAGCATACGAAACGACCGCTCAAGTCGCATAACTTGGTTTTGTGTTTCAGCAATGTGCACTTCTATTGCTTCTTTGAGCTCCTCGTCGGATGCCTGCATGTGCATTCTTGGAAGTGCAGCAAGCACTTGTATCTCACCGTCGTATAAATCTTGTAATTGTTCCACCAATAAGTCCTTCATTGAATTCATAATGTCTCCCCCTGATATATCATATTTCTAAGACATTTAAGCAATTCCTCTATGAGCTATATGTTGTTTGTTGGTGCCAAGAGAGTTTGCTGCTTTTGTTGTATCGGCGAGGTTAATTAGACTGAAAAGTATGTTTTGGTGGTGATTAAAATACGTGCGCGCCATTTAGTACGGTCGCAAAGGCCACCCAGAGCACGTAAGGAACGAGTAAGTAAACTGCAATACGAGAGTAGTTCCACGCTTTAAACATCGTAACTACAAGTGTTGCAAGCAGCGCAAGAATGATGATGAACGCAACAAGAGGCGAATCGATGCCAAAGAACGCAGGAGTCCATAAAAAGTTCAGGAATAGTTGCGCGCCAAACCAGTACAGCGCATTTGTTGCGCGCTGCTTAATGAGCAATGCTAAAGAGATTCCGATCATCGCATATAATGCCGTCCATACAGGTCCAAACACCCATGAGGGCGGGGCAAATGATGGTTGCTCTCGGTCGCCATAGCCTTCGGTTGAGAAAACAGCACCAAGTAAGCCGCCGATGGCGACAAGTCCTACTGCGCACAACACTGCTAAGATCCATGTTTTCATATTGCGTCTAAGTTTATCTACTACATAAAGTTGTATTATAGGGTCAAGATTTTGTTTCACGCGTAGCAAATTACGAGTTGTGTAAAACACCAGCAATAAAGATACACTGACAAGTAGTAACAATCCACATTATTTATATACTGATGTGGGCTACATGAGAGTATGGCTGTTCGCAAAAAAGAGTCGGGCCTCGAATTAATTATAGCGAAAGCACCGTCTAGACCGCCCAAAGCGACGTTTGGGGCGCTAAGCTTTAACGACCTTGATGGTCGACAGGAGATAGATTTTGTCCCACGAACACAAAAACCTTATGCTGAGTTTGCAGCAGACTTTATTATTCAGACCCTTGCTTATTTGCGTGAATCTCATGGTGCAACAGCAAAGGTGCACCCAGAAATTCACGAACGCCTAGCATCATTAAACCAAAGTCATTACGCTCCTCAGGGTAGAGGGGTCACGCCAAACAGTCCAATGATTATGTCTGAGCGCATGCCAGATGAGTTCAGAAGTGTGTTACGAAACGCGGAAACTGGCGTGGATAGTTTTCCAAATGATTGGTGGACTCCTAAGCTGGGTGCTGATGCTGAGCACATTGAAGGAGAACTGTATTGTACAGTTCCTCGTATAGCTGCGCGTTGTAATGGAAGCGCGAAACTCGGAATTCGTCATAGACTTCGTGCAGACAAAGCAGGTTTTGTAGATGGTATTTGGGAAGTGTACGATCTTTCTGGCGCAGTTGATTATTTACGGGCTGTTCACGAAGAGACTCTCGGAACAACCTGGACTCCGGGAAATCCGTATAAACTTGATTCAAGAGGTTTATGTTTGCCTCAGATGACTCATGACGAAATCTTACGCCCGATTGATGAAGCGTATCAAGAAACGACTATTCCAGTATTATTTGGACACATGCAAGCAGATGTTCGTGAGGGACAAGCGTTTTTACGACACATGGATGGAGCGATACTGGACATATCGCTTGATCGCCTACGCCACCGGTTGTTTGATATAAACGACAGGTCTCGTGGTGATACTCCTCAAGAGAATTATACTAAGCTATGGAAGGTTGATTGGGCTCCTGGCGACGCGAGGGTTCCTATTTATTCGACCACTGGATTTGAGCCTCATGACTTGATGAGTGTCTATTTGGGGCGTTCAGTACTGTAGTTTGTGCTGGCGGCAAAACAGGTCGGTGTAGAATCATAGCCCCGCCCGGATTCGAACCGGGGTCCCAAGCTCCAAAGGCTCGTATACTCTCGACTCAGCTTTTGATGGCTGAATGGCCGCTATACTACGGGGCTATATATTGCACAAATCGTGATTCGTGCTTGTAGTTACGAAAACCAATTTCATTAAAAAGCTTACGCAAAGCGTGCTTTCTGCTCACATAGATTTTTCTGCGTGTTATTTGGGATGTGAATATGCCTAATTTCAATAGTCCTCTTCTTGTATCTGCGAGTAATGCAGGATTATGATTTCTAAAGCAGATTTGAGTCCATCTGCCTGTTCTATACACTGAACCGTCTGTATCTATCAGCCCTCTTATACAAGCTCTTAACCAGCTTTTGTTCGAGAAAATCCAGTCTGGAATGGTTACGTTGTTGGTGATTTTGTTTCCTGGAGGCAGTCCAAGTGCTGTAAACAGCTCAACATATCCCTTTCCGTACAGTCGCAGGTAGCGAGCGTTGCGTGTTTTGTGCTCCACACGAGATGCTTTTTCTCCAAATACTGAAAGTAGCAACGCTCGAACTCTAAAGAAATAGCTTTCCTCGTCCCCGTGAAATGCTATTGAAACTCCTCTTACAGCGATTCCTTTACCTCTTTGTACATATGAGAAGACGTTTCCATCTCCCAATATGATTCCGATAATTTCTGCAAGATCTTCGCTAAACTCCACGTTTGGAGCGTATTTTTCCTTTCCTGCTACCACTTTTTATTGATGTTTTACGCTTTAAAAACACTTCTGGCCGTGCATGTCCAGTGGCTTCAACCATACCTTTAAGTGTTAAACTGCTTTACTCTACCGCATGAGAACTCCTGGCCTGCATCACGTCACAGCGATTTGTCGCAACGGTAGACAAAACGTATTATTCTACACCAAAACGTTAGGACTCCAACTCATCAAAAAAACTGTGAATTTTGACGACCCAACAACGTGGCATTTATACTATGCTGACGCATCTGGTGTTAAAGGAACTATCCTTACGTTTTTTGTTCTTCCACAAGCGCCTCAAGGACGCCCAGGAGCAAGAACGGTGACGAGAACGTGGTTTTCGTCAAGTGATATCACGCACTGGAAAGCAGTGCTTACAGAAAAACGCGTCCCGTTCCTCATTGAAGAGAATAACTTGCTCTTTCAAGACGCTGATGGCATGCCGCTAGGTATTATGCGCACAGACAACGCAAAAAAAGAGTTAACCATCCATGCTGTCACATTGTCATCAGATAAAGTAGGAGAGTCGCGCGCAGTGCTCGACACTCTTGGAGTACAAACGACGGCTCTTCCAAGTGGTCAAGAAGTGTTCTTAGAAGAATCTGATGCTAAACCTGGTATTGTTGCAAACGGTATGGTACACCACATCGCGTTTCGCGCTCCTGATTACGAAGACCAAGAAAAATGGCGCTCGGCATTAAAGAAACACTATCCAACGCCTGTGGTCAACAGAAATTATTTTCGCAGCGTATACTTCCGAGAACCGTCAGGTATTTTGTTTGAGATAGCAACGAACGGCCCTGGGTTCTTAATTGACGAAGACGAAGAACATCTCGGGCAAACGCTTCAATTGCCGCCTTGGCTTGAGCCGCAGCGAGAAGCAATCAAAAAGGCTCTTCCGCCATTAGGAGACACGCAATGATTACAAAAGGCAATAAAGAATCAGAAAAAGTTCTCATACTCTTTCATGGAAGAGGCGGCACCGCAGAAGACATTGCAACGCTAGCAGATCACTTGCCAGATGTCTTTGTTGTCGCACCCCAAGCGCCTGAGCGTGCGTGGTATCCGCATAGTTTCTTGCGTTCAAGACAAGAAAACGAACCTAAATTGTCACAATCACTACAAACAGCAAAAGAACTAATTCAACAATACGCAGACGAGTTTGGCTCAGAAAACGTGTTCATCGCAGGCTTCTCGCAAGGAGCGTGCCTCACAGCAGAAGCTGTTGCAACTCTTCCAATGAAATACGGTGGTGTTGGCATCTTCTCGGGAGGCGTTATTGGCCCAACAGAACAACTCCTGACATACAAAGGAGACCTCAAACAAACACCTGTGTACATTGGTGGTTCTGAAAACGACCCGTTCATTCCTGCGCATAGAATAAAAAAAACAGCGAAAATCTACAGCGAACTTAATGCAGAAGTAACGTTCAACTTATTCCCTGGTGGCGGACACTCGATTATACAAGAAGAAATTGATTGGCTCTCGCGTCTTCTTGCGTAAGACATTTAACCACCGCAACTCTTGCTAGTCCATGCTTATTCATTCCCTCTCCCTAAAAAACATCCGTTCTTATCAGGAAGAATCACTTGATTTCCAAGAGGGTATCACGTTACTTGCAGGCGATATCGGCTCTGGAAAATCAACCATTCTCTTAGCAATCGAGTTTGCTTTGTTTGGTATTCGGCGAGGAGACATCAGCGGTGATGGCTTACTACGGCATGGAGAACAAGAAGGTTCAGTCACGCTCACCTTTCACACCGACCGCACATACGTTATTCACCGAACCCTTAAGCGCTCAAGCCAGGGTGTACGTCAAGACGGGGGTTATCTGGAGATTGACGGCGCACAAGAACTTCTCACAGCAAACGAGCTTAAAGCACGAGTCCTTGAAATCCTGGGCTATCCCGAAGCGCTCTTAACAAAAACAAAGGGTTTTGTCTTTCGCTACACGGTCTATACGCCTCAAGAAGAGCTCAAGCAGATTTTGTTTGAAAACGATCAGTCCCGTCTTGATACATTGCGAGCAGTGTTTGGTGTTGATCGCTACCAGCTCATCCAAGACAACGCTAACTTGCTGGCAAAGAAATTACGCGATGACAAACGACTACTTACAGAGCAACTCAAAGACGAAGAGCAACTGCAAGAAAAAGCGCGTCAACTCATCACAGAAAAAGAACAAGCATCTAAAGAAAAAATATTTCTTCAGCAAGAACTCGCAGCTTTAAAGAAACAGCAAGAGGGTGTGGAGCTCACGCTCGCAGCACAAGAAGAACTCTTAGAAAAAGAGCGCGCCCGAAAGCAACGCCTGTTGCAAATAACCACTCAGCAAGACGCCCTCAAACGACAGCTCGCATCTTTGTCAGGTAAAATAACTGCTCAGCAAAGCTTGCTCGCACAAGAAAAAGCCGCGGTTGAAAATCCGCAACAAGCGCTTGATGAGTTGCAAGAAAGACTTGTTTCCTACAAAGAAAAGCGTGCTCAGGCAAAAGCAAAAGAGCAACAGATCAAAGAACAAAAACGTTCTCTTACTGCAAAATCAACTGATATCGCCGATCTCTCAACTTGTCCTGTCTGTCAACAAGACGTTGGCCAAGACCACAAAGACCACATCGCAAAAGACCTTGCAAAAGAAATCGCGGCACTTGATGAAAAACAATCTTCTGTATCTACAATTCTTGCAAAGCTCGAAAAAGCGATTACTGAGTTATCAGAAAAACAGCTCTCGTTGCAACAACGAAAGCGAATGTATGACGAGCATCGGCTGTTCACACAAAAGCAAACGTTGGCGCGCGAGCAACTAGACGTTTTTATCGCGGAAGAAAAATCCTTTTCTGAACAACTCAAAACACTTGAAAAACAACAGCAAGCAATCGCAGAGCCACTAGCGGACGACACAGCATTTCGCACCGCAAAGCAAGAACTCCGCACCATCACAGAACAAGTGTCCAATGCCAAAGCGCGCGTAGCGGGGCTTGTAGAGAGAGAACAACAGCTGTCTGTTCGCCTTTTAGAAGCAGAGCAAGCAATAGAAACTACTAAACAGCAAAAAAAACAACTCTCAGTGTTGATTGCAAAAGAGCGTTGGCTTACGCAAAGCTTCATCCCTACCGTGGGCGTGATGGAAAAACACGTCTTGTCTGCAATTCATCAAGAGTTTTCACGATTATTCACGCAGTGGTGTCAGTCCTTACTTGACAACGAACATATCTTCGCAACGCTCTCATCATCGTTTGCGCCTGTAGTTACGCAATCAGGATATGACATGGATGTTGCTCATTTGTCGGGCGGAGAAAAAACAAGCATTGCGTTAGCATATCGATTAGCGCTCAACGTCGTGGTTAATGAGTTCATTCAGTCGCTTAATACGTCTGACGTGCTTATTCTTGACGAGCCAACAGACGGTTTTTCTTCTGATCAGCTTGATAGAGTGCGAGACGTCTTGCAAGAACTATCTGTGCGACAGATATTAGTGGTAAGTCACGAGCAAAAAATGCAGAGTTACGTAAACAACGTGCTCGTCGTCCATAAACGCGAAGGCGTAAGCAGTATTGCATAAGACACCACAAGGTATTTAAATAATCAAGTGCCGTGTATGCATTGTGAAGGGAGAGAAACGTATTTGGCTGGTAGCTTTGTTCTTGTTCGCATTCCTTCCGCTCGCATCAGCATCGTATTCTATAGAGATAATTACTGTCCAAGAAAATATCTTGCCTGGCGAAGCTGCACGCTTTGAACTCTACATTACTAACGAGCTTGAAGTACCTGACCGCTACGTCATTAACAGCGAGCAATTCAACTATTTGCTCAGCTTTGATCCAAGACCTGGAGATGTCGCTCCTGGAGAAGTAGGGATGTTTGGTCTTGAAATCACTCCTCGTTCAGGAGTTAATTTTGGCACCTACCGCGTTCCTATTCGTATTCGCTCACAAACAAGTGGCGCAGTACAAGAGATTAACCCTATCATCCGTTTACAAGACCCTGAACGCCAGGGAGCAGTTTATACTCCAAGCATCGCTTTAGGTGTTGACATGCCTTCCGTGGTTGATCCTCGAGACGATATCGTATTGCGATTAAACTTACGAAACCGCAACGCTCGCGTCTATGACAGTCAAGACCCACTTACTATGGTTATCGACGGAGAACTTTTCTTTCGTCAATACCCGCAACAACTCGGTGGCGTAAATGCTGATGGCGAGAGGGCAACTGAGCAACGGTTCAGTATTGATCCGTTCCAACCTCCTGGCGAGCACGAACTCCTTGTTGAAGTGCGCGTAGGCAACCGCACCGTGTCATCTCAAACTGCACAATACACTGTGTCTGCATACATTGACATCGTTGAAGAATCAGTAACTGAAGGAAGATTCTTTCGCCACACAACAACCTTCACCGTAACAAACCAAGGAAACATCGCTGACGAAGCATCAGTTGCGTACCCTTCCTCTGCTCTGCAGCGATTATTCTTTAGTGCTTCTGATGACTTCACTGTAGAAACAATTGATGGCGAGCAGTACGCTGTTATCTCAACAGTGCTTAGGCCACAAGAAAGTGCTACGATCACTGTGACTGAGAACTATCGCATTCTCGCGCTTCTTGTATTCCTTGCTTTCTTGAGCGTTATCGGATACTTTTTACTTCGAAGCCCTGTAGTGCTTGGCAAAGAAGCATCACTTGCAGGAACTCCTGATGACGGCGTGTCCGAGATTAAGGTGCGCTTGTTCATCAAAAACCGTACGTCAAAGACCATGCGCAACTTGCGCGTTATTGACCGCATCAGCGGTATGGCTGACGTGGTTAAAGAAGACAGCCTTGGAACGCTCAAGCCAACTAAGATTTCTAAAAAGAAAGGTCAAGGAACGCTTGTGCGATGGGATGTTGATCAAATCGAGCCGTTTGAAGAACGCATCATCTCATACCGTGCGAAAACTCCTCTCAAGCTTGTGGGTGACGTAACGCTTCCTGCAGTAAAAGTCAAGTATGACTTGCCTTCTGGTCGCGAGCGCACGTCTCACTCAAACGAAGTCTTGATGGCTAAGGGCGAGTAGGGTTACTGTTTTTTTACGATGAATTCTCCAACATTGTTGTGAGTGTCCCATACATAAAAACTTATGATTCCTGTTACAAAGCCTGCGAGTTCTCCTGGGTTGACGAGAAGTGTTTTATCTAGGCGTTCTTCATGTTTGGTGTGGTCGTGTCCGTAAAACACTGCGTCGTACTTGCCGCTTCTTGCCGCGTTTTCTGCAAGGAGCGGGTAGTGGGTGAGAAACACTTGTTTTTCATTGACTGTTAGTTCATCAAAGCAGTAATCAGCTATCTTGGTTTCTGGTGTCGCAAATCGCATTGTACGAACGTGGTCTCCGTCGTTGTTTCCGAAAATAAAGTGTGTTTTGAGGCTTTGGAAAAGTACTTTGGCGAGTGTGGGTCGTATCATGTCTCCCAAGAAGTAGCATTGAGTGATGTTTCTCTTCTTGCATTCCTCTAAAAACCATGTGAGGTGTTCTTGGTGGTCATGCAGGTCTGATGCAATAGCGATTTTCATATGTGCACAAAGAAGATTGGGTTTTTAGGTGTTGTGGCTTAACTCGTAAGAAGTGTGTGTCGCACCCATTCAATCACTGGCTCAGGAATGTGTTTTGGCTCAGGAAGTTTCTTGCCGTATTTTTTTATGTGCTCAAGACCTATCTTTCCCGCGTACAGAGGCTTTAAGTCTCCACCCTGAGCAACATACTCTTTGATAGCAAGATACCCGCTCAGATACACGTGGTCTTTTGTGCAGCCTCCAAGTTCTTCGCCGCTGGGAAGACCTCTTTTTGCTCGCAAGGCGAGCTTGAATGCTGCTTCTTTGTCAAAGTATTTTTTGAGTGCTTGATATGTCCCTACCATGTCGCGTGTTTCTGCAAGGTGTATGGCCATGACTCTTCCTGCATAGTTTCTGAGGATGTCTGTTGTCATAACGCCTGCTCGTTCTTCATTGTAGGCTGCCATTCCTTCTTCTGTTGCAAGGTATCCAGGAAGGCCTCGCGAGAAGAGTGTTATTTCGTGTTGGCGCCCGTTTTCTGCTCGAAGCGCGTGCGTTGCTATTTCGTGCACTGCTAATCGATATGCGTACAGTCTTCCGAAGCGTTCTTTTTTCTTTAGTTCGAGCACGCGTTTTGTGGGGTTGAGTGCTGCGCTCGTAATGAGTTGTGTTTTCTTGATGGTGTATGAGAATCCGAGCAGCTTG
Organism: Candidatus Woesearchaeota archaeon; assembly: GCA_007116645.1. Lineage (GTDB taxonomy): Archaea > Nanobdellota > Nanobdellia > Woesearchaeales > SKIA01 > SKIA01. Next base: position 10,453 of record SKIA01000035.1, read on the forward strand.
AATGTTTCTCGCATAATGGCTCTGGTTTCTTCGTAGCGAATCTTGATGTCTTTTGGGCTTGTGGTGAGTGCTAGTAGTTCTTGTGCTTTTGCAACAAGCTTTTTGTCTGGTTTTCCGTACACTTCATTGCACGTGTTGGTTACGCGCGTTGTTCCGATCGCTTCTATAAGATCGCATTTTTTTAGGAGTTCTTCTCGCTCCTCGTTTAATAGTCGTCCAAGCAGCGTGCGTCCGCACTTGATGTTTTCTAGTTCTTCGCGGATTCTTTTTGTGTCTGGTTTGTCTGCGTACGTAAATTCTGGATTGTATGGTTTTCTCAAAAACTTTTTCTTGATGGCATCAACGTTGTCTGGATTGATCAGGCTAAATGAGAGTTCTCGTTGGATGTTTGCAAGTGCCGCGTCTGCTCGCAAATGTAGTTTTCGCACCATGCACGTATTTTAACCACGAACCTTTATAAATCGTTTCGTGTTTTCTTCTCATATCCCTCCATAGCTCAGACTGGCTAGAGCGGTCCGCTGTAGGGCGTCGCATTGACAAAAGCCGGCCCATAATTCCGGCTGTGAATGAATTGCGATCAGCGAAGATACGGACAGGTCCCCGGTTCAAATCC
>SKIA01000072.1 GCA_007116645.1 Candidatus Woesearchaeota archaeon
AAGAGCTGTATCCAAGACACATACTCGATGTGTGCATCGCAGCCCCTCCTGAAAGCATTTTTCAATCTATGAAAACAAGACAAGTACGTGAAGTACCACGCAGAATACATACATACTTTAACCAGCGAGGAATAGGAACGCTCTTTTTTCCGCTTCCTCTGAGCATGGAACAATTACGCACCCGAGCGCGATGGAGGGCGCGATTAAACCAGAAGCATCTACGTGATGAAATAAAACTCCCCACACTCGAAAATCAGTACTGGGCACGCACTAAACAAGAAGAGCTCGTGCTTGTTAAAGGGCAACGCGTGGAACTCATTCTTGCTCGTGAAGGAGAAGTGTATGTGCCAGTATATGACCGCATAGGGTACTGGCCAGAAAAAGCACACGTTTAAGAAACACAGAAAACACTCGTGACAACATGGAACATGATAAAGGAACACTTGTTGTTCTCACCATCTTTCTTACAGTGTTTGCGCTCGTACACGCATATATCATCGGAAGACTCTTTGTGTGGCTTGGAATGCCACTCGGAGTCGCGTATGTGTGGATTGTAGCTGGAGGAGTGCTAGTATTTCCTGTGGCGTCAGCGCTTGAGCAACGATTTCTTAATTGGGGAACGCGCGCGTTGTACACGCTGGCAACCATCTGGATGGGCACACTTACCATCTTGCTCTTAACGGTGGTAACCGGAGAACTGTTAGTTCTCTTTATGGACTCAGAACTCGTCGCACTCACAGTGCTCGTAGTAACGGCCGGAGCAGTAGTATACGCACTAGTTGCGGGAAGGCGCTTTATCGTGCGAGAGCACACCATCACAGGACCAGTCAAAAAACCACTGCGCATCGCAATGGCATCAGACGTGCACGCAGGAGCAGTTCACGGAAAACGCTACTTACAACTTATTGTTGATGAAATTAAACCACGAGGAGCAGACATCGTCATTTTCCCCGGAGACCTTGTTGATGGACCAGGAAGACTTCCTGACGACCTTCTTGAACCAATCGATGACTTGGGCATCCCAGCATTTCACTCTTTTGGGAACCATGAGTTTTACGTCGGAGAAGAAGAAGTAAATCGCGTGCTAAAAGGACGAAAAGTAACATCTCTTCGCAACACAACACACGACATCAAAAACATCCACATAATAGGAATTGATGATGCAGAAGACCGTAAGCAGGTCGCCAATCAACTCCCAGGCCTTACCAGAAAAGACTCGTTTAATCTCCTCTTATACCATCGTCCCGACGGATTTGAAATAGCAGCACAACAAGGTGTGCACTTGATGGTTTCAGGGCACACCCACAACGGACAAATATTTCCTTTCACCTTGCTTGTGAAACTACGCTTTCCACGAAAGAAAGGTTGGTACACACACAAAAATTCTCGATTGTTTGTCAGCACTGGAGCAGGAACATGGGGCCCACCTATGCGTCTTGGCAGCCGCAGTGAATTAGTATTTATTACAGTACAACCAGAAAAAAAATAAAAAAATTACTAGAACGTTATCCTAGTTTGGTAAAACAACGCGGTCAATTACGTGGATGACACCGTTTGACGTTCGGATGTCAGTAGCCACAATGTTTGCTTGCCGACCGTTTGCATCAGTCAAGGTTGTGCCGCTGACTCGCAAGAAGTCGCCGTTTAGTGTGTTGATGCGGTTTGCTCGTGTAACTGATCGTTCTTGACGTACTCCAGGTGCTACGTGGTAGCTGAGGACTGCTGAAAGAAGGTCTTGGTCTGCAAGCACTGCTTCGGCAGTACGTCCAGTTTCTTCAAACAAAGCTTCAAATGCTGCGTCAGTTGGTGCAAAGACAGTGTATTGTCCTCTCGCTGACAACTGGTTGACAAGCTCTCCTTCTGCAAGAAGTGCAGCGATGAGAATGCTAAACCCTCCTGAGTCCTCATTGACGGCTACTGCCGTGTCTACGATGCTTGGTCCGCGGGCGAACGCAAGTGCTGGTGCTGATAAGCTGATGACCAAAGCCATAGCTATCGCTACTATTATTGATGTGTTTTTCATAGTTCACTCCTCACGCACATTGTGCGCGTACAAAGAAGATTTTTAGAATTTAAATATTAAATCTTGAATATTAAGGATTCTTCTGGCTATTCTTCCATTCCTTCAATGATGAAACAGTTTTTCTTTATCGACCTACTCAAGTGCAACTCAAACAACTCATTTTCCCACAGCACTCCATACCAAAAGCATAAAAACTCCGTTTACGTTGTAAATATATGACCGACAGAAAAATTTCTTTAACAGGATTTGATGAGCTCAGCAAGTTTGAAATGGCAGACGTAGAAAAAATCGTTCACCGCTTTTACGATAAGTTCACAGATCAAATAACATTTGAACTCAAGATTCTTGCAAAGATGTATCACGAGACAGGTAACAAGCAAAAAACTTCTTTGACACTTGATGCCTACTCAGAAGATGGAACTCGATTTAAAGCCACCTCTGATGCATGGGACTTACACGAAGCATTGCGCGAAGGCCTTGAAAAGCTTGAGTGGCAAGTGCGAAAGCACGTGGAAACTCAATAATCTCACTGGACCCACGAAAACAACGTTTTCGGGGCCCGTTAATGCTCCATTAACGTGGCACGCACAGGCGAGAAGAAAATAAAAGAAGAACAAAAAAGGTTGAAAAAGCGTTACTAACACAATGTTTATCAAAGAATAACACATACTCTGGTTATGGTTGACGTACTCGTATTTAGCGCACACCCAGACGATGCAGAGTTTGGCATGGGAGGAACACTGTGCAAGCTAAAAGCAGAAGGAAAAAGCATTGCTCTTTGCGTCCTAACAAAAGGCGAGTGCGGAACGTACGGCAACCCTGAGATTCGCACACAAGAAATGCAAAACG
>SKIA01000052.1 GCA_007116645.1 Candidatus Woesearchaeota archaeon
GCTGGTTTTGGTTGAACAACGCTCACTGGCTTTTCAGCAGGCTTTGGTTCGATAGCGGGCTTGTCAGTGGTGATTTCTTGCGAGAAAAAAGGAGTGTCATGAGCAGGGTGCTCTTTAATATCATTTGCCGGCTCAGGACTTGGAGCAGGTATGCGCACAGTCAACCCAGGAACTTCAGGAAGGCCCTTGGGCGGAGTTGTCTTGTGAGCATTAGTCATAGGATCGCTGGTGAATGGCACCTCTCCTGGTGGTAATTCTTGCTTATCGGGCATCTCTTGCGTATCAGGTTTTGGTTCTAAAAATGAAGTTGGCGTATACTGAGGAACAGGAGGTGGAGCACTAGGAGGTTTTTGAGGTACTGATGATTGCGAAAACGCAGGATGCTGGCTGGGAGGCGGAGGAGTTCCAATACTTGGTTTGTTCTCTTGTACGTGATGGTGTCCAGGAGCGGGTGGTGGCGGAACGCGCTCTTCGTCAAGAAATAATTTATCGTGCAGTTTCTTTATAAGCCCCATGTTGTCAACCCCTTTGAGGTAGTGCCAAAACGACCTATATAAACATTTATCACTACGCAAAAGAGAAGACGATTGTTTTAAATGCGGTGCGAACAGTAAGGAGATGATGGATGAAAACACGCCCTACATTGGACAACTCAAAGCTATCGCCAGCAAGATTGACCAAGTAGAAGAACGACACAACCAAGTCGTGGACGTATACGCGGACATTACTAGCAAACGAAAAGAAGTACGAGAAGAAGTCACCGCACATCTTGAAGTACTCAAAAGAGAATTCTTAGTTCTGAGAGGATCGTTATCTGTTCGCGCAAACAGAGTCAGGCAAGCAACCCTTATTCTTTCATTACTTGCCCAGCAAGAAGAAGTCGCTCCACTAAGAAACCGAATCGACAAGCAACCGTACGAACAATATGTTACATCAGAATGGTTTAAGCGCGAACTACAGCTTGAGCAGCGGTAAGTGCGACTTCAACCATTGATTCATCAGGTTCAGCAGTAGTTAATTTCTGAATAACAAACCCAGCCCACACAAGAGGCGCTGCCCACCAAGAAGAAGCATGATCGCCAGTAAGCTTTACTAACTCAAACCCCGCGCCTACAATAGGGAAAAGTAAGAGCAAACGAAGAGCGAGCGCATACGACCAATGAAGTGTGGTAGGAACAAGTGCAAAAATTAAAATTGCAACACCCAACACCAGCACAACAAAACTAGTTGAGCAACGAGGATGCAAAATTGATTCTTTCATCGCGGTAGTTTTTGAGAGTTTTCCAGTGCGCTCAAATGCATTCACAACTTTGTGCTCAGCACCATGGTACCGGTACATGCGGCGCACATCAGGCATCAAACTGATTGCGAGAACATAAATTATAAAGAGCGCGATGCGCACAAATCCTTCCACAAGATTAAACAAGACTGCGTTTTCAACAGGAACAAAAGAATTAGCAATAAAAAACGGTAAGACTGTAAGTAAAAATAACATGAGTGCCAGCGATACAAACACTACTGCTGCGATCAGACCCCAGCCAACTTCATCGTCATCGAGTGCTTGGTTAGTAGAAAAATGCATTGCTTTAACAGCAACAAAAAAAGTCAGGTACAATATAGCAAGACCGCGAAGAAACGGAATGTTTGCAAGACGCGAAGAAAGCTTTGGAAGGGGTCCTTTCTCAACAACCACTCCCTCAGACGCGCGCACAGCAACAGCGTACTTTCCTTTGCCAAACATGAGAACACCTTCAAGAACCGCTTGGCCCCCTAATACGTCCCGTCCCATACCTTCCTCAACACCCTAAGCTTATATAAAACACGCGATTTTTCTTAACAAGCGTTATAAAACACCCATTCTTCTTACAACGCATGGACCAAGTAACCGATGAACGCCTTGAGCGCTATTTTGCCGTGACAAAACAAGCACTTGGGATTGCTCAAAAAGCTCCAAGAAATGATGAACAAGCAGTTGCTATCATTCTTGATATGGCACAGCGATACGTAAGCGATGCTGAGCACTTTGCAAAAAATAATGACAAAGTACTGGCCTTTGCAGCACTCAACTACGCACACGGATGGCTTGATTGCGGAGCGCGGCTAGAACTATTTGTTGTCGATGACGATCAACTCTTCACAGTAGATGTTGATTAGTTGTTCGTAATTTTTTCTAAGAGCAACTCACAATACTCAAGTCCAGCTTGGTGAAATCCTTGCACAGGATCAGAATCGTTTTCAGCAAGAACGTGAATGATGGGCGTTGAACCGTCAGCCTGGCGATCAAGGCTCTTAAGATTTCGCACTTCGGCATCAGTAAAAATAGTGTTTTCAGGTTGAGACAATAATTCTAACCGATTCTTAATTTTCACAACCATCTCATGAACAACATGCTCTTGACCAGGTTGTTGAAGAGCCTCGGTAAGTTCGTTGTACCACTCAGCAGGAACCTTAATCTTGTCACGCAAACGAGCATGCGCACCAGTGTGCACGCGATACACGCGACCAATAACAAAGTTGATTGCTTTACAGCGATCCTCTACTGTTTTGATAAGATCAGGAATTTCTTGTTGCTCTTTCTCAACAACAATCACTTTGGTTTCTTCAGGATCTTTATGGCTGTGCGCTAAGATAATAATGAGTAAGACGCCCAAAATGATATTGATAGCGCTTGTTGAGAGCACATCAGCATCAGGGTATAATCCAAACAGAGCAGTGCCTGCAAGCACAAGAAGCCCTACAAGTACGAGGGCTAAGTACTGCAGATGAAAGTGATCTGTATTGATGAGCACAACGCCAAATACGCCAAGCAAGAGTGCAGGACTAAAACTGAGCAGTGCTGCGCCAAAAGGAGCGTTTGTTAACGTGCCGA
>SKIA01000064.1 GCA_007116645.1 Candidatus Woesearchaeota archaeon
ATTTGATTACTTTTTATGAGTCTACTTCAAGCGCACATCAAACGCGCTTGTCGGAAACATCACTCCGCGACTGATGAGCTGCTCGGGATGTATTTCTCCAATAACGCCTTCGACATCTCCTGAGACTTTTGCGCAGCGTCCTGTGATGAATCGCTCATCACTGTGTTCTGCAAAGGTTAATTCCCATCCGAGCGCATTTCCTACTGCTTCGAGTGCTTGGCGAATGGTTGTATAACTTGCTCGTTCTGAGCACTGCACTGCGCATAGTGCCCTGTCTTCAGCAACGCGTGTTTGTGTTGTTTTATTTTCGGAAAAAACCACGCCGATCTCGTAGATATTTTGCGGATAGATTTGCGAGGTGTTTTTCTTTAGGACATCAAGTGCTCCATCAAGAAGGTTTGATCGCAATGCAGTGTATTGTTCTGTGAGGGGGTTTGCAAGCTCAACGCCTTCTGCGGTAAGGTGCCAGTTCATCACTTCTTGCATTCCAAGTCCTGACAGGATTGCCCTGATATTTGTTTCTTGTGTTGTTTCAAACAACAGTCCACCAATGGTGTGTACGTTTGGTATTGTGGGCGTAATGTTTGCGTATCCGTAGCCGATTGCCGCGTCTTCTACCAGGTCGACTGGGTGTAAAAAGTCAGTTCTATATGCAGGTATATAGATAGTATTTCCCTTAATATGCAAACCCATGTTTTCAAGTCCTTTGACCACTCCTTCGGGCGGGATGCCTGCGCGTGATGCTACATAATCAATATCGAGCGTCATTTCTTGCTCTCGAAGGTCCGGGCAGAGTGCCATCTCTCCATTCTCATAAAGGACTGTCATTTCTTCAATGGTGCCTCCCATGTCTGCAAGAGCGCACACAATCATGTTGAGTGCTTGCGTGAGCACTCGCGCATCGCTTCCTGAGCATTCAACAAACACGTCTGTGGTGTTTTTGGTGACTTCTCCTGCTGCTTTGCTATTGATGATTGGCGGAACGGAAAGAATCGTATCATTCGCATCCAAAAACACTGGATACAATTTGTGACCTTGCAGGAGGTGTGCAAACTTTTTTCCTGTCGGGTGCTCCACTAATAGCTCTTCGCCGTTCATTTCTTTTCTTGCTTCAAGTGGTGTGAACACAATTTCACTAGGCTTTTTTGCGGTATAGGTGATAGGAAGCGTAATGTCTTCGAGTGGATAAATGCCGATAGCTACTTTTTTTCTGTTGCGACCAAATGTGATGTGGAGTTTTTCTTGCAGCTCAATGATTTGCTCAATTTTTTCTTCATCAAGTGATACTCCGCGAACAATACAGCAGCGCGTGTGCGCTCGAACGTCCGCTACTGCGTTCTTGACGTGTACTTCTCCTGTTCCTTTTCGTGCAGTATATTTTTTTGGTTTCTCAAAGCCCAAGAACATGTTTACAGCGCGTGCAAGTCCAGGCACAGACAGTAAGTCTGGTCTGTTCGGAAATATTTCTACTGAGACTTCTTCGTCAAAAGAGTCAATGTCTGTTCCGAGCATGGTAATTGCGTCTCGCAATTCTTGATCGCTCAATTCTTTTTTCAAGAGTCGAGTAAGTGATTGTTTTGGAAAGGTGAGTGTTGGCATTTATTGTTTCTCCTGGTATGCCGGTGCTGTTCGCAGTCGTTCAAGGTCGTTGTCGTAGATATGTCGTAAATCATTTAGTTCGTAATAGCCTGTGATTATTCGCTCCATACCAAGGCCCCATGCGAGCACGGGAACATCTTTTCCGAGCAGTGGCACGACGACTTCTGGTCGCAAGACTCCCATGCCGCCAAGTTCCACCCATTGTTTTTTCCCTGGGTGATAGACTTCTACTTCTGCTCCTGGTTCTACGTACGGAAAGTATGCTGGTCTGAATCGGACGTCCGTAAATCCCATGCGTTTGTAGAATTCTTTTTGCATTCCAATAAGGTCTGCAAGTGTGAGTCCTTCTCCTACGACGATGCCTTCTACTTGGTGAAATTCAAACAAGTGTTTCCAGTCAAGTGTTTCGTTTCGGAAAACTTTTGAGACTGAGAAAAACTTTGCTGGGAGTTCGATGTTTTCTTCTTTTATTTTTCGTAGCATCTGCGCTGACAAGACGGTGGTGTGCGTTCTCAATAGCACTTTCTTTGCTTCTTCTTCTGAGTAGCTTGCTTGCCATCCTGTGCTGTTTGTGTCGCCGCCCGTCTCATGTACTGCCTTGATGTCTTTGAACCATTCTGGGAGCGTTCCTGGCTGTTTGAGATAGAATGTGTCTTGCATCTCTCGTGCGGGGTGGTCTTGTGGAACGAAAAGCGCGTCCAAGTCCCAAAACGCTGTTTGCGCCATAGTGCCTTTCATCTCTTGAAAGCCTGACTCAACCCACAACTGCTTTATTGCTGAAATTGCGTCTTGCACAAAGTGCGGCCGTCCGTAATACACACTCGGTACGGGCGTGGTAACATCGTAGTGTCTGAATTCTTGGTTTTTCCACGCGCCTGTTTTGAGGTCTTCTTGTGTGAGTCGCTCGGCGTACTCTTTTGAGAGATCTGCTGTTTGTAGTTTTTTTCCAAGCTGCGTGAGGGTGATAGCGTATTCTGTTTTCGTGACTTTTTCTAGTAGCCCTCTGTCGATGAGTTCTTTTGGCGGATTTTGTGGATTCTTAAGTGCGGCTTGTTTTTCTTTAAATGATACGTCTTTGAGTTTTTCAACAGTCTTTCCGAGTTGGATTGCGCCTGCTTTTTTGAGTGCCCCAATTGCTGCGTTGATTTCTTCTCGCTCAAAACCGGCTACTTTCTGAATTTCTTGTAATGTCTTAGGCGTATCAAGTGCTTTAAGAAAGCGTTCTTCAGGAAGTCCTCGTTTTGCAACGTCTTGTCCTGTTGCTGTTAATACGTAGCTTTCAGTTTGTTTTTTCTCAAGTGTTAACACGCCTTTGTTTGAGAGAAACTGACACGCCCGCATAGCCTCTACTGTCTGTACGCCAGCAAGAGCTGCAAGCGAATCCACGGTTTGGTTGCTTTCCAGGTGCGGTACAACCTTTTTTTCGCTGGGCGAGAGACTTTTTACAAGCTTTTCTGTCATTATTTGAGTGTGAAGAACTGTCGTTTATAATAATTGCTTGAAGAAAAGAAAAAATAAAGAAAATATTGGCTTACGCCTTGATTTTTTTGAGCTCGTTCCAAGCGATTTCGAAGTATCCTTCGAGCGCTGATGCAAAAAACGGCGTGTTAATCCAGATGCCTACGTCGTAGGTCGGGTGGATTTCTGCGTCGTCCATGATCATGAACACGAGTTCTCGTCCATCGACAATGATAAAGCGTGCTTTGGTTTTTGCTTCGCGTACTTCTGCGATGCCGTCAAGCATTTTTACCATTTTCTTGGTTTCATCGTTTACAGGTGCTGCGATGCGAATCTCGACTCCTCGTTTCTTGAGTTGTTCAAAGATTGGTTTGAGCATCTCTGCTTTTCTCAAAAACCCTTCTGCGGTGGTTGCGATGGTTACGCTTTCTTCTGCTCCTCGAATGGTTAGTTCAAGGTGGTTGTACAGGTTGTGGCGTCCTTTCAAACTTCCTGAGAGGTCTGCTGGTTCAACGAGTTCTACTCCTTGCGTGTGCAAGTTGTTTAGCTCACTAATGACGTCAGTGTTTTTGAGATCAGTTAGTTTTTGTACCTGATCATCAGCTTCTTGTCGAACGTTCTTTTTTACGCGTTCAAGCACTTCTTGTGGCGGTACTGCGATGTATTTGATTGGTTTTCCCAATTTCATAATCACAAAACCTTTTTTCTCAAGACTTTCTAAAACGTCGTAGCTTCTTGAGCGTGGTACGTTTGCAATGTCTGAGAGTTCTCCTGCTGTGGATACTCCTCGTGAGAGCAGTGCTGTCCAGATCTTTACCTCATATAAGTTAAGGTTGAAGTATCTGCGCAACTTGCTCAAAAATTCTTCTTTTACTATCATAGTTATTATTCCCCCATGACAGGGTCTACTCACCCCTATTCTGTAGTGTAAACCGCCTCCTGCTATAAATATGTTACTGTTGCGTGTTGGTAACTCTTCATTTCTGCTTGAGGGTGATGATTATGAACTGTTCATTTGCAAGAGTAACGCGTCCTACCACCTTATCAGTGACGAGTCGCTCAAACCACTCTCGAGGGCTAATTGTTTTTTTCTGACCAATGCTCAGGGTGGGAAACGATGCTACAAGCCATTTCGCCTTCATATCTGTGAGAAGTGCCTTTACTCTTCCCCATTCTTTTTCTTCTAAACTATCAAATACTTTGAACGCGAAAACCACATCTGTCTCAGGTAAACTCTTCATGATTTCGGGTGTCGTCAGGTCTACGCAGTGCTGACTATTCTCTATTTTCAGGCTGTCGTGGAACTCCCCGATGAGCTTGAGGTCTTCGCACGCAATGTCTGCACTGTGATATGCTGGTGTGCATCCAAGAAAGGGGTAGCTAAACGGGTTGTATCCGCAACCAATATCCAAAATACTTGTTGGTGTTCCTGTGATTGCAAAGAGCTGTTCGTACAGACTTGGGTAGTGCTCTAGGCGTTCGTGTGTTGAGCGGTGTATGCTCATCAGCTCAAGAGCGTTTTCTTTTGACGGCTCATCAATAAGTGCTGCAAGGTATCCTTCTCGCTTGGCAGGGTATTTGTTTGTGAAAAAGACTCCGTACACTCTTCTGAGGTGTTCTCGAACGTCTGATCGGAGTTGTTGAAAGTTTTTTTTCTTAAAGAATCGTTCTGGGTCTTGCTCGTATTCTTGTTTTACTTGAGGGTGTTTGTCAAGCCATGCAATCACTTCTTTTTTTGCAAACTCTTCTGATACTCCTCGCAATTCTTTTTTGTCAATGATTTTCTCAACTAGGAGGTCTACCATCGAAGAACACCTGCTACTCCTCCGAGAGCGTCTAGCTGGTCTGTTTGGTGCTCAATAAGGTGTACGTCACCACCCGTGTTTTTTACTGCGTCAAGAAGGGCTGATAGTCTGTCAAACGTTCCTGATTCTCGCATTTCAAGCAGGGTGTTGTGGCTGACAATGAGTATTTTTACTTGTCCTAACGTTGTTTTTTCTTCGCATTCATCAATGCCGTAGCATGCTTTTTCTTGTGCTACTGCCGCCAGCACGTCTTTGACGAGCGCTTCTTCTCGCGAGGTTGCGTCTTGTTTGAGTACTGCGGCCACTTCTGGTCTTCCTGCCAGCTCACGAACCGCTCCTTTTCCTATGCTTCCCACGCTTGAGGATGTTGTTTTTTTCTGAATCTCTGCTGGAAGTGCTTTAAGCAAATAATCTGTCCAAAATGCGGGGCTTGCTGCGATTATTGCGTGATAGTTTTTTCGACTGTCAAGTTCTGAAATAACATCAGCGAGTGTTTTCCAGAAGTTTTCGCTTCCGCCCCCGGGCGCTTTTTTGGCAACATCTCCTGTGAGTGTTTGTACAATGTCATATCCTCTTCTGGTGAGTTCTGCAAGGTGTGCTTCTTCTCTATCAAACGTTACAAGCAAGACATTGAGTGGTTGTGCTGCGATCGCTTGTTCGAGTTGTTCTCGTGTGAGTGCGTCCCACTCCTTAATGATGCTCAGTTCTGTTCCTGGCGTGATAGAAAAGCTATGGTGGTCTCCGTTACTGACGATGTCTTCTGGTCCTTGCGTGATTGTTCCTTGTATGCGAAGAGCATCGTGTTCTAATTCTAATTTCACAACTTCTATGGTGAGATACATCGTTTTCCGAACGCTTTTTGTGCGGTCGTCTCCTAACGTGATTTTTCTTTCTGTAAGGCCACTCACATTATCTCCAGAAGTAATGATGCGAGAGAGTTCCCACAAGTCATCAAGGCTTTCTGCTCGTAATCGCACAAGCCCTTCTCGGCGCTTTTCTTCTAGAAGTTGCATAATAATCAAAGAAGAACATTTATATATATAGTTTTGTCGAGTAAACAGTATGGTCTGGGCTAAAAAAGCGCAAGCGGGAGCGGCCGTTCTCGTGGTTTTAATTGCATTACTCATAGTTTTGTACGTCTTATTTTTGCCTCCTGACCAGAGAGCTATCTTACTTGGTGAAGACACTCCTTCTCAACCAGGACAACCCGGAGTTCCTCCAGTAACGCCCGGCACTCCATCAATGCAAGTGTTGTATTCCACACAACCTACCATTATTACTCCTCGCGGGCCCGAGCAGCGTAACTTACCCGTATTTACTATTCGTACTGTTACTTCTGGAAATGTCTTATCTGAGCGTTCAGGAGTGGTTGTTGAGCGATCTGTCTTTCATCAAGATACCCAGCCAATGACGTTTTCTCTTCCTGAAGGTGCTGAAAATGTATACTTGTCATACATTGTTCGTGATTCAAAGGGTGCTTTGCGCATTCGTCTAAACGACCAAGTCATCTATGATAGTGTTGTTTCACAACGTCAACCTTCTCCTTTGCGCTTACCAACGAACTTACTCGAAGAACATAATGAGCTTGAGTTTTCTGTATCCAGCGTTGGTTTTCGTTTCTGGGATACAAACCGCTACGCACTGTCTGAAGTGCGCATCACAGGTGACGTAACTTCGAGCGAGTTTGCAGACTATACCCAACGTGTTGTTGTTCGCGATAAAGAATCTGTTGACGCAGCACAACTTGTATTCGTTGCTGAATGCCAAGAACCTGCAGGCAGACTTGTTGCACGCCTTAACGGCCAAACAGTTTACAGCGGCGTTCCTGAGTGCGGATTCCCTATTTCTGTTGACCTTGGCATCTCTCGTATCAATGAAGATGAAAACACGTTAACGTGGAGTGTTGATGCTGGTCAGTACACAATTTATGATGCTTCATTTATTATTCATCGCACGCCAGAGCTCGCTCTTGACTCCTTTATTATTTCGCAAGAGCTCTACAACAGAGTGATTTCTGAAGGGAAAAATTTCCACATGCGACTTACATTCCAAGAACCAGGAGCGCAAGGTGTTGTTCGTGTGAATAACGAAGAACTTGCCTTTAGAACTAACCGCTTAGCATTCACTGCTCCTATCACTTCCTATGTGCGCCCCGGACAAAACATGGTTTCAGTCCTCGAGTCTAACCCTCATGTGGTCGCTATGGAAGTGTTGTATGGATGAGTGGAGGTATGATTAGGTGAGTGAAGAGTCTTCTGAAGAAACTACCCCTCCTGCACAGTCTGCACCCCCTCAACCAGCTCCTGCGCAACCCGCCAAAAAAGAGTCTTGGTGGAAGCAACACAAGGGAGCAACAATGGCGGGTGTCGCAGCTGGTGGAGCTGTTGTTGGCGCGACTGCTGCTACGGCAAAAGGAGCGTATGGTTCTGCCCGCAATCTTGTTTCTGATCCTGGTTTTTCTTTCCTGTTCTTGTTTTCGTTAGGTCTTTTTTTTTATGACTGGCTCTTTCTTGGCTTTGCCCGAAACAGTCCTGCTGCTTTTTCTACTGCACTAACACTGTACAGTTTACTTGGTATCGCAGCGTATTTTCGTCTTGCAAGTGTTGAGGGTTCTGGTAGTGCGCTCAAACGAGTTCTTGTGTATTCGTTGTTGAGTATTTTTGCACCGCTCTTGTTTGCTTGGCTTGGAACCTACATGCACACTACGTTCCTTGCTTCCTTTGAGGCATTTGCTACGTTCTCATTTATCCTTGGCCATGCATGGGCGCCTCTGGTATTGTTGTATATGTTATGGCCTCGCTTCATGCTTAGTGTTGCAAGCCAGAAAGTGAAGTTGCTTGCCGCGATTAACATCTCAATTTACTCTGCGTTATTCTTATTCTTGATTCCTGTCTTGTTTACTCCTCTCATTGAAAACCAATCATTTTTTGCGGTTAACCAAGATGCTCCTCCTTCTGTATTGGAGGTTGCTCATGGTTATGCAGGTCACTGGGTTGGTGTGTATCAAGACGTTCGTGGTCGCGGCGAAGATGAAGTTGATGCGCTCTTAAACCGGACGTTGCCAACCCGTTACACCTCTCAAGTTGAGCGTCAACAAGGAGAGGAGTTAGGTGTGATTGTTACTAATCCTCGTTCACTGCTTCCATATTACGAATATTATGTTACGGGCCAACCACCTAACATTTCTGTCGAGCCTGCTTTTGAGAACCAAAATGTTGAGTGGATGGCAACGTTGCGTGCGCGCACGTTCGCTTCGGATATTCCTGTTTCTTTGAGTTGTGTGTATCAGCGTCCTCAAGGTGCTGAAAACAGAAGCGATCTGATTTATGGCACTGCAAGGCCTCCGAGTTTGACTGTTCGTTATACTGGCGAATCTATGGATGTCTTTAACATTGACTGTGCGGTTCCGCTAGCTGCGCTTCCGTATACTGAACCTAATTTCCAAGCAGGACAGTTCCAAGTGAGAACAAACTTTTCTTTTGAAACATGGGGTTATACGACATATCACTTTATGGATGTCGAGCAGATTCGATCTCTTCGCATTGAAGGACGAGAGCCCGCGCAAGTACTTGGTTTAAGGCCGCTGTCAACTGCAATTTATACTCCTGGTCCTGTAAGTCTTGGTATGCCTCAGATCTCCCTGCCTGTTGCTGTTGATACGAATGAGACTGTGGTTGTTCCTGCTATTGTTCCTGCTATGGGCGTGACGATTGAGAACGCTTGGCGTGGTCGCGGACAAATTACTGATATTGATTATGTTGTTGTGCAAGTCCCACTTCCATTCACGCTTAATACTGATAGTTCTCAATGCTCTGGTGTTGGTGATGCTGAGGTTACCGTGCTTACTGACGAGATGTTTTTTGATCCTCGTGCTTATTCGGACTCATACAGCGGTCTTGAAGGACCTGTGGCTGTGACTCCTGGGTATACTTGGTACGTCTTCACTGGTGTTGGAGTTCCTGAGCGTTTTGAATTCATCACGCTTCGGTGCCCGGTGGTTACTCCCGCAAGACAAGGAGCGGCCTTGCTTAATCCTGATTTGTCTCCTCGTCAATTTACTTTTGTAACGCAAGCGCGTTACACGTACGAGACAACTAACATCGTTCCGATTAATTTACGGTTGGTGAGACAGGAATGAAACGAGCAATTCTTCTTCTACTACTATTCGCGGCTGCATGCACGTTTGGCCCGCAAGAACCTACCGGTCCTGATAATCTTCAAGGAACGCGCGGTGTTGACATCTCCATAATCAGCATGCCTGGTTTTGTGTATGAAAACGAACAATTTCCTGTTGTTTTTTCTTTGAATAACCGTGGTGTTGCAAATGTGTCTCCGGCAAACCCTGGACGATTTGTCGTAAGCGTTGATCCGTTATATGTTGAGCGTGACCAGTACATTGCTCCGGGAGGTTTTGAAGGTCTTGAGGGTGGTTTTTTCCTTGACGGTCGAGAACTATATATTCTTGGTGAAGAAGTATATATCACACAGTACCTTACTGCTCGTCCTATTCAGCGTCAATCTGAACGCATTACTACTCCTTTAACGATTACTGCGTGTTATCCGTATGAAACGCGCATGACAACGCAAGTTTGTATCGAGCGTGCGCGCGTGATTGATCCGGGAAGTGTTGCGTGTGTGAATCGTCCTGTTCGTCCTCCAACACAAGGAGCTCCAGTGGTGGTTCATGAAGTTGAGACCCGCGCAATGCCTGCTGCTGATGGCGAAGGCGTATCGTTGTCGTTTAGAATCGTTCTGAAAAACGCTGGTGGCGGTATTGCTGGAACTTCTGGATGCTTTGACAATCAAATTAACACTCAACTCAACCAAGTTGATTTGCGTGCGCGCCTTCTTACTGAAGACCTTGAATGCGGTACTGGCGAGGATCCCTTTGTGGCAACGGTTCGTTTGAACCGCGGTGAAGGTGTGGTAACGTGTCGTCTTCCTGATTCTTCTGTGTTGCCTCCTGCACAAAACAATTTCTTATCTTTGCTTTCTGTCGATATTGATTATTCGTACAGAACAAGTGACCGTGCGGAGGTGAACATTGTTCGTGTTCGGTAAACGTTTTATACAAGGACTTCCCGATACTGGTATGCGCTCAGTCCTTTTCCTTGCAATTATTTCGTTGTTTGTATTTACTGGTTGTTTTGGCGGTCCTTCCTCTCAGGGTAGTGGTCCTGGAATTGAAACAGTTATTTTGAATCAGTATGAGTTTCGTGACGTCTATTTTCCGTATCGTGGATCTGCTCGTCCTACTCCTGATAGTGTTCAAGCAAGTGTTTCAAATCCTAATGCTGATTTGTACGAGCTTTTTCGCATTCAGACTGTTGTAGCAAATACGGGGCGTGCCGATGGCTTAGCCGCAGTATACATTACTGGGTATGACCCGAACTTGTTTGTGGTCCATCCGTTGGGTCCGTTTGTTATGGATCGCGGTCAGAGAAGTTGTTGGCAGTGGACTGCCGGTGTTTCTGATACTTCTTGGGATGCGTATGTTGCTTGTGTTCGCGAGGAAGATATGTTTGGTGTTGGTTTGAATTGGGATGATGAAGGAATTACTGGGGGTCGTGTTGGCGGTCGTAACGTTAATGCTGCTGAATTGCTCAATCAACTTCCTCGTTTATTGAATGAGGAGCCGACGGACTTTTTTACTCGTGGCGAGACTCGTCAAGCATTGCTTTCAAATTTGAATTTTGATTGTAATTATGGCGGTTCACGTCCTGATGGGATTGGCTTTGGCGGAGCATCTTCTGGATGTACTTTTTCGTTTAATTATCCTGCTGCCTATCTGAACCGTCCTTCTCGTGGAGCACTGACTCTCTCTCAATATGCTGCTTTGGTTCGTTA
>SKIA01000009.1 GCA_007116645.1 Candidatus Woesearchaeota archaeon
ATTGGTATGTCTGAAAACGCTTCGGACACGAACAACACGTCAGGGTCAAACCCTACAAACCACTCAGCAAACTGCTTGAGCACTTCATACTCTTTTCCAGAAAAACGCGCATCGTTGACAACTAGTTCAGTAATGCAGGCGTTTTCTCGCTCGCCTTTCCAGACAATACGCACAGAACATTCTTTGAGCGCAGGCCACTCAAGCTCCACTCGTGAGAGCGAGTCAGTATCAACTCCTGCACCGACAACAAGGTCGTGTTCAGACAAGAACCGCTGCTCAATAGGAATGTCTGCGTTAAAGAGCGGGATGCGAAAACGTGTTTTTTCAGAAAACACTTTGACGCAGCGATGATACATATATGCAGGAGTAGGAATGATGAAGACGCGTTGCTTTATGCCATCATACGTTTTTTTTGTGGCATGCGAGTAATTCCAACCAAGCTCTTTGAGGGCTTGTTCGGCCCCAGTAGTTGCAAGAGAGGCAAACCACGTCGTGAACGGTTGTTCAACAAAAACATCTGTTTCTTTCTGTTTTACCCACAAGCCCACGCCTTTTCGCGTAGTAAATGCATCCACTAACACTCCCACAACCATTGATTTAGAAGGGCTTTGTAGTTAAAAGCCGTTACGCGGCCATGTCCAGTGCGAATCAACACACTAATAAACAATCTTTACAGAAAGAGCATATGCTTGATGAGATACAACGCTTTCGCACATTCAACCAACTCAAGACAGTGTATCGCTACAACACCGTTGGTGACAGAAAAGAAAGTAGTGCAGAACACACCTGGAGCGCATTGGTGCTCGCAGACCTCTTTCTCACACACAATCCTCGAGGACTTGACAAGCTCAAAGTGTTTGAATTACTTATGTATCATGACGCAGTAGAAATCATTGCCGGAGATGTACCCTTGCACCCGGACGTTATGCGAGAAGACAAGACAGAAAAAGAAGCTTTAGCAGCACAAAAACTCGCAACACAAATACCTGCTCTGCTCAAAGAAAAATATCTTGCATTGCACGAGGAATACGTTGCGCAAGAAACACGAGAAGCACAATTCGCAAAAATAGTTGATTTTCTTGATGCACAAATACACGAACTCGACTATAAAAAAGACTGGAAAGGATACACCAGAGAATTCTTGGTAGAACACAAAGGATATGTGTTTGAAGAATTTCCTGACCTCAAGGAACTCTTTTACGAACTTCTGAATTACTGTGAAGAACACGAATATTTTAGTCAGTAATCAAGACATATCAAATTTTTCTGAGTGCCAATACTCACGAAAACGAGAAACTAAGCCATTTGCTGTCTCAAGAATAGCGACGCTACGCAAATGAATACGCTTGTGTTGCACATTGCTCGTGACAGAAGCATCCCACTCAGCAACAATAGTGTCACCTGATACAAGAAGGTTTGTGAGCGAAAACTCAATGTCTGACTGCTCATCAACAACCTTTTCTTGCCAGTACTGACCAATCATCTCGTGGCCAATGTAAGGCTCAACAAATGCGCGCTCCCAATACTCAGCATCTTCAGAGAAAATAGATAGGACCAATTCGACGTCCTGCTCAACCCATGCATTCCCGTAGATATCAAGGATTTCTTGTGCACGCTCAATAGAGACCATAATGCGGAGAGTGCGAGAAAGCATAAAAAACTATCCCGGTACCACATATTTACTCACTCCCACTGGACATGCACAGCCAAAACTGCTTTTAATACCAAAAACAACAGATTCATATGAGCGATACGCAAAAATCAGATTCCGACCCCCTCCTAGAAAACATTTCTTTATGCGCTGAAGCGTACGAGTACTTACGTTCAATCAAGTCAGAACAGGAGAGTTTTTCAGACGTAATTTTAAAACTCAAAAAAGAAAGGAGGATTACAGGAACTATACTCGCAGAGTCGCTCAAAACCTACACGCCACCCACAAACAAATACGTCATGCAACAAGAAAAATCGCTTCGTGCTACCAAAAAGCAGCTTGAACAAGAATTTAAAAAATTAAGAAAGTAGAAATAAATTTTATCCCAGCACCTTAAACCGTCGCAACGCTTCTTCTCGCTCTTCGGAATGATCTACCATGGGCTGCGGATAAGAATCAGGCATGATGAGCGGGCGAGCGTCAGCGAGTTTATGGAGCGCTTTTGCGGGAACGTCTTGTAATTCCGGAATCCACTTTTTGATATACTCACAGTCAGGGTCAAAACGGACTTGTTGCGACCACGGATTAAAAATACGAAAATACGGTGCGCCATCAGCGCCTGTCGAGGACGCCCACTGCCACGAACCATTATTGACTGCAGGGTCATAATCAACCAGGTGTCTTGCAAAAAAACGTTCTCCAAGACGCCAATCAATGTGCAAGTCTTTTGTTAAAAAAGACGCGACGACCATGCGCACGCGATTATGCATATAGCCCGTTTGTACGAGCTCCCGCATCCCGGCATCAACGATAGGAAACCCTGTCATGCCAGAACACCACTTCTCAAAGCGCTCTTTGTCATCATCCCATTCAACAGCCGCATAATCGTCTTTGAACGCGCTGCCAAAGACTTTTGGAAAGAAATGAGCGAGGTGTGAATAAAAGTCGCGCCAATACAGTTCTGAAATTAATTTACAACCAGGACCAAACGCCTTTCTTGCTGCGTGATACGTCTCGCGAATACTAATGGTTCCAAATTTATGATGAGCTGAAAGACGGGTCGTGTAGCCAAGCGAGGGAATGTCACGCTTTTTTCCGTACTCAGACAACGTGGTCGCCCGCTCAATTAATTCAAGACCTTCTGATCGTCCGCCATTCACTGCTAACTGCTCGTTCGGGTTTGGCACGTA
>SKIA01000063.1 GCA_007116645.1 Candidatus Woesearchaeota archaeon
CCTTTTTGTGGCAGGTATCTTCCTGCGAGCGGTATTGTTTTGAGGACTTTTCCGTCCACCTGTGCTAGTCCGAGCCTGTTTGCTCGTATTGTTTCTCCGAAGCGATATGTTCCTTTGCTTGGCAGGTAATCCATACCTGTTGCCAAGACTTGTCCGGGAACCACTATGCTTCTGTCTTCTATGTGTAGTTCTGATGTCATTGTCTATTTCCTTTCTTGTTTTGTTATTTCCACGTCTCCGTGGGTTTTACTTGACAGCTCATCAACCAGATCATTGT
The DNA here is from genome assembly GCA_007116645.1 of Candidatus Woesearchaeota archaeon. Lineage (GTDB taxonomy): Archaea > Nanobdellota > Nanobdellia > Woesearchaeales > SKIA01 > SKIA01. The sequence continues at coordinate 278 of SKIA01000063.1, forward strand.
ATCTGCCTGCTGGGAGCTCGAGTTTTACAGCAAGACTCCCGTCTGAGAGCCAGTCTTCTTTTTGGACTGTGCCGTATTGTTCAAACACTCCGTAGCATTTTGCTGCGTGGAGTGCTGGCAGGTGTATTTCTGCGATGAATGTCGTGAATTTAATGGGAAGAATGGGTTGTAGTTGTTTTACTACTTCTTGTACTTGGTCTTGTGCGGTTCTGAATTCGTCAAGTCGTACACGTGCTTCTTCCATTGCGCGCTTGACACGGTCTAATGGGTGGACTGTGCCTGTTTGTGGGTTGATAGCGTTCATGTGAATGATGGTCGCTAGTTTGTTTCTTTTTTGTTCGCGCACTTTTTCTCTGTGTTCGTGCGTTAATTGGATTTCTCCTTGGTCAAGAATGATTTGTGCTACTTTGAGCGGGTCTGTTGTGCCAAAAAGCGATTCCATGTGTGTTTCTGATGCGAGCTCTCCTTTTTTTGCGTCCGCCATGATTTTTTCTGCTTTCAGGACGTCTTTGAGCGTTACCGCTCCTCCTTCTTTGTAGGTTACTGCTGCGTCTGGATCAATTACTATTTCGAATGTTTCGCCGCCTTTTTTGAGGCGTGCTACGTTTACTGAGAATCGTTCTTGGTCAAAGGTTGGTCCGCCGCGCATAAGTTATAGGTGCTCCTTGATTGCATCTTTTTCTAGTCGCTTTACAGTCATGTCGTGGTTGATGTATGCACAGTCAACTCTGTCTACGTCAAGGTCTGGTCCGATGACTTCTTTGAGTACTCCGATAGCAAGGCCAATGGCTTTTTCTACTGTGAGTGCTTCAGTCCATTTTTCTCTGAGGATGTTTGATGCTTCTTCGCCTTTTTCGCCGATTGCTGTTGCTCGGTATTGGTTGTAGACGCCTACCGGGTCTACGTTGTAGAGTTTGACGCCGTCTTTGTCTACTCCTCCGATGAGCATGCTTACGCCAAAGGGTCTGTACCCTCCTGATTGCGTGGTCATTTGCATAAGGCTTGCAAGGTCTTTTACGATGCTAATTACATCGATTGGACTGTCAAAGGTGATGGTGTGTTGTTGTGCTTGTGCTTGTGATCTTTCGACAAGTACTCGTGCGTCTGGGATGATTCCTGATGCTGTTGCGATGATGTGTTCGTCTACTTCGAATATTTTGTCTACTGATTCTGCGATGATGAGTGTGTCCGCGATTCTTTTGTCTGTTACTAAGACGACCCCGTCTTTGCACGTAACGCCTATTGCGGTGCTTCCTTGCTTAACGGTTTTTTTTGCGTACTCTACTTGGAGTAGTCTTCCGTCTGGCGAGAACATTGTGATTGCTCTGTCGTATCCCATCATTTGGTGTTGTGATTGTTGCATGATTAGTTTCCTACAGCTTCTCGAGCTGTTTTGAGTGTTCCTGTGGTGAGAAGGCTGCGTTTTTGTGTTGCGACAAGGGCTGCTTTGAGCTCGTCAACGCGGGTGTGTGTAACGCGTAAAATGCCCGTGGTGTCGTTTCCGTCCACTGCCATGATGCCTGCTTGTGCCGCCCCTACCGCTCCGAAGAGTGTTTGGTGGGCTTTTTGGACTTCTTGGTCGTTTCTTGGTGTGTAGACCACGTATCGTTTGCGTTCTTTGCGTGCTGGCGTAACTTGTGCCATTAAAAATCGCTCCTCTTCTCGTGCTACTCTGGGGAAAGGCAGGCTGTTTTAAAAAGGTTGTGATAGGCTTATGAACCGTTACGCGCTCATTATCCTGCGCTACGCGTCGTAACAACGTGTTTCGCAACGTTTAAGAGATATGTCCTACTCCCACAGTAATGATTAGTCTTTCAAACCAGTTATACCAACACGCTTGGAGACATATTGATGCTAAAAGACATGCACGCATTCAAGGAGAGCAAGAACCACTCGATGCGATTGTGGGCCCGTCTGTGACGCTGCAAGCAAGCCACGATCAGAACCTTGGACTGTCTGCCCGCGTGATTGCGTGCGCTCCACCCATGATCGGTGGCACTATTCAGCCTTACAGGTTCTTAGAAAATGTGTTAGAAGCTTTTGGTGGAGAGAATTTCCACGACATTTCACGTCATTCAGGCTCAGAATACGAGTCCGCACCTCTTGCGAGTCAAGTTGAGCAAGTGTTTGACTACTTGCAAAATCCTCATCCTCCAAGTTTTCTTGTGAGTATGGCCGATAGGTCTAAAGTTGTTGTAAGAACGCGTGATTTGCCTCTCAGCTTACGCACTGAAGTGAGCGTCTTAACTGAAACAGACAAAGAGTATCTTCACACGCTTGGGACTATTCAACAGTATCTTGCTCAAGCAGGTTTCGTTCTTCACGATCCATCACATAAACCAGGTAGCTTGTTTAGTTTTCGACGAATGGCTCAATAAATTCCGCTAGTTTCTTTTTGAGGCTAGTATATTTATCTTGAGTAGTTGCTTCCCATGTCAGTCTCATGAGCGGTTCTGTGTTTGATGCTCTCACAGACACCCACCATCCTTCTCCTGTGAGCAGTACTCCATCGATAGTTATGACTTCTGCGTCTTCAAACAGCGTGAGTGCTGCATCGAGCACTTCTTGCTTATCTTTTACGCGGTAGTTGTGTTCTTCTGAGCTGATGTATGTTTCTTTGTATGTTTTTATTTCGTCAGCCAGGCGTCGCCCATTGAGTGCTTTTAATGTGAGCAGCAGCGTCATGAGGTGATTTTCTGCGCAATAGCTTTGCTTTAAGAAGATGTGTCCGCTTTTTTCTATGCCTATATCAAGGCCTTTTTCGTACAGCGCATTTTGTACGAACACGTGTCCTACGGGCGTCATGTGGTATTCTCCGTTGAGTTTTGTGATTTCGTCTTTGACTACTTGTGAGTCCCTTACGGTTGCTGCTGCTTTTGTTAATTTTAATTCCCGCACTATCCATGCTCCGTAGTAGTCTCCTGGGACGACTTGTCCTTCTTCGTCGATAAAGATGATGCGGTCTGCGTCTGCGTCAAGCACGGCTCCCAGGCAGTTGTTCATTGCGCAAAAGTCTTTTGCTGGTTCTACTGCTTCCGCGTCGAGCGGGTTTGGACTGTGCACGGAAAATGAGGGGTCTATTTCTGCGTTAAAGAGTGTGAAGTTGTAGTTTCCAAGCTCCATGAGTCGTTTGATTTCTGGACTGCCTACCCCTCCTGATGGGTCGATGAATACGTGTGTTTTGCTTTCTGTCAAGACAGCCATTGCGTCTTTTACGAATTCGTCTGTGTAGTTGTGTTCACGAGCGCTTCCGCCTTCTTTTTTTACTGGTTCTTGGTAGTTTTTAAGCTCGTGCAGCCCGTTGAATTGTCCGAGTGCAAGGCCGTGTTTTTCAAGAATTTTAAAGCCGTTGTACTCTGGTGGATTGTGACTTGCTGACACCATGATTCCTGCGTCAACACCTGTTTTTCCCACCACCCATTTGATTTGTGGAGTTGAACAGAGTCCTATGGTTGTTACTGTTACTCCTGCGTCCACAAGTCCTTTGACAACTGCTTTCATAAGCTGCGGACTTGTTTTTCTTGCGTCTCGCCCAACAACACATGTTTTGAGATTGTTTCGTTGTGCAAGCGCGTTTCCCACGAAGTACGCGAGTTCTTCGGTGATCTCAGTATCTGCGATTCCGCGGATGTCATAGCTTTTGAAGACAGTATCTAGGTTCATTGTTAGTCCAGGTATGTTCCTGGAAAGTTATACCCGTACAGAGCGTCTTGTTTTGCCAGTTTTGGAAAGACGTCGTGTTCCATGCGCGCATACCCGTCTGGGATGTACGAAAAGACTTCTGCGTCGATAATGTACAACCCTGCGCTGATCAGGTTTGAGGGCGCGTTTTCTTTGCGCGGTTTTTCTACAAAGGTTATAATGCGGTTTCCGTTTAAAAGTGCTACGCCGTATTGTGTTGGGTCTGACACGCTGGTGAGTGCGATGGTGCACATTCCTTTGTGGTGGTTGTGAAAAGCAAACATTTCTTTGAGGTCTACTTCTTTGTAGCTTGAGCCGTTTGTTACGATAAACGGTCCGTTCAGGTATGGTTTTGCTAGGTGGAGTGCTCCTGCTGTTCCGAGGGCTGAGCTTTCTGTGATAAAGCGCACTTCTTCTGGTACTTCTTTGAGTTGTTCTCGAAGATAGTCTGGTTGTGCAGTTACTAAAAAAATATTTGGCACTCCTTGTTCGAGTAAGTGATCAACATTGTGTTCTACAAGTGTTTTTCCGTCTACGCGTTTGAGTGCGAGTGCGAGGTGTTCTTGTGTTGCTCCGCACAGAATCAGTGCGTGTTGTGGAAGTCCTTGGTCGAGTCCTTTTCTGATGAGTAGTTCTACTGCGTGGCTGCGGTTTTTGATGTGGGTTCCGTCTACTGACGCGTCTATACGTTTGATAAGACGGTGGTCTATAGTGAGTGTGACTCGTTCCTTCATCACTTGCGTTATAAGGAATCGATTTATATTATTTTGTATGATGAAAAGCATCTAGTTTTATAAATCATGAGCTTCAGCAAAAGGTTCTTATGACGACAATTGTTGCTGTTTCAGGCGGTTTTGACCCATTGCATATCGGCCATGTGCGGTATTTGCAAGAAGCACGCGCACTTGGCGACAAGCTCGTTGTTATCATGAATAACGATAATTGGCTCGTGCTCAAAAAAGGGTATGCGTTCATGCCTGAACAAGAACGCAAGGAAATTCTTGAAGCATTCTCGTTTGTTGACAAAGTAGTGTTATCAACGCATGAAAAGGACACAACCGACATTTCTATTTGCACAGACTTAGCGTCTTTGCACCCAGACATTTTTGCAAAGGGCGGCGATCGTGTTGCAGACAACATCCCTGAGTACGCCTTATGTAAAGAGCTTGGTATCAAGATGGTTTTTGGCGTGGGCTATGGCGGCAAGGTGCAGAGTTCTTCTGAGCTTGTTGAGCGTGCACGAGCAGTAGATCCTGAGCTATGAGTACATAAACATTATAAGCAAAAATGCACTTTCACTGTCTAATGACAATTAATCAACTTATTGGCGATAGCCCTCAAGCACGCGCAGATAGAGCCTTTACGCGTCTTGCACCTATCGCGTATGGTGTCGTCGAAGAGTTATCCAGGGACAATGTGTACGATCCTATCCAGCAGGCAGAGAGCGCAGGTCGTGATAATGGCGTTGCATGGGATATCGCGCATCAGCAGTTAGTACTGATCGCGCAAAGAGCACAGCCCATCCTTGAAGAGCGCATTTTGGAAGCTGGAAAACTTGTCGCTGATGTGTATAAAGAGAAAACGACGTTCCGCGATGCAGTGCGCAGCGGGGTTGATGTTCGCCGACAAGCAGTCCGAGCAATTGATGCTGTTGGTGGTCAAACAGCAGTTGACAGAGTTGCTCGCTATAACGCTTTTGAAGTTGCTGCTAATGCCGATATGCACGTGTCCTATGTTCGCGGACTTACTAAATTACTCCGCGAAGATCATCACGAGTAGTTGTTAGTATCCGTACTTGTTTAGTCGTTCCAGAAAAGTCTTCGTCGCTATGGACAATGACGGGTAAATAGTTGTGTGTTCTGCCAATGTTTGACGTCCCTTTTTTTTCTGTGAAGCGCGCTGTTATTACAGTTCCTATGAGGTGTTCGTGTTGTTTGCTCCACGCCTCGCTTTCAAACAACGTGGTGAGTGCTCGTGAGCGATCTTTTACGATGTCTGTTGGGAGTTTGTCCATTGCCGCTGCTGGCGTGTCTGGCCGCGGGTAGAATTTTGAGATGTGAATGATAGGAAACTGAAGTTCTTTAATGAGTGCTAATGTTTCTTTGAAGTCTTCTTCTGTTTCTGTGGGGTATCCGCAGATAATATCTGTTGCTATTGTGATGTCAGGGATTTCTTTTCTGAACTCCAAAACAATATCTCGTATGTCTTGTGCGGTGCATCGCCTTCTCATGTGTTTGAGGACTGAGTCTGATCCTGCTTGTATAGGAAGGTGTAAGAATTTGTATACGCGCGGATGTTTGTATGCTTTGATGAGTTCTTTGAGCCATTTTTTTGTCCAGTCAGGGTTTGTCATGCCAAACCGAATCATGAAGTCGCCCTCGATTGCTGCTACCCGTTCAAGGAGTTCTCCTGCATTCGTGTCAATGTCCATTCCGTACGCGCCGTTGTCTTGGCTTGTCAGCCATACTTCTTGTACTCCTTGTGCTATTGCTGTGCGTACTTGTTGTTCGATGTCTGATGGCCGGTAGCTTTGTAGGTTTCCGCGTGCTTGTTTTGTTTTACAGTACGTGCAACTAGACAGACATCCTGCGCAGATAGGGACTATTTCTATGTGTTTGTTAATGCGTATTTTTGGTGTGTTGAGCCGCTCGTGACTGCTCTCTCCTATCATGATGAGTTCTTCGTCGTGTATTGCGGCAGTGACTGCTTTGGTGATGTTGTGGAGTTGTTTTGTTCCGAGCTGTACGTATCCGTCAAGCAGTCCTTGTTGGTCTGCTTGCGGTATGCATCCCGCTACAACTACTGGTTTTTGTTGTTGTTTGAGGCGCGCTAAGAAGCTATCTTCAGTTGGATTTTTTACGGTGCAAGTGTTATACACTACTATTTCTGCGTCTTCTTCTGAATCAACGAGTTGGTGTCCTTCTTGTTTGAGGTATCCAGCCATTGTTTCGCTGTCTGCGTGGTTGAGACTGCATCCTTGTGTTTCTATGTATACGCGCATGTGGTGTGGAGTTATGCGTGTTTTATAATGCTTTTTCTGGTTGCCAGCAATAAGAGAATGATTCCTGTAAGTGTTATTGCAAGCCACTCGTATGGTATGCGTACTGGCGGTCTGATTGTTGTGTGCGCTGTTGCTGTTTGTGCGCTGTCTTGAGCAGTGATTCTTGCTGCAAGCCCTATTGGTTGTGTTGTGTGCGGAATAGATGCGGTGTAGTGTGTGCCGTTAAATTCGAGTGTGTGTTGTTCTACTCCCGTGATTGCTCGTACTGTTGCCGCTGGCAAGCACACGGGGCTTGTGCTTGGAAGGTAGAGTGTTGTTTGTGTTGAGCGCACTTGTGTTGCGATGTGTATTCCTTGTCTTGTTCGTGATGTTTGTGTGTTCACAAATTCTAGGAGGTGTTGTTGTGATGACACGTAGATTTCTCCGAGCACTGCACGTAGTTCTTGTCCGTCGTCAGCTACTGTGTAAAATGCTCCGCAGCGCGCTCTTGCATGTGCGTGGTCTGCCATTGTTTGCAAGAGGTCTCTTGCTTGTGGATCGTCGGTGATGTATGCGATGATGTGCAGGCACGCTCCTGGTAGGTGGTCGTCGATTGCTTTGAGTATTCCCGGAAGTCCTTGCGGGTCTCTTGGGAGTCCGTCTGATAAGAAGATGATTATGGGTCTTCTCGTGATGGGTGTTCGTAGTTGTTGTCCTGCGAGCTCAATTGCTGGGATGTAGAGTGAGAATCCTTCTGCTCGTATGCCTTGAATACTGTTTTTGAGTCTTGTTTTATCTGTTGTTTGTGCGTCTTGGAGCAGTCTGACTCGTTGGTCAAATACGATAAAGCTTGCTCTGTCTTGTGGTCCGAGTAGTTCGACAAAACTTGTTGCTGCTTCTTTTGCTGCTTGGAGTGGTTCTCCTGCCATGCTTCCGCTGTTGTCAAAAACGAACACGAATTGCGATGGTTCGGTGGTTTGTATTGTTCTTATACTTCCAACAAAGCTTCCGTCTTCATCTGTGTATCCGTGTGTTCCTTGCGCAAATGTTCGTGACCAGTTCTGTCCTGGTTGTATCAGGGGCGATTCCCAACTGCCTGTTGCTGAGAGTACTTGTCTTGGTCTTGTGTCATCGTTACTCCAAATAACTGTTCCTGCAGTTCCCAGTGTTCTTGGTGTAAATCCTTCTGCTGTTATCCGCACAACGTCCGGTGTTGCAAGTAAGAAGTAGTCTTGTTCTGTGAATGTGCACGTGTCTTGAATTGTAATGCTTCCTGTGTCAATACCGTATGCGTAGCAGTTTCCTTGGCATCGTTCTGACACGATAGTTTCGTATCGGTACGTTCCTGATCCGAGGTTGAGTGGGATGTTTTGTGCTGTTGTTTGTTCTCGCACGATGATGCGTCCGTTGTCCCAGATAGTAAGTGTTGTTGTGGGTGCAAAGCATGCGTTGTCAAACAAGTTTTCTTCTTGTTGAGTTGCTCGTATCTGTGCGTTGTTGTGGGTGAGTGTTGTTTGTACGTTGATTCGTTCTTGTCCTGATAGTTCTCTGAAGAGAGTTGAGAATACGTATTCAAGATCAAAGCCGTTTTCTTGTGCTTCAAAGAATGCTCCGCAGTTTGTTGCTTGTGCTGATTGTTCTGCCATCCCTCCAAGAAGCACGTCGGCTCCTGCATCTGCTGCGTAGGCTACTGTGAAGATGCACGTGTTTTGTGCGAGGAGTTCTTGTGTTGCCGCAAATACTCTTGGTGGTTCTTCATCTACTCCGTCTGATAAGAAAATAATGATGTTGTTGTTTGGTGTGGTGAATTGGTCTTGTGCTGCTTGCAGTGCCGGGACGTACCCTGTCCAAAAGCCTGGTGTTATTGTGTTGATTGCTCTTTCTAGTGATGCTTTATCGTTGCTCATTTCGTGCACTACTTGTGCTCTGTCGTCAAACGCGATGATTGCTACTCGTTGTCCGTCAAGCAATGCTTGTGTGAAATCAATGGCTGCTCGTTTTGCTTCATCAAGTCGTTGTCCGCGCATACTTCCTGACTTATCAATAACGAGAACGAACTCTGTTTGTTGTACTTCGCTTGTGGGCGCGAGTTCTTGATATACTTCTTGTTCACACACAAAACCTATAGCAAGAAGGGCGAGGAGTATGAGGGCTGCGGTTCGCATACCTGTTTTCTGGTGTGCGTCACATATATGTGTTACTAATTCCAGCTCGCAACGACAAGGCGCAATGGCATTCCGTCAACAGTCACAAGGCGCGTGTATCTTATGAGGTTGTTTATGTCGCCTTCAATGACTGATCGCGGAGCAGGCCGCCATTCTGGTGGTTCGAGTGCACAGCAGTTTCCTACGAGTCTGTGTGTTGCGTTTGCTTCAACTTGCATCAAGCTTCCTTGTGGTCTTCCGGGAAGTCCTTCTGGAGCGCAGCGATCAAACAATCGCCTTTGGTCAACTTCCATATCACTATACGCAGGACAATCAAGCACGCCAAGACATCCGCGGTCACATAGGCCTAGTTGGTTTGCACATCCTGCTTGACAGACGCGTTGAAAGATTGATAACTGAATATTAGTTCTTGGTTGGCCATCAGCAAAGTCTCTTACTTCTGTAGCGCCCACTTGCGCAGAGTATTGTGGTTCAAACGTTACCTGTCCTCGGGGCACTGTTGTTGACCAGTCATTTCCGGAAACAGGAGTTCTTGGTAGCGTATATTCTTGACCTGATGAAGACACAGCTCGTGCTGCAACAACCGTTCCAGGGTACGGAGTTTCAAGCGACCCATCATCAAGAGTAAGCCACACAGTCCCTGCTGCTGTTACAAAACAGCGTGAATCAAAAAACCCAGCTGGTCCTGTGCAAATAGCTCCATTTCCTGGTTCTCCAGGCCCTCCTGGGCCGCCTGTTGATACACATTCTCGTGTATCATCATCAAATGTGAATCCTGAATCACATCGGAATTCACAAGCATTTAATGCACTGCTTCCACCAGCAAAAGTCCATTCCGTAGGAGTATGCGAGCTATCAGCATAGCTTGCCTCACCCATAATCACATTACCAGTTGGCAACCCCAGACCCTCAGTACACACCAATTCACCGTCACGAACACACTGATTACTCAACGAGTCATGTGAAAACCCACTATCACATCTAAACTCACAAGCAACTAATGCGCGCACCTCAGTAATGTGAGTCCAACTAGTCGGAGAATGCGCACCAGTATAAGATTCAGGTCCACGCTCTGCATGATTTGCAGGATAAATACCACTACAAGTCTCGCCTAGTCCGCCTGTTGATACACATTCTCGTGTATCACTATCAAATGTGAATCCTGAATCACATCGGAATTCACAAGCATTTAATGCACTGCTTCCACCAGCAAAAGTCCATTCCGTAGGAGTATACGAGCTATCAGCATAGCTTGCCTCACCCATAATCACATTACCAGTTGGCAACCCCAGACCCTCAGTACACACCAATTCACCGTCACGAACACACTGATTAC
>SKIA01000067.1 GCA_007116645.1 Candidatus Woesearchaeota archaeon
AGTAGACTTTTTAGCAGGTTTCTTTTTCGGTGCTTTCTTAGCAGACTTTGCAGCATTCTTAACAGCTTTTTTGGCCGGAGCCTTTGCAGCGGCTTTCTTGGCTTTCGCTTTGGCGCGGTCATCTGCCCTCTCTTTTTTTACTGCATTTTTTATTGAGCCAAGAATTTTTCCTAGCGTGCTTTTCTTACTGGGCATACAGCACCTCTTGTCTGAGCGATTCTCCTTTGAAGTTTCCGCTGTATACATCTAGGCGTGCTGCAAGGACTGTTCGTGATGATAGTACGCGTAGGGATCGTTCTGTTCGTGCAAGTTCGTGTTTGAATAAAATACTGTTTTTTTGTGCTCCGCCAAACATTCCTTGGTTTCCAAGCATCATGCAGTCTCGTTGCGTCATACGCGATAGAGCCATGAGGCTTCCTGCGCATTCAACAATTTCTGCTGTTGCTTGTGCTCCGAGGAGTGCGTGCATATTCGGGGCTGCGTGTTTTGCCAGTGCATCGATTTTTGGTTGTTTTCCGTTGCACACAAGAATGAGTGATTCCCATCCTTTCTCGTCCATGTTCGCTCCGATTCCTTCTGGATCGTGTGCGTCTTTACCCTTCTTCTTTACGAGTTCTCGTGCTTTATTTGGTTCTACTTGTGGAAACAGAGCAAAAAGCCAATGTTCGAGTGCGTCAGGAGCATTTGTTTTACACCTGTACGCATGGATGAGCACCTCGTCTTTTGCGAGTGGCGCACGTAGTTTGGTTCGTGCCGTGTCTATTGCTTGTGCACGTAGTTCTGCAAAATCCATGTAGTATTGGAGGGGAGTCCATCCTTATAAGCATATTGCTTTCCCTATAGAAAATATACTTGCTAAAATGAGAAGAGAATCATTATAAACAGTGAGAGTATAAGTACAGGATGGCAGATAGACAGACACAACTAATCTTGTACCTCGCATTTTTCTCTCTTGCAGGTATGCCCTTGCTTGGTCTGCAAATCGCCACATTAGGCGTCATATACCCGCTTGTTATTCTCGCCCTCGCGGGAACTCAACCAACAATAATTGGACTATTTGCAGCGATTCTTGCGGGAGTACTGGGAGTGATGTGCCTGCTAGGAGTCATGTTTTCCGCTCGCAGCTCAAAGACGCTTTTCAAAGTATTTCTATTCCTCACGGTGTTAATGGGAGGACACGTATGGTTTTACGTCGCAAGGACGCCTCAGGAAGCAGCAGTACTTTTTGCTGGTGTGAACGCAGTTGGGGGGATAACCCTGCTTGTTCTGTACAAGAAAGTGCTCGCACTCATTGAAGAAGAAATAAAGCAGACAGGAGAAGTGGTTGATCAGGAGATACGAGAGCGCTATGAGCGCGAAATTATACCCTTAGCTGAGCATGTGCAGCAACAAGAAGCCACAGCGCGAATTCAGCAAGAAATTCAAGAGATCTACAAAAATAATCCTCCTGATAAAGCCGAGGAGCTGCTGAAGAAAAAACAGGAAGAGTGGGCTACGCGCAGATAACTTCTGTCACAAGCATTTTTAAAATCCCTCTTACTTTGCTTGTGATATGGCCAAAGAAGCACCAAAGATTACCGCAACACAACGCTTTAAGCTCAAGCAATTCGTACGAGAACTTGAAGATCACAAGGGGCGAGGAACTGAACTCGTTTCTGTTTACGTGCCGGCAGGGTATGACATATCCAAAATCACCACGCATCTCGCACAAGAGCAAGGAACTGCAACAAACATCAAAAGTTCTTCCACTCGAAAAAACGTGATTGACGCGCTTGAGCGTATGATTCAGCACTTAAAACTCTATGAAAGGACTCCTGAAAACGGTCTTGTTGCTTTCTCAGGAAACGTTGCAGAGCGCGAAGGACAATCAGACGTGCAGGTCTGGAGCATCGAACCACCTATTCCTATGAATCAGCGCTTGTATCGTTGCGATAAAGAGTTCATTCTCGAGCCACTCCAGGACATGGCCGAGGACAAAAACGAATACGGAATGGTCGTTTTGGACAAGCGAGAAGCAACTATTGCAATCCTTAAAGGAAAAACCATAATTCCGCTTATGTCAACCCAGTCAGCCGTTCCGGGAAAAACAAAGGCAGGCGGGCAATCAGCTCAACGTTTTGAACGACTACGAGACGGTGCTGCTAAAGAGTTTTATCGAAAAGTAGGCGAGTATGTAAAAAACGAGTTTTATCATAATCAAAACCTCAAAGGAATCTTGCTTGGTGGTCCTGGACACAGTAAAGAAGAGTTCTTAGAAGAAGGACAACTTCCTGAAAATCTTAAAGAAAAATTCATCGCAGTTCTCGATCTTTCATATACTGGAGAGTTTGGCTTACAAGAACTCCTTGACCGCGCACAAGATGTGCTTGCAGCTGAAGACGTCATGGAAGAAAAGCGTGCTGTCCAACGATTCTTTTTAGAACTGTCAAAAAACACAGGTCTTGCCGGTTACGGAAAAGACGACGTCATGCGCCTGATCAAACTTGGCGCTGTTGAATTCTTATTATTATCCGAGACATTAAGTGACGCTAAAATCAAAGAGTTTGAGGAAGAAGCAAAAAACATGGGTACTGAAACACTCATTATTTCTTTAGAAACTCGTGAAGGCGCACAGCTCAAAGAAATCGGTGGCGTCGCTGCTGTTTTGCGCTACGCAGTCGAGTTTTAGGAGGGCGGAAGGGGGGAATTGAACCCCCATCTGGGGATGTCTGCACTAAACTTGGGCATTTTTGTGCTCAGTTTAACACTCCACAGTCCCCCGTGATAGCCATTTCACTACAACCGCCAGGTAATCCAAAGAAGTTCTACTTCGTTTAAAAACGTTGTTACAAATACTTCTCGCACAAGGTATCATACACAGTAAGTGCTTCTTCTCCAAATCCAGAGACCATTTCTCGGGCTTGCACAGGTGTTCGCTCGTCAAACAAACTGTCAAAGCGCTTTGAAAAAAATGTGTCTGCTAGGCACAAAATTTCTTCCTCAATAGTTTCTGGCAAGTAATCTTGCAGAGGAAGAGGAAGATTGTTTTGCTCAATATTACGCCTCGTAATCCCTGTGTGAGTAAGAGACGCACGAGCATGGGTTGGGAGTCCTTCTTCTTCAAGAATAGCTGCCCCATGCAAAATGTGTGTGATGTAGGGATCATCTCCTTTGGTAAATAACTTGGGCTCGTTTGTACGAAAAATACCTATGTCGTGCAGCATGCCCATCTCTTCAAGTAACCGAAAATTGATGTTTGCCTTGGGATGTGCTTGTTGGTACTTGTGCGCGATATCAAGCGCTTTTTTTGTGACAAGCGCAGAATGAATAATGAATGCGGGAACAGTTTGTTTATGCTCGCCCGCAGTGTGCTTTGATATGAGTGATAAATAATCAGTTGTCATCACCCAAGGAAACCAAGCTTCATTTAAGAAGATTTCAGGGTCTTCGGCGCAGGTGCAGTACGCGATGGTCAGGTCCTTTAGGTTTAGGGGGACTTTTCGCAGGTGTTGACGTGGGGGCGGGCGCTGGTCGCGTCTCTACTTCTTTTCCTACATACCACATTGCTTCTTTTATCGTGCTTGCTAACGGTGCAATTTCTGACGGGTCTTTTCTTTGTGCGTCCCAACGCAATCCCAATCCGTCTTCTGGTACCCGTGCGAGCACGTGTATTTCTAGTGATTCTCCTTCATAGCACAAAATATTTGTTCCATGCGCTCCAAGGCCTTCAAACACTGCTGTTGCCGCAAAGCTTGCGCAATACCACAGCTGCACGACCACGTTGTCTGGAAGTTCCGACATATACTTTGCAGGAGTTTTAGGAGTGATAACTACGTGTCCCACGCATGCTCCGTCTGCTTTAACGTGTGCTTGGACTACGCCGTCTTCGTAAATCAGCGTCATTGCAAGCCTCCAAAGCGCGCAGGTGGCCTTTTGTCTTGTGCTGCAAGGTATCTATCACGCACTTCTCTTGGAGAAGATCCTTGAAAGAATGCTTGTAGGCGCGGCTGGTTTGGGATAGCGTGCTCAAGCCCTTCGATATCTTCTAGGAGATATTCTTTAAGTGACGTTTTTGCTTCTATAAATGCCACGAGCTCGCCTTCATCTAGTTGCGCTGCTTGCGGAGGCTGATTGACAGCTGGCTGTTGCGGAGAAGAAATCACTGGCTCACGCGCAGGTTGCTCAACAACGGGCTGCGGTGGAGTAGCGATCACTGGTTGTGGCTTGCCATCTTCTAGTGCTTTTAGTTGCGTTGAGAGTTCGTGCAAATTCACTCCTTCAAAGACTGGTTTGAGTGATGGATTCTCTTCTAGGCCTGCAAGAACTCCGTCCGGGTTATTGATAATTGCTTCTTTGAGCTCGGGATGTTCTTGTATCATTTGCGCAAGGTCTGAGGGCTGCGCTTGCTGCATGGGAAATAGTGGTGATCGTTTTCGCATCATTATCGGCAGGTTGTTTGCAAGCAAGTTTGTTGCTTGTTCAAGTGCCTGCGCGTCATGTTTTTTTGTTGGTAAAATAAAGGTGTTTAGTGGTCTGTCAGACGGTATGAGATGTATCATGACGTGCTGTGATGTTTGTCCTGCTGCAGCTCCTGTGGCAACAAAGGTGGTGACATGTGCTGCAAGCATTGCTTTTCGTAAGTATTCAGAGAGCTCTCGTGCTCGTGAGAAGAGGTGAATAAAGTCTTTTTCCGGCACAAACGGCATGATTGGGTAGTGTTCTTTTGTGAGCACAATTACATGTCCTTTAGCTGCTGGCGCAATATCAAGAATTGCAAGAATGTATTCGTCTTCGTAGACTTTGTGCGTAGGTATTTTTCCTTCGATCATCTGACAGAAGGGGCAGTGTTGTTTTTGTTGTGCGAACGCTTGTCGTTGTTCGTCTGTCAGTTCCATTGCTAATTCAGACTTCTTTTGGCTTATATAGCTTGTCTTGCTCTAACACAACACATAAATAGGATGTTCGTATCTGACTTGGTATGGCGAGAAAGAAAAAGAACTCGAATACGTTCTGGTATATCTTAGGTGCAGTAGCAGTGTTGATTGTAGCGTTTGGATTTATGCTAAATGCTTCTCGTACAATTGAATTTACTGATTACCAATATCTTGACAGCGAGTTTGATAATCCTGACGCCGAGTTTGTGATTGAAAAATTCAATGATTTTCAGTGTCCTGCATGTCGCGCAGCTGTTCCTACGCTAACACAAGTCCGTGAGAATCACGATAATGTTCACATTCGTGTACGCCACTTCCCACTTCCTCAGTTTCCTCACTCTGCATACGCTGCTGAAGCTTCAGAGTGTGCTCGGGACCAAGACAGGTTTTGGGGCATGTACTATGTAATGTTTGACCATCAAGAAGTTTTGACTCCAAGCACCATTAACCGTTACGCTCAAGGCATCGGCCTTGACATGGACCAATTCTCAACGTGTATGGATAACCGCGATAAACAAATTGTTGTGGCCCAAGACCGCCAAGTAGGCATGGACCAAGGAGTTTCAGGAACGCCAAGTATCTTCATTAATGGAGAGCAAGTGCAGTTTGGTACTCCTGCTCAGTACGCCTCATACTTCGAAAACCAGTAGAATTAAATAGAAGTATTACTTTGTATGATACGAGGTGGAAGGGATGAACAACACACAAGTATTAGATGAGAAAATGAGAGCGATGCACATTGACATGTCACATGTTGGGGTGCTTTCCGAGCGCACACAAAGACACGCGATTCGCGAGGCAGAAGATTTTTTAGTGCGAATCAGAAATTTTGTGGACACCGCCTATCTGCACCTTGACGTGCAACCGCAAAAAGAACAGACCAGAAACGTATCGGCGTTTCGTTGGAGAGCGTTGCTCGTCACGAACAGAGGCAGGTACTACGCTGACGACTGGTCGTTTGGAGCGATTGAGAGTCTTAAGAATGTGTTCGATAAGCTCGAGCAACAGATGACTCACAGACTCGGACGTCTGGATGCACAGTATAAAGAACTATTAGCTTAAAACACTGTTGCAAGCACTGCGCCCCCAACAAATCCAAATACGGCTACGAGGGCAGTAATTATTGCACTCTCAACGCCTGAGAGGATCGGATGTCGGTGCGTAAACCGTGTTTTTTGCACTCCAGCAAAGCACGTGACTCCGAGTGCTAAGAGCACTGAGAGAATGATCGCGTATGGCTGGGAGAACAGTAAAAAAGGAAGCAAGACAAATATTCCTGCGAGAAAAAAGCTTCCTGTAATTATGAGCGCTTGCGTTATTGGTGAGCGTTCTTTTGCATTTGCTAAACCAAACCGTTGTTCAACAAAAAAGTTTGCCCAGTGATCTTTTTCATCAGTAATCTCATCTGTTGCAACACTTAATGCTTTTCCACGAAGTCCTTTTTTTGCAAGTGCTTCATGCACGCGCTCTTTTTCTCGTGCAGGATGTTCTTCAATTTCTGCTCGTTCGAATTCGTATATTGCTTGTCGGTATGCTTTGTGACTTTGACTGCTCGTATAGGTAACCAGTCCTATTGCAATGCTTCCTGTGAGGACATGGACTCCTCCTACAAGGCCTGCAGTACTCATGATCACTCCTGCTCCTGTCAGACCACTGAGAAGACCTAGCGTGAATAGCGAGCCGTCGTGTAGTCCAAAGACAAGCTCTTTTGATTCCTTCACCTCTTTCATATCTAAAATACAAAAAACTGAGTATTTAAACGTTCTTGTGGAAAGAGTCTTATAGGATGCAATCATGAGTACACGTATCGCACACATTGCAGTATTTATTGGATCAGTACGAGTAAATAGGCACGCAAACAAAGTAGCGCATTGGGTTGGTGATACTCTCAAAAAACGTGTTCAACAAGTATTTTCAAATGGCGGCGAACTAATTGATGCAAGCTATACTTCTCGGCTTGAAAAAATGCTTGGTGAATTTGAATGGTATGTTGATGCTCTTGCTATTGCTCGTGAAAAAGGCGTTCCCTACTAGTCACTCGTCACTCTATATTTAAATACGACCGCGTGTAAAAGAGTACCATGCCTGAGCACGTGATTGATTGGACGAAGAAAGATACCATTAAGGCTCATTCGTTCGAAATAGAGATGGAGTACATCACACACCTCAAAGATTTGTATAGGCGCCTTCATTACTGGATGGAAAATGAGGGGTTTAGCGACTTTAATGGCATGAGCAATTACGAAACGCTGTACTGGCAGCGCGACACTCCACAAGGCACTCAAGAGCATCACATTTGGTGGCGGGCGTACAAAAACCCTGGGATGGAAGGAAACGAGCAAACACAGTTTCGCTGGTTTTTCAAAATCAATATGCGAACACAAAACACTTCTCGCCAAGAAATCATGCACAAAGGTCGTAAGTGGAAAATGTATCAAACCAATTTCGTCATTAATTTCGACTCATACTTGATCAATGAATACGCTGATGGATTTAAGAAAACAACTTTTTTGAAAACACTCCTTAGTCGATGGAAGGCATGGGCGTACAAAGACCGTACCATGTACTTTAGAGATCAGCTCATTAACAAGTCAATGGAGTTTCAAAACATCGTCAAAGAATTCCTCGAGTTGCAACAAGACCGTGAACAACCAGCAAGCGTCTTCCCCGCTGGTGGAAAGACATGACGTTTGATGTAGTAACGTTTGGTTCAGCAACGATTGATATCTTTGTTGAGACTGAGCGAGAACGAGGACTTACGCTTCACACGAGTGAGGGCGAAGAAAACCTTATTGCGTATCCTACAGGAGAAAAACTGCTGATAAAAGAACCACACATTGACGTGGGTGGTGGCGGGACAAACACTGCTACCGCGTTTCATCGCCTAGGACTAAACACAGGGTATTGTGGGTGCCTAGGACGAGATGAGCATGCAGAAAATATTTTGCATTGGCTCTCACACGAAGGCATTCCTTTTCTTGGTACGCGCACATCTGCATCAACCAACATGAGTGTTGTTCTTGATTCCACTCGGTTATCAGACAGAACTATTCTTGCGTACAAGGGTTCTTCTGATGAGCTCGAATTTGACGAAATAGACCGTGAGGCTCTTTATGCAACATGGTGGTATTTTCCTAGTCTTGTCGGAAAAAGCTATCGTACGATGCTTCGATTGATGCGGTATGCGCGTGAAAACAATATTGCTGTGGCATTTAACCCGAGTATTTATCAGGCGCAACACGGTTTTGATGCGCTCAGAGAACCATTAACGTTAAGTCAAGTAGTGGTGATGAATAAAGAGGAAGCAGAGGCGCTTGTTGGCACAAGTGATTCGCGAGAAGAACTGTGTCGACGTCTTCGTCAGAATGGTTGTGAGATCGTACTCATCACTGATGGTTCTCGCGGAGCAACTGTTTTGTATGCGAACACGCTGTATTCTGCACGCCCTCGCGAAGATAACAAAGTGGTTGAGACGACGGGTGCAGGCGATTGTTTTGCATCTAGTTTTGTTGCTGGTTTAATCAAGGGTTTGTCTTGTGAGCAAAGTCTTCGCCTCGCATTGATTAATGCTGAGAGCTTAATTTCTCAGATGGGACCTAAGAATGGTCTGCTTGATTTTGAGACTGCAATGCGCCTTGTTTCTGAGGATTCTCGCGAAGTTGTGAAAAACAACATTTAAATAGCATAAGCGTGGCTATGAGTGTAGAGGTGAGAGAGTTTGGTAGCTAATCTAAATAAGATTCTTCGTGATAAACACGCGTTCTTCTTATGTTTGGACCAAGGTCTTGAGCACGGACCAAAAGTGTTTAATCGAAACACTGTCGATCCTGAGCCCCTCTTACACTTGGCTTTAGAAGCGCGTTTTTCTGCTGTTGTACTAACGCCGGGTGTTGCTGATAAGTATTATCACAAGGCATATCGTGACATTCCTCTTATCGTAAAATTAAATGGTCGTTCAGAGCTTGGACTTGCAAACCCTGTGTCTAAACAATTTTGTAGTGTTGAGCGTGCAGTAAAGCTTGGCGCATCAGCTGTTGCCTACACGATTTATGATGGCAGCCCTGCTGAGCCTGAGATGTTTGCTGAGTTTGGAACGATTGTTGAACAAGCCCATGACTATAATTTACCTGTTATCGCATACATGTATCCTCGCGGAGAGGGCGTTGTTGAGTCAGACTCAGACACAATTGCGTACGCTGCTCGCATCGCTTTAGAACTTGGCGCTGACATGGTCAAGGTCAAGTACAATGGTGACGCTGCTGGTTTTGCTTGGGTTACTGAGTGTGCTGGTCGCGTGCAAGTAATCGCTGCCGACCCAGAACTAGATGATGAACGACGCGTGCTTGAGATGGTCCGCGACGTAGTAAAGGCTGGCGGTACCGGAGTCGCCTTTGGCCGCACTGTATGGCAGCATCCTCGTCCGTTTGTATTAGCACGTGCTATTGAGAAGATCTTGTACGAGGGCGGAAGTGTTGAAGAAGCGCTTGGTCTTCTAAAGCAACATTCATAAACACCGTTTTCTATTGCAGTATATGAGTTGGGAATCTTTTGAGCAAGACTTAAAGCAGTCTTCATGTGCTGGTTTGTATTCTGGTTCTAACTTAGTTATTGGTCGCGGCGGAAAAAGTCCTCGCGTCGTATTTGTTGGCGAAGCCCCTGGTGCAAAAGA
The DNA here is from genome assembly GCA_007116645.1 of Candidatus Woesearchaeota archaeon. GTDB lineage: Archaea > Nanobdellota > Nanobdellia > Woesearchaeales > SKIA01 > SKIA01. The sequence continues at coordinate 9,583 of SKIA01000067.1, forward strand.
GGACGAGTTGGGCTTGCCTTTCGTTGGTCGCTCTGGTACATTACTTGACTCTTGGATTGAGTATTTGGGGTTGTCTGAAGATGAATATTATATAACGAACGTGGTGAAGTGTCGTCCGCCCGAGAATCGCGACCCTACAAAAGATGAGGTAGCGTTGTGTGAGCCGTTTTTGCATCGTCAACTTGAGTTATTAAATCCTGAGTACGTTGTTTGTGTGGGACGCTTTGCGATGAAAGTGTTTTTTCCCAAGAAAAAAAGTATCTTAAAAGAAAGTGGACGGCTCTTGGGAAAATACTATATTGTTCCGCACCCAAGTTATTTCTTGCGCCGGGGAGGAACTGGTTGGGAAGAGTATCTCAACGTGCTTCGCATCGCACTACACAGTTCTTCTCAAGAAAAACTATTGTGAGCCTGTGCTTCCAAAGCCGCCGCGAGAATCTTGTTTTGGTTCGTAATCTGTCCATTCTGCTCGCTCAATTTTTACGAACGTTCCTTGGCCAATACGCTCGCCTTGCTCGACCGTCACATCTTCTTTTGTGAAGTTATAGAATTGTAAAAGTACTTCGTCATTTTCTCCGCAATAGTCTTGATCGATAATGCCTGCTCCGTGCGG
>SKIA01000036.1 GCA_007116645.1 Candidatus Woesearchaeota archaeon
CTGCGAGGAGTGCGTCTGTGAGTGGATCAATGCCGATGCTGATTCCGACTGCTGGTATGTGTGCGTTTTCTCCCACCATTGCTCCGATGATGTTGTCGTACCGCCCGCCCGCACACACGCTTCCTGTGATTGCGTTGTCAAGTAAGAATCCTTCGTAGACTGTGCCTGTGTAGTAGTTGAGTCCTCGGGCAAGCGTTGGGTCGAATTGTACGTGTGCTTGCTCTGAGAGAAAGGCGAGTACTTCTCGTATTTCTTGTATTCCTTCATGCTCCCCAATTGCTTCTTCAATGTGTTTGAGCTTGCCGTTATCTGTTCCTTCAACTGTTAGGATTGAGAATAATGTGTCTATTTGTTTTTCATCAGCTACTGCAAGAAGTTCTTTTCTGACCGCGTCCTCGCCTTGTTTTGCAAGTTTGTCGATAGCAATGATTGCTTTGTGCGTATCAGCAATTCCTGCGTGCGTCATAATCGCATCTAGTAGTTTTCTGTTGTTTACTTTGATGACGTACTCAAATGGTAGTGTTGAGAGGATGTCTGATGCTGTTTTGATACATTCTGCGTCTGCGAGCATGTGTCCTGAGCCGACAATGTCTGCATCGCACTGCCAAAACTCTCTGTAGCGTCCGAGCTTGAGCGGCCCGTCGCGGTATACACGCCCGATTTCGTATCGTTTGAATGGGAGTTTGAGGTCTTTGTTTTGCGCAACAAATCTGCATAGTGGTACAGTAAGGTCAAATCGCAGGCCGAGTTCTCGTTCTCCTTGGTCTTGGAATGTGAAGAGTTCTTTCATTACGTCTTCGTCGCCTTCGAATTTGAACGTGAGTGTGTCTTTTCGTTCAATTGTTGGCGACGCAAATGGCGAGAATCCGTGTCTTTCAAATGCTTGTCTACATCTTTCAAAGAGTGTTTCTCTGATCAGCTGTATTTCCGGAGGAAAGTCCCGAACACCTTTTGCGAGTTCCATAAGAAAATGTATGTGCCTTTTCGTTTTTATAAGTCTTTAGCCTTTATTTTTGTAGCGTCCGCGTTTCTCGACTGCTACGAGTCGTTCAAGGAGTGCTGCTTCTGGTTTGTGCCCTGCTATGAATGATTCCCAGACGGCAAGGTCTGGGTGTTTTGCAGCTAAAGCGTGCTTGAGTACGTGCAAGTCCACTGCGCGGTCTTCTAGTGAGTCTGAGAACTGTGCGAGCCCAAAATCAATGAGTGTTATAGGATTTGTCGCAAACATGTTGCTCGTGGTCAGGTCATGGTGCACAACTCCTTTCTCGTGCATTTGCTTTACCACAACTCCAATTGCTCGTCCGAGTTCTTTTGCGTTTTCTTCTGTGAGCGCGTCTTTAACGAGTGGTGCGTCAACGTACTCAAGTTCTATCTCGAATTCGTTTTGCGAGAGTATTCTTGGTGTAATATCCTCTAGTCTTGCAAGAACTTTTGCTTCTCGCTTTGTGCGTGATTTTCTCAAAGTTGCATCAAGGTCCGGGTGTCGGTACGCTTTTTGTATGCGTGTTTTCTTCACTCCGCGCTCTGTGCGCTCAATGATTGCTTCTGCTCCTTGTGCGAGTTTCATACGTTTTGGAATGTGTGTGGGCTTAATATGTGTTTTTCCGGTTTTTGAACCGCAACGCACTTAAAGAATAAGTGCTTATTTGTGATTAAAGGTGATAAAATGCCACAAGCTCGATTTGATTTGGACTCGTACTCCACGCGTGTACTGGATGTTGTGAAAGGAAAGTACGGCTTGAAAAGCCGTCAAGAAGCACTCAAGAAATTCGTTGAGATACACGGAGAAGAATACGCACAGATGCGCATTGAGGAACGCGTGCTTGCCGAGCTTGACGCTACAAACAAACTACACCTTGACACGCACGGCTTTTCTGCGATGAGCGATGACGAGCTTGACGAGCTGCTCGGATTGTAATGTTTTCGTTCAATCTTTCTCCCAAACTGCGAAAGCGCGTCTCAAAACTTGCCAAAAAAGATCGTGTGTTGGCGCTTGTCTTCAAAAAGAAAATCCAAGAAGTAATAGCGCACAATAATACAACGATTGATACATACAAGAACTTGCGCTCACCGCAAAATGAGTTTAAGCGTGTTCATCTTACAGGCAGTCACGTATTAATTTTTAGGGTGTATAAAGAGAAAAATCACATCATCTTTGTAGATATATTGCATTGGGATGATGCGTATAAATAAAATAAAAAAAAGAAATGAGGAGTTTACTCCTCGTCTTCTTCGTCGTCTTCTTCAACAACCTTTTTCTTAGCTGCCTTTTTAGGGGCTGGCTCTTCTTTTTCGGCTGCAAGAGCTTCTTCAAGACCTTCTTTTAACGAAGCAAGACCTTCAGTTGATGCTTTTGGCGTTTTTTCGCGTTTTGGGCGCTCAACGTATTGTGTTTCTTCTAGGTCGTCTTCTTCTTCGCTGTCTGCTTTTTCGTATCGCAGATATCTGATGTCTGCTGATCGTACTGGGAAGACTGCTGAGAGTTGGTCTTTGAGATATTTTTGTAGTCTGTTGTTTGTGATGTCTGAGATGACGGTGTCA
>SKIA01000077.1 GCA_007116645.1 Candidatus Woesearchaeota archaeon
CCGTCCTTGCAGACAAGACCGATGGTAGTGGTTCCTGTTTTCAAAACTTCTTGTTCAGTCATAGTAAAAGCTGTACGCGTCAACTGCGCGTAAGATAAGGAAGAGAATAATTATTTATAAACTTATTGTGCATTCGTCGAAAGCCACCCACGCAATTCATGCACATATGAGTGGCCGCCCTGTCGAAAACTCCCAATAAACGTTATATCATAGCGTTGGCCTCGCACATACAAAAATTCGTCAAGAGGACAGATAAATTCAACTTCTTGGTCTCTCTCCCAAAGATAAGGGAAACTCGATGAATCAACAACACAGTCCTGATCTCCTGAGAGATCACCAGTAAGCCCCATGAGATCAATATCCACGTCAACACCATAGGAGTTACGCAGAATAATACGCACTTCTGGCTGGGTAGGGTCGTCAAGGCCTGGTCCGACGTAAAAGTCCTCACACAACACGCCCGCGGGGAAGACACAGTCGCTACCGCGCAGACGGTCAATGTCAAACACACCAAAGTAGAGCAAAGCCCCTGTGGTAACTATGATAAGTAAGAACGCCCACCCGTAGGTGAACAAGTATTCTAAGGCCGCTTGAGCGTTACGTGATTTCATGGTCTACACAAAAAAGATAAAAAAAAAAGAAAAAAAGATGTGCCTAGCTGATCACTGAGGCGAAGATTTGTCCTCGAACGGATCTGTCAAAGGTTCCTTGAGCAGTTCTGTATCGAATCTCCATATCAATACGTTGACGACCGCTTGGAAGAATGTTTGCTACATCGCAACCAGATGCCGTAAATGAGCTTCCTTGTCCAATAAGAGGAGCCCCTGTGCCAGGAGTAAATGTTGCTCCTTGGTTGTCCGTAAACACACACACACTAGTGACGTTGGCAGCCGCGAGCGTCAAGCCATCCTCGCCCGTCGCAGACATAAAGACAGAGTAGATGCGAACAGGCTCACCACCTTGGTTTCTCATTTGAATCGACACGTCGTCTGGTGTGACTTGATAGTCAACACACGCCATTTCTGAACCGAATGTACATCGTTCAGGCAAAAAGTTTTGCGGGTTTAACACCCCAAAGTAGGCTAAAGCCCCAATCATTACGAGGATAATGAGAAATGCGAACCCGTAGGTTGATAAGAACTCAAGCGCTGCTTGACCTTTAGTATTTTGTTTCATGGTATACACCTCACCTAGTGTATATCTGGATTCATGGTTTATAAACTTTTTCAGAAAAACGTCCCGAAGGCACCAGAAACAAGGCGTAATGCAAAGTAAAACACCACGAGGGTTACCGTCATAAACACAGGAATATACTTGAGGCCGCCAATAATATCTCCTTTCTCAATAATACTCACGATCATCCCTGAGAAAAATGAGATGGTCCCAAGCGCGAGGAAGCTGAAGGTGAGAAAGTCACTGACGAGCTGCTCACCATGCTCTGCGAGCCGCCCCATACTCTCAAACAACGCAGCCGCTCCACCCGCATTACCTGCAATACCCGGAGACGCCGCAATCTGATTTGCAAACGACAAAATAACCTGGAAAATAACGTTTGCTAACGCAAACAAGATAGGAGCGAGAAACATCACAATAATACTTATGAAAATCATGTAGGACACGACAGATGCTGCCATCTCCTTTTTCAGAGAAGACGTTTTTCGCAAGTTATCAATTACTCGCTCAATTACCGCAGCAACCTCACCACCAGACTCAATTTCTGATACCACCAGATTAATTGATCGGCGCAGAATAGGACTATCATAGCGCATAGCAAAGTCATGCAAAGCAGAAGAAGTATCATTTCCTGTCATGACCTGCTTTGACACCATAGTAATTTCGCGAGAGAGCACCCCAAACTCTGGACGGATAGCAGCCCACAAACTCTTATCAAATGACATGCCGCTGCGCAAGTTCGTGACGACAAGCGACAAATAGTCAGGAAGTTGATCTTCCATCTCTTTTGTTCTATTATAGATTTTGACGCTCAGATACGACCAGATAAAAAACATGAATAGCGCAACAATAGCGCCAGAGCAAATAATCCAGAACGCAAGCGTACTCACAAACACCGTTACGGGCGCAGTGCCGACGATGAGCGGATAAAAGAAGCCGTAAAACAGAAGATACGTGACGATGAGCGCTGAAAAAAACATTATGGTAAACGCAGAGTACGGAACCACCTCAATACCTGCTTTAAGCAAGTATAAGCGCAGAGGGTCTCTAAAGCGCTCGAAGACAAACGCGCGCCCTAGCCTATCAAGTTGTGTTCCTACTGGCATTAGATATTCACCTTCGGCCTAATTCCTCTAAACATGGTAATGAACATGAAATTTAAGAAAATCAAAAAGAGAATCACCACAAGATACGTTGTGAGCGTCATCGTGATGTTTGTAAAGGTTAAGAGCACAGTAGCAATGGTCATCCCTAAACTCGGAAGCACCACTGCAACCACCATAAACAACAAAGTTACGGAAGGAAGTTTTTTTCCGTAACGCTTAATCTGCAAGAGCTGATCC
>SKIA01000054.1 GCA_007116645.1 Candidatus Woesearchaeota archaeon
GACTAAATCCGTTATAGACTTGAGTAAATTGATGATGGGGGACGAGTACTTCTTGCGTTAATGAATCAGGATTAAGGACACGTGCAATCTCTTCGAGAGCTTGCTCTTGCTCAAAATAAATGTCAGAAGCTGAGAAAAGCTCTCCTCTGCTTAACATTGGAGGAGTGTGTAATTCGACAATATACGAACTGGGTCTGGGGTAGACTTCTGCGTAGGTCTCTGTTAAACGTATTTCAATAGGTGAATCAACCTCTGGCAAAGAAAGTATCAACATATCCTGTAAGGGCGTGAGAGAGCTTGATGGCAGAAAAGGGTTATTGTAAAGACTGGCGATGTAATTATTGATGGTTTCTTGTGAGAAATCTGTTGTTTGAATTACAAACGTTCCAGGATTAGTGATCAAAATATTTTGTTCAGAATAAGCAAAAGTTAGAGGAAACAACAATAATAGTGCAAAAAGTACTCCAAACGCCGCTCTCATACCTCAACACTTAAAATTATCATTTAAAAAAGTGGCTATTTACGAAAACCACTCGCCAAGACCCAATTGTTTCTCAGGATCTTTTCCAAAGACTTCTTCGACACGTCTTCGTGTAAGCTCAATTGACTGCGCAAGGTAGGTGTCAAGATTATACTTTGTCACTAAAGACTCTGCCGGAGTCAAGTATTTGACCACTGACCCTTCGGAAATAGTGAAGATGATGCGCCCGCCACACGAACAACTCCCACGCAGAGGTGGACGGCGATACGACTCATTACATTTTACGCAGCGAAATGCTTGCATAGAAAACTTCCTCAAATTACCTTTCAAGTCGCGAATAAAGTGCTTTTCAATAACAAGACGTGCGACGTCTCGCTCATCAACAGAAACTAACTTTTCAGCAAGATCCATTTGTGATTCAAGCTTTTCTTGCATGGACGGCAAGGTCTTGTATGCTGAGCAATGATTACCGTCATTAATTGAACCGCAATCGTGCGTAAAGCCCATACCATAGAATTCTTCAGGAGTATTCAGAACGTCGTTTACGATAGGAATTTTTACTTCCCATGGCATCTTGAACTCTTGGCACGCAGCATAAAACTCTAGTGGGTACCGCCAAGAGATATCCATGTTCAATACCATGTCGTCAACCTCTGCAGGAACAAGCGCGGTAGTAAGTACGAGTGGTGCGTCCATTGTTCCTCCACGAGAAGAAGGTAAGTATTTCTTTGAAAAATTCAAGAAAGCGTCCATAATCAAAAATACGCATCCTTCGTCACCGTCACAGTCCCGCCGAGTTGCGCAGTGAAGGTACGGGTGGTAAAACAATCCTTGCGTTTTTGAGAAGCCAATGATTCGACCAATAGTTCCTGCAGAGGTGTGCGGAGCTAAAGCAATAACGAAATGGCCAATAAGATCAGCGGGTGTTTTTGCATTATAGTACGGCTCCATTTGATACAAATGCACCATGAGCTCGTCAACAAACTGCGCTGCTCGAAGCAACACCTCATCACTTTTCTCATCAGGAGACTCATCACACGCAGGCAAGATAACATCTTGTGGAAACATCTCAATGACTTGATCGTCGTGCTCGATAGGTTTGTGATGAATGTCAGTAACGTACCCAAGCTCTCTTACCCTGGCAGCTGAAATACCAATTTCTGACGGACGAAAGTGAGTAACAGGAACCTCTGATGCGTCATAACGGATCGTTCCGTCTTTGTTAACGTGAACTTCGTTTCTTGCGCGCAAAAATCCTTTGAACAAGTGCTCTGCAGTGCGGTCTTCATTCATGGTTCCGCGAACGCCCTTAATCAAGTCAGGATAGACACGCGTATCCATGCGTTTTAGACACCAATCAAAATATTCTCGAATAGGAACACTCATTCGTTTTGCCATAGCAGTTTCGCGTTCAGTAAGAACTGGACTGCTTGATGCGCCGTCTCGAGACCAATAACGTTCTTCGGTGAGCGAGTCGCATGTGTGACAGCGACGATTCACAACTTCTTTGTTACAGGTAGGACAATGATATGCTTGAAACATACTTGTGACGGTTCCTACTTCGAGTGCTGCATTAAATGAGCGCAAGCGGCCCCCTTCTTCTCCAACAGGAAACAAGGTGTGGGGACTGCCGGTGAGTTTTCTCATCTTTGCTTTCTCAGGACGTCCAAGGCGCGCACCAATGTACACTCCTGCTTTGTCTTGAATAAACACAGGACTAACGTCTTGAATGAATAATAAAGGGTCTTCGCACTCAACTGGTGCTTCGCGAGAAAACGTTGTTCTTAAGGCAGTTGCGACATCACCTGTCATAACTAAGAAGTCTTGGACGACGCGGTGTGGAACACAGAGTATCTCAAGTACTTTTTTTACTTCGGGAGTATTTCTAAAAATAAGTTGTTCTTTATGTGGTGCTTTGCGAACCGCTTCCCAGACGAGGCGAAGCTGATCAACGGTGACGTTTTTGTAATAGAAAGTGTGTCTTGGATGAAGTGGTACACCAAATTCTTTTGTGTATTTGAGTGCGTCTTCAAACGATACAGGTGTTGTTTGTGGATTGTCCCAGAGAACTTTTGGCACGTCGCAACCTGCTGCCTTGAGGTCTTGTACCCACCATTCCTCACAATAGCCAGGAGGAATGAGCATGTGCGCACGGTCCAAAAAGTCCCCGTAGCAGATTAGCACGTCACCCAGGAACAACACCTTATGTACTTGTGGCAACAATTCTTTTGCTTGCTGAGAGTTTGTTACTTCCACGACGTCACCTGATTTTAAGAGAACAACAGGTCCTTGGATGGTGTCACACGCAGTGTATGCAGCTGCTTTTCCTGGGCGTTCTACTTTGAGTTGTGAACCAGTTGCGATGAATTCGTTTGCAATGATCATGGTTGCAGGATGCATGGACTGTCCAGAAAGTCCTGAAAGTCGTGAGCGCCCATAGCGCAAACGAAAACCTCCAGGTTTTAGTGGGTGACCAAATACTGGACGGCCAGCAACAAGATCAGCAATATAGGTAAAGTTTGGAGTAACGTTTTTTTCTTTGCTTTTCGTTGCTCCTTTTGCTTGATTCTTTTTTTGAATTTTAATGAATTCCTCTAAAAAGCCCCATTGCTCCATGCCCATCTCGTCGCCCCACTTGGAGAGTTGTTTCCACAACTTAGGCGCTTTGAGCGGAATACAAGAAGAGTAAATAAGACAAAATCCGGAACGAATCTTGTTAGTTGGAATTCTTGGAAGGTTCTTGTAGTTTGGAACCTCAACTTTTTCTGTGGGGTCACCCGCAACTTCTACAGGCATTCTTCGGACTAAGAAATCCATTTCTTCTTCAGAAGGAAAATATTGTAGGTTTGTGACCCGCTCATGATACATGCCAATTTCTGAATAACAACGCTTAACCTCGTCTTCTGTTGGGTCGTATAGCGCATAGCCCATATGTTTTCGCACATAATCAGCGATAAGCACAGAAACTGCTGCTGCGGTTCCTCCCGCGTTACGCACAGGCCCTGCATAATTGATTCTAAAGAATTTTCCTGTTCCGTCTTGACGAGTAACGAGCTCAAGATTTACGAATCCTTCAAGAGGAGAAGATACTACTCCGTTGGTTGCGTACGCAAACCCTAAACGAACGCCCACTTCAATTGCTTCTCGCTCATCTTCAAACTTGCAAAATTTTTGTTGACCAACTTCTAGAGCAATTTGAAATGCGACTCGCCAATCAAGAATACCATACTGTGCTTCAAGCTCTTGGATGCGTTCATCAATTCCTGAACCAACCACTTGCGGAGCTAAAATACTGACCAGACCTACTACTCGTTCAGCCATGTTTTTTGCAATCTGAATTTCTGGCGTGAGCGCGGGATCAAACCCTTTTTTACGAGCAATCTTTGCAAGCTCGTACGCGCGCTCAGTCTCTTCGTTAAGGTGCGCAAAGTAGTTCTTTAGTTCTGTTGGAAGCTCACTCATCTTCTTCCTCCTTGCGAAGCGACATCATCTTAACTTGTCGTGTTTGCAAATTTACTAAAGGAACTTTTCCTGGGTTAACAGTAAGGCCAGATGCACGCTGATAATCAGTCATAGGAACCCAGCAGCTACAATTAATCATGGTAACGCCGCGATACGTATCATGTACTGCGTGGTGGGTGTGTCCTGAGATGAAAAAGTCTGGAACGTCACGAATAACTAATGGGTCTTCAATAGGATCAGGAATGTATAGATTTGAAGTATGGGTGGGAGCAAGGTGTCTTCTTGTGAGTAAGTATTTCATAATAAGGTCAGGACGGTTTACTCCTCCTTTCTCGAAAATACTTGGCACTTGGTTTCCGTAGTAGATAAAGCTGTAACCGTGGTATAATAGGACTGAGAATCCTGGGAAGTTCTTTGAGCGATGAATACGGACATAAGAAGGGTTTGACACGAAGTGAATGTTTGGAAGCGCGAGTATTTCTTCAGCAAAATCGTTGTAGAGATTAAACTGTGGCTCTGCAAGACGTCCTGCTTCATGATTTCCAGGGCACATCACAATTTGGATGTGAGAAGGTATTTGTGCTATGTGACGTGCGAATTCATTGTATTGTTCTTTCACATCTTTTATTGACAAATCATTTTCTTGGCCTGGATAGATTCCAACACCTTCAATGAGATCTCCTGCAATGAACAGGTACTTGACTTTCTTTGCTACTTGTTTATGCGCGTCAGAGCCTGCTTTTCCGTGCAGCCACTTAATGAAAAAATCAAATTCTTTGTAGAAAAAATCTTTGTTGCCAAAATGCAGGTCAGACATAAAAATTGCAAAGGTGTCATCAGGGCTTTTTTTGAGTTCGTGCGTTACGGGAACGTCAGGAAAATAGATGTTGTCTGCGAAAACAATATCTCCTCCGCACTGACCAGAGATACCTATTACTTCGTCAAGCATAATATCTTTTCCTTGGTCTATTAGCTCTTGCTTATTTTTTGAGAGCAAAACATTAATTCTTCCTGTTTGGTCTTCAAGCTCTAAGATGATGTGGCCGTTTTTTGTTTCTCGTTTCTCCCACACAATGCCGATAATTGCTACGCGCTGGTCAGCTTTGAGGCGCGCAATACTTTGGGGTGCTGATAGTTCTTGTCTTTGACGCAAGATTCCTCCGATTTGTTCTAGACGCCTGTTGAAATGTCCAACAAAGTCTTGGTATGATCGCTTTGCTGGTTTTTTTGTGTAACTCCAAAGAATCTCTACACTTCCTCTGTTAAGAAACGCTTCAAGTTCTTCATCTGTAAATTCGTCAATACCTGTTTCGAGTTGCTTTCTTTGTTGGTCATTAAGGTTTTCAAAAAGACTTGGATCTACTAAGATGTCTCGTTGTAGCAACTTTTCAATTATCGTCATACCATCAATGTTTCTTTGAGTATTTCTTCTACTTTAGGAAGAGTGTGTTTACCAATTGAGAGTGAGATTTCTCGTGTGCGACCATACCGTCCTTTACTAATCACTTTTGCGTTGATAATACCAAGCATGTCTAGCTCACCAATAATATCTGAGAAGCGTCTTTGTGTGAGTGGTCGCATGCTTACTTGCTTGCAATACTCACGGTACACCTCATATGCATCTCCAGTATAGATTTTTGGAGCTTCTGAAAGCGAGCAGATGCTGTACAACGTCAGCTTGTGTTGTTGTGGTTGTGTTTTCACAATTTCAAGCATGCGGTCCTTCTCAATTTTTTCTTCTGCGTGGTCTACGTATTTGAGTGAAACAAGGTCTTGTCCTTCTCGTTCAGCAAGCTCTGCTGCTACTCTGAGAAGTTCAAGGGCTCTTCGTGCATCGCCGTGCTCACGAGCAGCGTACGCAGCACATTTTTGTATGACGCCAGGTGCGATCACGTCGAGTTTGAATGCTTTGTCTGCGCGATTTTTCAAGATAGTTTGAATCTGGAGTGCATTGTAGGGTGGAAAAACAATTTCTTCTTCTGACAAACTACTCTTTACTCGTGGGTCGAGGTTGTCTGCGAAGATGAGATCGTTTGAGATTCCAACTAAAGCAATTTGGCTGTGTTTTAAGTCTGCGTTTACTCTGGTGAGGTTGTAGATAATGTCGTCACCTGCTTTTGCGACCAGTTGATCTATTTCGTCAAGAACAATGATGACTACCCCTTTTTGTTGCTCGATTACTTCAAAAAAGCTATTGTAGACTTCGTCTGTTGGAAGGCCTGTGAAGGGGATGTTTTTTCCCAGCATACGAGTAAGTTCTGCGATAAGGCGGTACTCAGTGTCTGCTACACGTTTGAGTTTGCAGTTAAGATAAAGAATCTTTAATGGTACTCCTTGTGTTCTTGCTACTTCAGTAAGTTTTTGACTGATATATTTTGTCGCAACTGTTTTTCCCGTACCTGTTTTTCCGTACAAAAATAAGTTTGATGGCTTATCGTTTCGTAATGCAGGTGCTAATATTGCTGCGATTTGATCGATTTGGTCGTCTCTGTGGCTGAGCTCTTCTGGTACGTGCTGGCTTTGCAACACAGATTTGTTTTCGAAGAGAGATTCCTTTTTGAGGAATTTTTCAAATAGTCCTATGATTTTTGTTTCTGACACGTTTCACCCCCAACGTTTCGCGTGTTATAACTTGCAAGAGAAGCAGGGGTATATAAGTAATACTGCTAGTGGAACTTTGTATTGGAATATATGGTTTTGAGCACATAGAGGACCCCTTCATTTCCTATGGAGATTGTTATTATGAAACTTGGAGGTGTGTGTTCTTGCTTAAATGGTGTTTGAGAGAATGTCCAGTGATATGGATTGGTTTTCTATATATAATATATATATTTTCTATATAGATATAATATAATAAGAATAGAATTATATTTTGATAAATTTTCACTTTTGATCACACGAGCTCTCTTCTCACTGAATTCGACTTGATGACACGTGCGCGTCATCTAAAACAAAGTTCTACATGAAACCAAGGGGTACATACAATAAATGCTTATTTACTACCAAACAGTAAATATTTAAAGTATGTGTTTTTCTTTTGTTTGATGAGCAAGTTACTATTTATTCCAAGCGGCTACGAAGAAGACTTCATGTTTGAAGACTTTGAAGAGACAAAACCTATTCCTTCGCCTTCACCCTGTGCAGATATTTATTTGGGTGGACGAGGAAGTGAGCTCTTTGCTGAACACTCACTCCCAGTATTGCTCGGCAGATTAGAAAAAAATGTGATTGAATTAGGTCCGGGAAGTCATGGAGGTCTTGCACCTGAGTTGATTGCAGCGGGAAAACACTATACAGGTCTTGATATTAATTCAAACCACACTTTACGTGCTCAAGCTGCACAACCAAATGCAACATACTTGGTTGGACACCTTACTGATCGCGTACAAGAACTCAAGGGGCCTGCTTCTATCATTAGTACAAACGTACTTGATTTAATTCGTGATTCTTCAGCAGGACAGACTTATATGGGTAAATTAACAGATGCCATAACTGCTTTAGCACGACCAGGAACGCTCAGTGTGCATTATGCACAAGAACAACCTCATCTTCCCCGCACGATGTTTGCTCATCATATGCAAGAGCGTGGTTGGCGCAGAGAACCTTTTACTACTCCTTATGGTCACGATTCTAATGCAACTTTGGTTCTTACATACAAACCTGATGTTACTCACCAGTAATCACATATTCAAAACATTTATATATTAATCACTCTTTTCTAGTAGTTACATGATTGTCACAAAAGAATTCATCAAGCAACTTGGACAGCTAGGATTAAACAGCTACGAAGCAAAACTCTGGACTGCACTCCTCTCACGGGGCGTATCAACAGCAGGAGAACTCTCAGATATTGCAAATGTACCAAGATCACGAAGCTACGACGTTCTAGAAAGCCTTGAGAAAAAAGGATTCATAATCCAAAAACTAGGAAAACCAATTAAATACGTGGCAATTCCACCAGAAGAAGTGCTTGAACGCGTAAAAAAACAAATTCGAGAAGACGCAGAAAGACAAGCAAACACCATGGACACCTTAAAAGAATCAGAAGTCCTAGGCGAGCTTATCACACTCCATTCACAGGGAGTAGAGATGATTGAACCACATGACCTCTCAGGAGCCCTGCGTAACAGAGCAAGCATCTATGATCAAATTCGAACACTCGTAAAAGCAGCAGAAAACGAAATACTACTACTTACAACCCCCTCAGGCTTTGCGCGAAAAGTAGAACACCTCGAAAAAGACCTGCAACAAGCAGCAGCACGAGGAGTAAAAATCAAAGCAATCGTCTCAGGAACACCAAAAGACATCCCTAACTACATCACAGTTCATGTATCAAACAAAGTAAATGCACGGTTTGTGGTAGCAGACGGAGCAGAAATGGTATTCATGCTCATGCCAGACGATGAAGTACACCCATCATACGACGTAGGCATTTGGATCAACGCACCTTACTTCACACAAGCAATTGCAGCAGTGTTTGATATCGCGTTTCCAGCACTCACTAAAACTCACTAGCTCACCTCTTCCCTTGGGGACATCGCCCGAAACATTTATGTCTTGGGCTCCCCCAAGGGATCTTTTTATTTAACCACAACCTTATTAACAAACCTCAACTCTTATTGTTTTATGCCACTGTTTTCGTTTAGTAAAACAATCTATTACCCAGGAAACACCCTGTCAAAATACTTTCCAGAAATCGTGAGAAACTGGAAAAGCGTCCTCTCAGACTTTGGTATCAACTTTGAAATTGTAGAAGATATCAACACAGGTTGGGCATTATGGGACCAAGGATATCACAAAGAATTTTCCGAACACAAAGAAATACTTACAAAACGCCTAGAAAAAATGCGCGTTAAAACAATTATCACATCAAGTCCAGAAGCACTATACATGTTCAAAACGTTCTATCCACAATTCGAAGTAAAACACACCACACAAATTGTACACGAAAATATCCAAAAAGTGCAAAAATTCAATACTGGAGAAGCATGTTTTCACGACAATACCACACAAGTGAGAAGAAACAATATCGTGAACGAACCACGAAGCATTTTGCAACGAGCAGGATTTGGAATTGTAGAATTTGACGAAAACAAATACAACACACAATGCCTTGGAACATCAACAGGCCTAATCAACAACAGCCCGCGCCTAGCAACGAAACTCGCGATGAGACGCGTGCGCATGGCACCAACAAAAACAATTATAACAGACAGTCCAGAAGACTATGTACAACTCAAAAGACAAAGTGGAGCACACGTGCTTGAACTATCAGAGGTGCTGGTCGAAATATGAGAGAACACTTTGAGAGCATCGTAGGAATACAAGCAGCACTTGACAATCCAAACGATCTACTAGCCTACAGCTATGATGCATCAGGAAGAGAAGGGAAAGCACGGATTGTTTTGTTCCCATCATCTGAAGAGCACATCAGAAAAATACTGACCTACGCAAACAGAACAAACATTCCAATAGTCCCAAGAGGATTAGGAACAAACGCTCTCGGACAAGTAGTGCCAGAAAACTCCATCGTGATAGACATGGCACGCTTTGACAGAACACACACTGTCAATCTCAAAGAAGGATGGGTGCACGTAGACGCAGGAGTAGTCGTGCAAGACCTGCAAAACATTCTCGAAAAACATGGATACACACTTCCCGTAACGCCAAAAAGCATTACCTCAACAACCATTGGGGCGCTCATTGCGACCAACCAAATGGACAGAAAAAGCCACAAGAAAGGACGCATAAAAGACCATGTCTTGTCAATAGAAATAATTGATGGAAGCGGAAAACACTTTGTGGACGGAAACAAAGATTTCATAGGTATGGAAGGATGCGGAGCAATCATTCTACGAGCAAAAATCAAGATCTACGAACAAGACAAAAAAACAACGTCAAGTATAAGACGATACGACGACGTCACAAGCCTGCTTGCGGGAGTAGAAGAATTCAAACAAGACCTCACAGTTCTTTCGCTTGAATACCTTAACCCAATAATGGCCAAAGGCCTTGGGATGCCAGCAGAACACACTTTGCTGATAGAGTACGCATCAGAAAAAGGCGACTTAGTAAACCAGGAACAACAAGACGCTCTCTGGGGAAAACGAATGAACGCATGGGACGTCGCAGCAGAGAATGGATACCCATTTATTGAGGACTGCCAAGCAACTCCAGAACAACTCTACGATATCTTGCAGTGGTGCGAAGAGATAAGCATTCCCGTAGCAGGACACATCGGACAAGGAATACTCCATCCGTTTTTTGACCGACAAGAACCAGAGGACTTCTACCACCTCTTAGAAAGCATCGGTGCAGAAGCATCAGGACAATTCGGATACGGCCTTGTAAAGAAACGATACATTTCAGACCGCGTAAAAAACAAACTCATCAAACTCAAAGACGAATACGACTACAACGATATCATCAACAGAGGAAAAATACACGACTATGTCTAGCGTAGAAAAACACACCTTATACGGAGAATACAACTGGAACGACCCTATCTACAAAGTCCTAAGAAGAGAGACAGCAAGTCCTCGATTCAAAATCTTCTTGATGAAAAAAGGAGTTGTCAACCCACTCTTTTACCAATACACAGATATGCTCGCACTCAAAATACGAGGACACGATACACTAGATGACTTGATGCGAAAACAACGGCGTATGCTCGTTGACGAAGGCGTCACCACAGACGCAAACGAGCGCATGAAAAAAAACTTTCAAACAGGAAGACCCTACACAGACCTGGAAGAAGAAGACTTTCACCACGGTGACGTGTGGTGCGGGTAGAAAAACATAAATAGTTGCGTTCCCATATTTACTTTTTAATGAGTGAAAGTATTAGAGAAGATTCTACTCAAGATAGCCTTTTGCACTTGCCTCCTTCTGAGATTATCAAACTGTTTCCTCCAGAAGAATGGCATCTCCCATCAGAAGAAGAGCTAGCAGCAATACTAGATCAAACACGAAGGCTGAGCCCATACTTTGGAACACACGCGTATCAATCTCGAGCGAGCGTGTCTCAACAAGACTTCTACGCAGTTCTTGCCACAATTCGAATACGCGTTCAACACAGAAATGACGCTGCCACAGGAGATCTTGCGTGGATAATAGGAAGATATGAACAAGGAAGGATTTTAGATCATTCATCACGACCCAACGCTAAACCACTACAGCATCGCTTTGATACAAACTTTCAGATCAGGCACTCCGGGCTTGAACTACCAGAACGTCCACTTACTTTGTACGGAGTAAACAACAACGTGTTTGAGATACAAGCAGTGCGCACACACATGCCAGAAGAGAAAGACAGTAAGTATTACTGGGTGGGCGGAGAACTCTTCATAACAAGGTAGATAAATGCCGAGCCGCTCACGTCTATATGAACATCACTCTTCTGGGCACAAGCCACATTTCTCCAAAAAGCGCCGAGCGCGTACGAAACGAAATACTCTCAGGAAAATACGATATTATCGCAATAGAACTTGATAGAGCACGCCTAGAACAACTTTTCAATAAAGACCAGAAAAAAGCGAGCTTTTGGCAACTCACAAAAGCAGTAGGTGTTTCTGGAGCAGCATTTGCAAAACTCGGGCACTGGGTACAACAAAAAATGGGCGGCCGAATAGGAATGGAGCCCGGAGAAGAAATGCGCCAAGCGGTGAAGGCCGCAGCAGAAAAACAACTCAAACTCGCACTGATCGACCAACCAATACATATCACCCTTCGAAAATTCACCACAGCATTCACATTCAGAGAAAAAATCCGTGTGCTTGGCAGTGTGTTTCGTGTACGAAAACTAAAGATTGATCTGCGCGCAGAACCAGACGAAGAGTTTGTGCAAACAGCCATCAAAGAACTTGATGCAGTAAGTCCTGCTCTTTCACAAGTGCTCGTGCACGACAGAAATATCTACATGGTGCGCCAACTAAAAAAACTGTCTGCGCAGCACCCTGACTTGCACATTCTAGCAGTTGTCGGAGCCGGACACGTTCCTGGCATGACAGAATCCTTAAATAGCTCTGATAAGAAAGAGTAAACATGAGTCTTAACAAGCAATACTCAAGCCTGTTTCGTTTTGGAAAAGACGAAGTCATCGCAGTCTTGGTAGTAGCAGGCGTTTTAGCATTTGGACTCACATTTCGCATGTGGGGTGATGCCGCAGGGAACTTTGATGCGGCTATCGGTCTTACCAATCTTCTTGGAGCATTTGCAGGCCTTGTAATTGTTGTTATGGCACACGAAGCAGGACACAAAATCGCAGGTGTCTATCAAGGATACGAAGTAAAAATTCGTATGTTTGGACCAGGCCTTATCGGTTCAGGGTTTGTTACGTTATACGCACAAGGATACATCCCCTTTGTCACACCAAACCTTGTATCAGTAGATGCTCGGCCGGACTTGCGCCTTGGAAAATTCAGGAAATATGATAATCCATCAGAAGCTGCAATGATTGCTTTTGGCGGACTTATGGCGAGCGTGATAATGATATTCGTGTTTTCATCGCTGTACGCTTTCTCTGGAAATCACTTAATGTGGCTTATCACGCTGGGAGCAGTTATCCACGCAGGACTGTCATTTATTCCCTTTGAGCTACTCAACGCAATCACAAAAATCAAGTATTTTCAATCGGCACAAAGCTATGCTCCCGGCGACGGATTGCACTTGCTGTGGTGGTCAAAATATGCGTTTATCTTCGGACTCACGTTCATCGTCTTGTTTGGAGGACTCGCCTTGTTTGCAACTCCTCCTTCACTCATTCTTGCGTTTGTTCTAGCAAGTGTTACGACGTGGATGTATAGTAAGTGGCTGACTCACTAGCCACGATACACCCAATACATTACGAATTTGTACAAGAAGTACACTGCAAAAACGTAGCTGAACACCGAGCGCACACCAAAAATCATTGAGAGCAAATAGAGCCCGATGATGCCGTCAATCCAAGAGAGCGGGTCTTTGAAAAACCAAATGGCTTTTCCAATAAGATATGTTGCGTGATAAAACAATATTTGATTGCTGACAATACCGATTTCTGCTGATACGAGCACAAACGCAGTAAGCAAGTCAAGGAACTGAAAGATGAGAAAAATCATTTCTGAACACTCCGGTAATAGGTGATAAAGGCGTGTTGCGGTATACGAAGACCAGCATTGGCAAACGCCGTTGCAAGTGCGGTTCCCGGACGGGACTCTTGTGTGGCGGTGTGAGCTTTCATAATCTGGGCGAGTGAGTGATCACACAAAAAGCCTCCGTTTAGTGCAAGCACAACAGGCCTGTTTTTGTACGAGAAAGAATTATTTTCTCTATTGAAAATAATTTCTTCCTCAAGCAAGGAAAGCTCTTGCTGGATCAGCGAGGAAACCATATCGTCTACGAGTATCTCTTTACCTATTTTAGGAACGGGCGCTTGAGGGACTGTAAAAACGCGTCCTAAGTAGTCAACGACCTTTTGCTTAGAACGGCCCTTAACCCACTCATTTTCAACAAGATATGCGTATTGCTTTCCTTTTACGTTCTTGGTTCGAATAAACACACAGTTAGGCACCAGAAACCACATAAAAATGTTATGCAAATATATTCACTATATGTGTACATAATATAAACAATAAATCTATCAAGAATCATATAGTACTATGAGTGAAAAATATGCCTGTACGCGCTGTCTAGAGAACTACTGTACAAACTGTGGAAACTTTCGAGTAAACGATGATCCAGAATGTCTGCTATGTGGGGTGCCAATAAAATGAAGGAAATGTTTGTAGAACAACGGCCATGGGGACAATTCGAGCAATTCACGCACAACGAGCAAACCACAGTAAAAATCATAACTGTCAAGCCAGGACAGCAATTAAGCTTGCAATATCACCACCACAGAGAAGAATTCTGGCGGGTACTATCAGGACAAGGAGAAGTAGTCATAGGAGAAGACACAATACCTGCAACACAAGGAGACAACTTTCACATACCAAAAAAAGCAATTCACAGAATGCAAACACAAGACAAAGAACTCGTTATTTTAGAAATAGCGTACGGAAACTTCGACGAAGAAGACATCGTGCGCCTTGAAGACAAATACGGAAGAAGCTAATCCTTCCAATTATACCACTTAAGCAAATGCCTTTTAGGATTTGGCTCAGAAACAGAATACACAGCGGCTTTGAGCACATACAACATGATGCGTCCATGAGTAGGGTAGCCGTGCTTTTCTAAGCGCGTATATAGCTCCTTGGGATCTTTACCACGCAAATCAATAGCAGAGCGCAGGCCAATCCCATACAACCACTCAGAACTCTTCACACCAATACCAGGAAGGGTGCGTAAATCCTTTAGTGCGATATCGCGAGCATCCATTGCGCGGCAAAAGAAATGAAGATATATAAACACCTCACGCACAAAGACACGTATGGTGCTAGAAAGTTTCTCAAACCCATACAAAGCAGAAGCCCACCCCGCATGGCTATTACTGCACGGAGCAATCTACACCATCATAGCATATTTTCTTGCAGGATGGTTGTGGCCAGCACACAGAAGCATGGTCATGGTGTTTCTGATAACAGCAGCATGTATCCCTTTATTGTATAACCTTATCAAATACGAAGAAGAAAAAGACTACTACGAAGAAGACGAAGTAGTGCTGCTTAAAGAACACTCAAAAGCAATTCTTGCATATTTCTTATTGTTTTGCGGCGTAACGCTTACTATCACACTTTTGTGGCTACTCACACCAGAGCAACAAATCTACCAAGCATTTCAAGTACAAATACAAACACTCCAAGCAATCAATCCACACATAGCAATAACAGGCGCGGCAACAGAAATAACAGGGCAAGCATCATCACAAATGGCATTTTTTACACGGATCTTTCTCAACAACATGAAAGTACTCTTGTTCTGTCTCGTCTTTAGCTTCCTATACGGAGCAGGAGCAATATTCATCTTGGTCTGGAACGGAAGCGTACTAGGTATTGCAATAGGAGACAGAATACGAATCGGAGTAGCAGAGCTTGGCGTAAGCGGATTTCAAGCAGCAGGAGCGTATCTGGGCGTTGGCGCGCAGAGCGTCTTTTTACGATACGGCATCCACGGAAGCCTAGAAATGATTGCATACATCGTAGCAGGCCTTGCAGGAGGAATTATCAGCGTAGCAACCATCAGACATCACTGGAGCACAAGAAAATTTGAGCGAATCGTCCTTGATTCAGCAGACCTCGTGCTCATATCAATAGCCATTCTCTTTGTTGCAGGAGTTTGGGAAGCATTCATCACACCATTTTTTTACTAAACACATAAAACTCACTAATGATTCTTCTTTCACATGATAGACGCATTCATGAGCCAAGACGTGCACGAAGAACGAGTTATACTCACAGTAAAAGAAGCTGAAAAACTCAAAGCACAACTCGTCAAGCAAGGCTGCGTGTTCTCAGAGCAAGCAAAACAACAAGAGACATACCTTGAACAACCACCAGGAGAAGTACTCAAAATAGTAGAACAAGATGGAATGCTTACACTAGTGCGCCTGCACGAAAACGATGGAAAACTAGACGTCGTGCGAGAAAAACCACTCAGCGACAAACAAGCACAAGATCTCAAAGAACACTACCCAGCAACGCTCACACTCGCAAACACCGTAACAACATATACGTATGGAGAAATAACGTTGCGCGTCATAGAAAATGAGAAAGGAGCGTTCTTGACACTACAAGCAGAAACCATTGGAGATGAAGTGTACGAGGAACTTGAGCTAAAAAAAGACAACATCCTCAAAACGAGTTTCGCTTTTTTATAAGACTTTGATGACGCCCGGACGAATCTCAAAAATGTCTCCGTCCAAAAGCAACTGATTGACAATCTTTTCAGCACGAGCGCCCAAACCAGACTGCTCAATCACAACATCAATATCTGCACCGTCACCAGTATCAAGCCCTGCAATAACTGAAACAACAACCTCAGCAGCGTTATCAGAAACTACTGGCTGAGGAGCAACCACTTTTTCCTCAATAACAGGAGCTGGACGAACATCACCAAGCTCTTGCTTGCGACGAGCAGCCCAGACAGGGTCAATCGCGCGAATAATTTCAGGAATGACAAACACACGGTCCTTGTACATACGTGGACGGCCAATAATAAGCGCCATCATACCCATCTCTACCTGAGACAAACCAGGAATCGCTTCAAACGCGCGGACAGGGACTTGACCTGTGCCGTCATCAAGAACAGTCTGTTCGTTAGAGAGTAACAGTGTACCAATAATATTCACACGAGAAACAGGGCCGCGGCCGGTGTGAAGTAAGTTAGGCTCCCAGCCTTCCTTTTCCTCATAACGACCATCAAGGATTTCTTTAACCCAAACATGATGCGCAACTTGTCTCATGACCAAAGAAAAACACTCCTCCCTTAAATGCGTTGCTTTGGAAAAGATTTATTAATCAACTTTCAAGAAAAAGAATGTGAGAAAAGGCTCTTCCCTAGGAATAACTGTTGTTGTAACAGCAACTATAGCGCTCATCGTGCTTTTCATATCCTTGCTAATAGCAGGAGGGGCTCTGAGAAACGTAGATACGTCTACTTCTGAATGCGAACAAAATCTTGGAGTGTGTCTTGTTCTTGACTCGGGAGTGTGCCCGCAAGGACAAAACTTACGCTACACGTGCAGCAGCCCGCAACAGATTTGTTGTTCAACAGCACGTCTTCCAGTAAATGAGGTAGAGATAACACGATGATCAAAACGCATATTACCATTTTTATCCTTGCAATTGCGCTCATAGGAGCGGCACAAGCAAATCCAGTAGTATTCTTAGAAGTAAACGGAGCCGACAATGCAGGAAGAACCTCGTGGACGCTCCCTGCAAACCAAGAACACGTATTCACTGCAAGAGCTTCATCAGACATAGACAGTGTAAGAATACGCGTAGGAGATTTACAAGAACGTGGGGTACAACCAGAAATACGCGCAACCCTACCACCACAAACATATACACTGCAAGTGCTTGGATTTCAACAAAACACCATCGTAGCTTCTCACGTAATGACCATAGTAATCGAAGGTCAAGCCCCTGAGCCACATCCCACACAGCAAGAAGAAGAGGTTGCTCCTGTACCTGATTTTTACTCCGAATGTGAAGAAGTCCGTCAAGGAAATGGCCAACAAACGTTTAATAAAAGTGGACTGACGTTCGCAGTCGATTTCTCATCACAGCCACCACCTCAAGCTCCTAACGGAGCTGATGTGCTCTTTGCTATACGACCAGAAAAATCAACTATTCGTGCACCATCAGAGAGCGTGTATCAGTACCTTTTAGCACAAGGTGAACGTTCCTCATTGACATATGCCCTCACATACAATCCATGCCAAGGCATAGATGATACTACAAGTAACATCGTTCGTGATGTAGAAGTACTCGAGCAGGCTTGCGAATCAGAACTACACGCAGAAATCGAGCAAGCAACATATACTGGGGATGCTCAACGAGCACGAGAACTCGCAAGAGACCTATACGTTAGCGCAGCGAGTTGCACACAACCAGCTCATGCACTCTCCCAGCTGAGAGCAACAAGGGTGTTACAAACATACGCACTGACCTTGGAAGAATACGAAGAAGTAGTTCAAAACTATGGTGCAATCATCAACCAACACTCTCAAGAAGCGCCCACCGCCGGTCGAGATGCTCACTTTTTCAAAGCTCAAGCAGAGTTTCATCAATCAGACTGTGTGCAAGTGGAACAAACAATAGAAGAATACTATCTGCAAAATTATCCTGATTCAACACAATACGACGGAGCGCTTGATGACATAAGACGTGCATGCGGGATCACACAAACTGCTTGCGCATCCCCATTCAGACAAGCAAGCACAAATGCTCCTCGCGTACTCATTATTGACTCGACCGAGTCAAGACAAACAGACAATACATTTAGACTTGTGTCACAGTCACTCTCCCAACCACACAATTTTGATGTCCTTTCACTAAATGAAGATGTTTGTGAAGCAAGCTCCTTACGTTCGGGAACTGTTTCTGAAGCCCAGATTCGTGAAATGCTTGACTCGATTGCCATGGCAGAATCAGGGAGATGGGGTTACAATGCGATGAATCAAGGAAAGCGAGAAGGCGAAAGACATCCCATCATAGGTTCAGGGCACTCGCGAGAAATCATTGGACAAGACCTTACTTCAATGACGATAAGAGAAATTTTGCAACGAAGTCAAATATCGATTTATGAAGCGGAAACGAATACCAACTCAGGAAGAATATTTGCTGCGGGAAGATATCAGATAATTCCTTCAACGCTCAGAGGGCTTGTAAATAATGGACATGCGTCATACGATGATTTATTCTCGCCGCAAGTTCAGGATAGGCTGGGAAGACAACTCTTAGTTGGAACTCGTAGGGCAGTGAGATATATTGAAAGCGGGGAATATGATCGAGCACAAAATAGTATTGCACTTGAATGGGCTGGAATTGAAACAACACGAGGAGGCTCGCATTACGGAGGACAGGTAGCAAACCCTGAAGCGACGCGACGACTTGTTCGGGCGATGCGAGGCGAAACCCGTATTGCACAGCAACCAACATGCGACCTTCCCACACTCCAACGATTAATAGCCACCTGTTCATCGTACAGCGTGTATGCTTATGTCTCAGAAGAAGAATTTAATCCATACAAGCAAGGACAATACGTCTTTATCAGCGCGCAAGCGCCACAAGCACAAACGCAGAGGTTACTTGCGGAATGAAACTGCACGCTTACTTATTATTTATGCTGCTCTTGTTGTCTCCAGTACTTGCACAAGTGTATGAAGTGGAAGTACGTATCGACGAGGAATTATACATTACTTCCGTAAATACCACTGTTGGCGCTGCAAATCCTGCAGTGCCAGGAGACAGGATTTCACATGCAGTCCTAATTTCTGATCAAGCAGGCCAAATACTCGTTCAGGAAAATTATTTTATTTCAGACAGCATAACGATGTGCACTGAAGATACGTGCGAAACACTTAATCAAGCACCCGACACACTACTGTACGTTCCTTATTCCCCTCGAGGTGAATTACTTACAATACAGGACTTAAACACTGGACAAGAAGTGACACGGACAATAACACACCTTTCTAATTACTGCGGCAACAATGTGTGTAATCTAGGAGACACTGCATCGTCTTGTCCTGAAGATTGTCTTTCTACAATATATTATTTTGAGCAAGAGAGTTCTCTGAATTGGTTGTGGATAGCAGGGTTAGTTGTTTTGTTACTGCTCTTACTGCTTTTTGTGATGAGACGAAAGCCTGCCTCTCCATCTCAGAACCAAAGAGTATACGGTCCTGACAACTGGAAGTAGCATTCAGCTAGTCATCATTTCATCATACTATAAAAGCCAGGTTTAGGTCTGAAGATATCGCCCATACGATTTAGTTTTTCAAGAATCTCTTCTGCCTTGTCCTCTTTGACGCCTTGTTCAGCAGCCTTAGCAAGGATTTCTTCTTCAGAAACCAGTGGGTCGCCAGTGACTTCAGCAAGTTCACGAATGATTTGCTTGAGTACGTGCGCTTGATTTCTCGTAGAAGCAGTAACTCCAGTGGTTAACCGGTCAATATCAAACTTGCCCGTGTCAGGATCAACGCCAAGTTGTGATAAGCAGTGCATGAGCAAGTCGATAGCGCGCTTTGCATCATCACGTGTTACTTGTGCACCAAGACGGGACCTCGCAGATGCTTCAGAAAGACGGACAAGACCCTCAAGCTGACGCGCAGAAATAGGGATGGCAGAAATACCTTCTCCCTCACGAGAAACACTATTTCTCATTTGAACATAAAAGTTTTCAATCTCTTCAACAGCGCCCGCGGTTAACTCAGGAAAGATTCTACTACGAGCGTACGAAATATATTTTTTGAGCATGTCAGTCTCAATAGGAACATCACGGATGTCACCTGTACGGTGAATGTTGAGAACGAAGTTTGCAAGTTTGCGGTCTTTTTCTTCAGAAGGCAAATCGCGAACAGGAAAAATTAAGTCAAAACGGTTAATAAGTGTGGAAGGCAGATCAATTTGTTTTGCAAGCATTTCATACGGATCGAAACGTCCCAGCTTTGGATTTGCAGCCGCAAGAACAATGGTTTCACACCGAAGCGTTGCTTGAATATTTGCTTTGCTAATGGTTACTTGTTGCTGCTCAAGAGCTTCGTGAAATGCTGAGCGGTCTTCATGAGACATTTTATCTAGCTCGTCAATAAAGATTTGTCCCTTGTTTGCTAAAACTAATGCACCCGCTTCTAATGCCCATCCGCGCATGAACTCATCTTTTACAACAGACGCAGTAAGACCCGCTCCTGAAGCTCCTTTACCCGAAACAAAACGACTTTTAGGAGCAACTTTTTGTCCGCGCTTTAAGAGCTGAGACTTACCCGAACCCGGATCTCCTACGAGCAAGATGTGCATGTCACCTCGCGTCTTGATTCCGTCGGTGCGTGACTTTCTTACTCCGCCAAGCATTTGCAATACCATTGCTTCTTTGATACGGTCGTGACCGTAAATACTTGGAGCAAGACTCTTGACTAGTTTTTGATAAATTTGAGGGTCTTTTGCGAGAGAGAAAATTTCTTCTTCTTCTTCTGGAGAAATCTTGATTTGGCTGTAATCTTCTTGGACTGCTTCAATATGGTTTGCTTCCACCATGAGATCAAAGCGAGTGGACTGACCTCCAGTCTGGAGAGTGATAGGAACTTCTTTGAGGTATCCTGAAACAGTAACTTTACTTCCTGGGTTAGTGCGGCTTTCAGTAATTGGAGCTACCAAGTCTTTTTTGAGAAAAATATTAAGGCGCTTTGGCTGCTCGCCCCCTTCAAGCTCGTCAGGAGCTTCTTCTAACACGATTTTTTGTGCGTCAACAAGCTCTTTTGACAACATCCGGAAACGACCCTTACGACCGCAACTACAACGATCAGGCTCACGAAACTTAATGTCGGTTTGCAAAACAAGCAAGCTGTTTCCACAACTAGGACACTCAAAACGAGCAGCGGTTACTTGCGGGCGAACATCAGTTTTTTGACGCACAATGCCTGTGAGCTGCATAAACTTTCCAAGGTGGATGCTCCGCAAGTGACGAATAGAGATCTGCTGTGATTCAGGAAGCTGTCTGAAACGAACTGTGAAGTCCTTGACGCCCTCAAGACGATCAACTGCTGCTTCACATGCGCGAAGCATGTTTTCAGGGTCTTCGAGCAAGAGAGTTGCGATTTCCGGGTCAAAGCGTGCCAAGTCATCAAAATCAACTGTGAGTTTGTGCGTTCCTTTACGGATGCGCTCAAGAAGTTCTGCATGAAATTGTCCCTCAAGAAAGCTCTGAATTTTTTGTACTTGTTCATCAACAGAGAGTTCGGTAACAGCTTTCATATTTTAGTGAAAAGTCCTCGGTATTAAAAAGGGCTTTGGCAAAGAATGTCCAGTGGGAAATTTCCTGTGGAACTTAGTTCTCAGGAAGATCAAATACCATTGTTACTTCCTCATAGTCTCTGGGCATATTGAGATTGTCCATTGCAAGAGCTGTACGTATAACTTGGTATAGCAATAGGCGGCCGCTTAGTATGGCTTCATCATGATAGCGCCGTTTAACCATGAGCTGTCCGTCTGGTCCTTGCACGAGTCTGTTCGTAAGATAATTATCAATGATTCCTCGAGAAGAAAACGAGCGTGGAAGCGGCGTGTGGTGCATTTCATAATCAGCCGCGATGCCTAAGGCAAGGTTTCGCATGTGTTCATCTATGTAACTGTCATGTGTATTACAAGTTAGAGCCGTCAAACTAGTAGCATCATCAATTGTCGGTCTCAGCTCGCGCTGAGCCATCTTATGCGAACTCTTGAAGGCGCTCAACGAGCAGCTTCATAGCGTTGTGCACTTCTGCTTCGCTTTTCGTACCCGTACAAACTACTTTTCCATTTGAGAACAACAGGAAGGTAGCTTTTGCTTCCATGAGCTTGTAAACAAGTCCAGGAAACTGCTCTGGTTCGTATTCAGTGTTTTCAAGGCGCATAGCAAGAACGTTCAAGTTGAGCTTGATACCGATGCTTCCTGATGCAACAATGTTTTGTACCTTGATCACAGGCGTTACTGTGATAGTAACATTGATTTTAGCAAGAGCCTTAATGATCTCTTGAATAGCCTGCTCAACCTGGCCCATGTTACGGGCGCCTGTACATACAACGTTACCTGAGCTAAAGATAAGAGCACTTGTTTTTGGGTCCTTAATCCGGATAACAAGCCCAGGAAACTGTTCTGGGTTATACTCTGTGTTCGAGAGTGTGGCTGCCATCTTTTCGAGCGGAATTGCGTGCTCTAGATTGGTGCTCACAACAATGTTTACTATTTCAACTTCGGTTTTTGCTTTCTGTGCCATGCGTTTTCCCCCAACGCCTTATAAATACACTTTGGGGAACACTCCTTTATAAATGTTTGTTTATAAACGCCACTTTTTCCCACACTCAACACAAGATTCGGGCTTCTCGTGCAACTGCTGAAAACAAGCCCCAATGGCCGCTTAGAGGTGTTTTAACAATAATCAGGGTGCGCAGGCCACCCCTTGACTTCCTTTGGAGATTTTTTTCAGTAAGCAGTCTTTTTGACGCCTTAGTTTCCTCTCCAAACGCTTTTAAACAACTAGTTGCGTAGGAGTCATATGAGAAAAGCAGACATGTCCATAGGGCTAATTGTGGTAACAGTTATTGCACTGTTGATCATGCTTATTCTTTTCCTACTGATCGGCGGAGGGTTTCGCGACCTTGACGACCAGTCTTCTGCATGCGAAGACACCTTTAGAGGGGATTGCGTTCCTTCAGCAGAGGCTTGTCGCGCTGATAACGGCATCGTGGTGAGCGCTGGCTCTTCTTGCCCATCCGGACAGGTCTGTTGTCAGCTTGGCTTTGCACGCGCGATTCCGAGCGCAGATGATTCTTGACCACAGAATAACAATTAAGCCTTTACTCGTCTCGAGCCCAATCGTATCCTTCGGCTTCAAGCTTGTCAACAAGCTCTGATCTGCCTTCTTCAACAATGCGTCCTGCCACTAAGATAAGAACGCGGTCTGGCTTGATGTATTCTAAGATGCGTTTGTAGTGCGTGATGATAAGAACAGACATTTCGTCAGTCTTTGCTGCGTTCACACCTTCTGACACAATACGAATCGCGTCGATGTCAAGACCTGAGTCTGTTTCGTCAAGAACAGCAAGTTTTGGTTCAAGAAGTGAAAGAGCAAGAATTTCTCCGCGCTTTTTTTCTCCACCACTCCACCCTTCATTAACGTACCGGTCAGCAAAGGATGCGTCCATTTTCAAAGACTCCATTTTTTCTTTGAGGTGACGTCGAAACTTAGGAACAGAAAGAGGCTCTTTGACACTGTTGTGTGCTTGGCGCAAAAAGTTTTGCACAGTAACGCCAGCAACAGTTGATGGATATTGAAAGCTCAAAAACATTCCAAGTTGTGCGCGCTCGTCAACTTCGAGTTCTAACAAGTCTTTGCCCATGAAAGTAACAGTGCCTTTAGTAATTTCGTAACGCGGATGTCCCATAAGAGCGTAAGCAAGCGTGCTTTTTCCTGAGCCATTAGGGCCCATGAGAGCTACTGTTTCTCCTTGGTTAATTGTGAAAGTTACTCCTTTGAGTATTTCTGTGTCGGTGTCAACAATCTTTACGTGTAAATCGTTTATTTCTAATAGTGTCATTTTTACCATTCTCCTTGTAGTGTTTTTCCTTTGTATTGATACAGTGCTTTTTTTGCGGTGTGCAGACCGAGCAATCCGCACTTAACGCGCATGGTGGTCAGCGGAACGCCAATGAGCTCGAGCATGTCTTCTCGCGTCATTGCTAAGACGTCATCAACAGACTTACCAAGTAGTTCTTCTAAGAGCATGCTGGCGGCGGCTATACTGATCGCACATCCTTGTCCTGTAAAGCCAACGTCTATGATGTCATCATCCGAGATTGTGAATTGAAGTGTTAACTCGTCGCCGCAGGAAGGATTTTTTTCGTATCGCTCAGCTTGCGGGTTTTCAAGTGTTTTGTTGTGCCGTGGATGTTTGTAGTGATCCATCAAGTGTTCTTTATACATCAAACACCTCCACACATTTTTTTAATGCGTCAATGCATACGTCAATATCTTCTTTGTCGTTGTATACTCCAAACGAGATGCGGTTGCTTGCAGGAATTCCTAGTGAGTCATGCAGTGGTTGTGTGCAGTGGTGGCCTGCGCGAATTGCAACTCCTTGTTCGTCAAGGAATTGCGCAACGTCGTGAGGGTGAATCTTTTCTAAAGTGAAACTAATACAACCAGTCTTATTCTCTGGGCCGATAATAGTTACGGGTAGTGCTTTGAGTCGTTTTTGTGCGTACTCTACAAGGTCTTCTTCTTTTGCGATGAGGTCTCTGTGCTCTGCAACAAAGCGCAGTGCTTCCATAAGTCCTGCTGCTTCAATGATGGGTGGTGTTCCTGCTTCAAATCTTGCGGGAGGGTTGGCAAAGGTTGTTTTTTTTATTGTAACTTGGTCGATCATTTCTCCTCCGAATTGATATGGAGGAAGCGTCGTGATGAGTTTTTCTTGAATGTACAATACGCCAATCCCTGTTGGGCCGTAGACTTTATGCCCTGAGAATGCGTATGCGTCAACGCCGAGTTCTTTGACATTAACTTTGAGGTGCGCGGCTGCTTGTGCGCCGTCAATGACGATAAGTCCTTTTTGTTTGTGCACCCACTCAGCGAGTTGCTTCACATCGAGCACTTCTCCGGTGACGTTTGAGAGGTGTGTTGTTGCAAGGACTGCGCATCCTTTTTTGATTTCTTTTTGGGCGGCCTTCATGTCAAGAGAGCCGTCTTTTGCTAGTGGGAGAACTATAAACTCTGCCTTTACGCGTTGGGCAAGTTGTTGGAACGGAACAAATGTTGAGTGATGGTCAAGAACTGTGGTGATGATGCGGTCACCTTTTTTTATTGGTAGCGTGTGAGCAAGCAAGTTCATTGCTTCTGTTGTTCCTTTGGTGAAGACAATTTCTTTTTTTTCTGCGCCAAGAAAGCTGGCGGCGACTTGTCTTGTTCCTTCATAGGTTTTTGTTGCTGCTTCCGCTAGCTGATAAAGTCCTCGGTGGACGTTTGCGTATCGCGTGAGTGCAAAGGCAGTTTGTGCTTGTAAGACGCGCAACGGTTTTTGTGCGGTTGCTGCTGTGTCAAGATAAGTTACTGTTTCTAGCACAGGAAACTGTTCTTTCATTGAATTTTCTCCTGCACTAGTGGCTTTATCATATCGTAGAGTTCAGGCCAATCAATTCGTGTTGTGAGCGGCTCAAAAAATCCTTCCACAATCATCTTTGTTGCTTCTTCTTCTGAGATGCCTCTGCTTTTGAGATAGAACATGTGCTCTTCGTCAATGCGACCAATGGTTGCTCCGTGACTGCACTTGACATCATTGTTTCTGATCTCAAGGTTTGGGATTGCGTCCGCGACTGCGTGTTCGGAGAGTAAAAGGACTTCTTCTTTTTGATATCCGTTGCACCCAAAAGCTTGCGCGGCGATATCGATGTTTCCTCGATAGACGGCTTTTGATTTGCCAAACAACACTCCTCGGGTATACATGTCGCTTGTTGAGTGGCTGCCTTTGTGAAAACTGCTAGCTGAAAGATCGAATTGTTGGTTTTCGTCTCCTAAGAAAACGCCGTAACTTTTTGCGTCAGTGCCATCTCCGATGAGATGTGAGTCCGCGTTTGCGTGTGTTAAGGCTGAACCGATGGTCGTGGTAAACCATTGGACGGTGCTGTTGTTGCCAACCAGTTTTGCGCGGTAGCTTGCAAGCTCAGTTGCATTGTTTGAAAGTGCTTGTACACTTGCGTATCTGACGGTTGCGTTATCTTCGCAAACGACTTCAACGATTCCTGCGCGGATAGCGGTTTTTTCTGAGTGGTATTTGTCAACGATGGTGAGTGTTGAGTTTTTCTTTGCATACACAAAGAGGTGTTCAACAAACGTGTTCGACGTGAGGGTTCTTGTGAGATCTAAAGTTGCTTTTGTGTTTTCCGGGACAATCACTACAAGCCCAATATCAAAATGTGCTTCTGTGAAATCGTCAAACACTGTTCTGTCTGCAACAGTTGCACTGAGTAGGTGTTCTTTTACTTCTGGCATGTCTAAAACGTCAAACAAGTTGTGCACATCGCAATTTTCGTGTTCAAGCGTAACAACCTGTTCTGAGTCGTCTTGTTTTTTGAGGACGAGGCCTTTTGTTGACAGACGTATGGTGAGTCCGTACTTTAGACTAGGACTTGGAGCGCTATCAAGGCGCTTTTGTGCTTGCTCTTTTTTTTCTGTCAGCCATTGAGGTAGAGTCATATATTCACGATTGTGAAGGACTTTAAATGCGTTGTCTTGGAACGCTATTTATTTTCTATATGGATGTGATTATTTGTACTGTACTAGGGATTTATGAGAATTATTTACTTAAACAGTACCTTGTGCGTTTTCCGCGCGCGCTTTGACATGAACTTCATGTTAATCATAAAAAACAAACTCCACATCATAAGGCCGTATAAGAAAATGGCAACGAATGTGATTCCATCCAGCGGAATAGGAACGCCTTGTGTGTAGCGCCACACAACAACAATAAGAAAATACGCAAGAAGATTCACTGTTTTATGCCCTGAAACGATAAACGCCAAACGTCCAGGAAGAAGATGAAAATAGTTAATGACGGCGGTAAAGATGCCCGCACCAAACAAGATAAAGATCAAAGACACCATTACCATCTGATCATGAAATAATCCGAGGGCAAAATAATCTTGAACAACGTTCCAAAATACTGCGAATGGGCTATCGTAATGGCCGTAGATGCTTCTGAGCAATTCTAAACTAATGAATATCATAACCACACTGTTCGCAAGCGCGGCAGTCCACCCAAGATTTTCTCCGTGATGACGCTCAAAGTAGAATTCAAACAAGAAAAATGTGAGTGCGAGGTGAATGAGTAACCACCACATCTCAGGATACAAGAACGGCGCAGCAACAAACACGAACAAGCGCTTAAACAACTCTGGGATCACCACAGTGAAAAACAAAACAACAATGGTTCCCATGTCAACTGCTGTGGTAGCAGCAGAAGTCGCATTCACTGCTTCGACTGAGTGATTCATACAACACACAAGGTCAATGTGAGTTTATAAAACATCTTGTGATTGGCGCAAGTATTAAGAAGGGTTACTGGTAAAAATACCTCATGAAAAGACTCTTCCTCCTTTTACTCCTCGTCTTCATCGTCGCTTGTGCGCCGTTTGGAGAGCGACCAGACAGAGATACACAGCAACCTGAAACGCCTGAAGAACCAGAGACACTAGAACCTGAAGAGCCGCCCGAAACGCAGCCACCAGACGAAACACAACCAGAAATTCCTGACGTTCCAGAATTAACATTAACCTACGCTTTTACGCAAGATACCACTACTACAGTTACGTTTAGAGAAAACCCTGGGCTCAACGAGCTCGTAATGGTTTCTGAAACAACTGGAACAGCAGATCAAGCACAAGAACGCTTTGCTGAACAAACAGAACTTGTCACAACATTCTTAGGACAAGAAAGCAGGCAAGCAATAACGTACTATCGAGAAGCAGAACTTGCATACGTGCAAAGACAATCAGGCAACTGGAGAGTCGCAGAGCACCAAAGAGATCTCTACTTAGCAATTGAGCAGTACGCAACAGACGCCGATGGAACCAACACGAACGTACAATTAGGAGATGAAGAACTCATTAACTACGTGTTCATCCAAGAAGCACGGCAAATACTTGGCCTGTCAGATCTTGAAAAAGCAACAATCGAATCACAAGAAGTAGCGGTCACGAGAACAAACGGAAACGTTGTGTCTGTAACGATTTCAGCATTTGTCACCTACGAAGATGAAGTAGATACTCTTGAGATGGTCATTGAGCACGAGACTACGTTTTCAGGACATGACGCAACACCAACTCCTGATCGCCCAGTAGGATTGCCATAAGGGATAAATAGCACATCCCATTCTTTTTTTATTATGACTCCACCACAACACTTGTCAGAACGAGCAAACAACGGTTTGACAGGAGCATGTCTTTCCTACCAAGACCTCAAACAACTCTGGGAAGAAGGCATGATGAGCGGCTCAGTAGACGAGAAACGGTTGCAACCTAGCAGCTGGGAACCAGTGTTGTCAGAAGAAGCATACTGGATACGCTTTCAAGGAACAGGAGGCTTTCGCCTCAGAAAAGGACAAACAGTCCACGAAGCACTCGACACATTGCCGCACGCAGATATCAAACAAGTAGATATCTCGCAAGGAGCAACGATTCGGCCAGGAGAAACGTGGCTTGTTAAACTCAAAGATTCAATCACCGTAAAGAAAGGAGACTACATCAAGGCAAGCCCAAAAAGCAGCATCGGAAGATGCTTTTTGTTTGTGCGACTCTTAGCAGACAAACACACAAGCTTTGATGAGATGACAGGAGAAGATACGCTTGCAGCAAAAGAAGACACGCACACACAACTCTGGGTCTTGTTGCAACCACTTACGTTCTCACACATCATCGCACCAGACATTCCTGTCCTGCAATTACGATGGTTTAGAGGACTTGATGCACGTCTTACCGATGGCGAGTTAGCAAGGCTCTTTAGCCAAGGACAACCACTCCTCTCAGGAGAAGAACCAGTCATTATGGAAGGACTCCAACTGCATTTGGATTTGGTTGGAGAAGAGTCACACGGCGTTGTGGGCTTGCGTGCACGGCCAAAC
>SKIA01000030.1 GCA_007116645.1 Candidatus Woesearchaeota archaeon
GCTCTTGGAGCTCCTGGTGTTGGCGAAAGTCTTGTTTCTGAAACAATCATCACAGGGATGTATGTTGCTGCAGTCTCAGGAGTGTTTTATCTTGCGAGAAGCCGCGTTCACAAGCAACTTGCAAAGCACAATAGCTAGTTATACCCTTTAGTATGAAAAATAAGTGATGAGAAGCCCACACGGAATTTTTTGTCAGAAAACTAACTTACACATGCCTTCTTAACTAAAGAGCAAAAAAGAGTATTCTCACCAACAAGAAAAGCGCGTAACAAGCAATAAGGTAAATCGCTGTTTTTCGTCCTATCATGTGCTTTGCGGAAAAGAAAATAATTGGGATGAGGATAAGTGCTGAGACAATCTTTAGTGGTAAGTCCCACACCCACACAGCGTACGGAACGCTATAGGAACTAATGACTGCTCCGACACCCAAGGCCAACACAGGGTTTGTGATGTTAGAACCAATGAGTGTTCCCCAAGAGATTCCCGAAGCTTTCTTTCTTAAGGCAGAAAGAGCAGTGAATAATTCAGGACTTGCTGACGCAACGCCCAACGTGATAGCACCAATAAAGCTTGCGTCAAGTGCGGTGGCTGCAACAATTGCTTCAATACTTTCTAAGAGAAAGTGCGCTGAGACAAGCATGATGGTTAAGAAAAGGGCTGCAAACAACGTGTCTTTTCTTGGCGTTTCAACAGTCTTGTCGGTTTCGTCGTGGTGTTCATGCATGTGTTTGTCTTTGTGAAAATACAAGAATGCCATGTACGCGACGAACGCAATGAGTAAAATGACTCCATCCATTCGTGAGAGAACGCCATTAAGACCTAAAATCCAAACAAGAATCGCTGCGCCGATCATTGGGTAAAAAGCTGTGCGCCGAAAGTCTTTTGAAAACCGTGCTGCGCCTGCGATGAATAAAACAAGCCCGAGAATAAAGGTTTGTTGAAACACATCACTACCAATATTTGCTCCCACCACAGTTGCTGACGCGACATCATAATCAAGGGTTCCTCGCAAAATACCTACAGACGCTGCTACGTGCGCAAATAACTCAGGAAGGCTTGTCGCCAGCGAGAAGATGGTGAGTCCTACAAAGGTTGTTGAGAGTCCAAAGTGATGGCATAATGCAAGTATTTTATCAACCGCTTTTTCTGCTGAAAAAATGAGTGCTGCCAACGACGCAAGGCCGATGAGTGCTGCAAGCCACAATATCATACTCTGCTTTTTGAAACCGCACTTATAATGATGCCGCTCTTACGCGTAAGTAATCATACAAGAAGCAAAATACCAATCATTGCCAGCACGATACCTATCACTTGCCACCATACAAGCCGTTCTTTGTTTACAAAAACCCCCAGTAGGACTGAGAGCAGGATAAAGTTTTCACTGATTGCAAGCACAATACTGATAGGCGCGTACAGAACTGCAAATCCAAACGCGATCCATGCTATATTATCAAGCACTGATTGCCACACAACTATTTTTGGATGCCTTTTGAATCCTGAAAATAGATTGTTGAGGGCTCCTTGAGATGCTAAGATGAAAAGGCTGATGACAAACCACACTGCGTTGATTGCCCACAAGGCGAATAACGGATGCGTAAGCTGGGATAAGCCGCCTTTGAACACGTCCATTAACGCAATGCCCACAGCACCAACCACTCCCCAGAGCACCCCGTTTTCAACAGTAAACTTTTCTGTGCGTTTTGTGTAAGCGACCATGATAAGAGATATTGTGATAAGAGCAATGGCTGCGTATTGCACCATCGAAAGTTGCTCAGCTAAAAAGAAGTACCCGATAAGCACCACTAATGGTACTTCCAAGCCCATAATAGGTTGGATTACTGAAAGCTTTCCTTTTTTGAGGGCAGTAAAGTTTATCCACACCGCGCCAGCAGTTACGACTCCTGCAAGGAAAAACAATCCCACCAGGGAATGACTGAGTACAGGTGCTCGCGTAAGTGCAAACGGGGTTAATATGAGTGTGCCCAGAAAACTGATGTAAACACTTGTTTACCAGACACCAATCTTTCGTGTGCTTTTTTGAATGAGAAAATCACCAATACCCCAGGCGATAAGGCAGACAAGAGCGAGAAGTACGCCGTACATATACATGCAAGGTGTTTTTGCCAGAGACTATATAATCTTACTCCAATAATCCACGCACTTCGTCCGGCGAGAGCGCTTTGAAAAAGCCGTCTTCTTGAATCACTGCTTCTGAGAGCGCAGTCTTTTGTTCTTGAAGTGCTAAAATCTTTTCTTCTACGGTGCCTTTGCTAATGAGTTTGTAAACCAGCACAGGCTTTGTTTGTCCGATACGGTGCGCTCTGTCAATTGCTTGGCGCTCAACTGCAGGGTTCCACCACGGGTCTGCGATGAAAACGTAATCTGCGGCGGTGAGGGTAAGCCCCACGCCACCAGCTTTGAGACTTATAAGGAATACGGATACTTGCTCGTCTTCTTGAAAGAGTTCTACTTGTGCTTGTCGATCACTTGTTTGTCCGTCAAGGTAGGCAAACCGTATTCCGCGTGCAGAGAGTTCTTGTTGGAGGAGCGTGAGTGTGCCGATAAAAGTTGAGAAGACCAGCGCTTTGTGTCCTTCAGCGACTGCTTCGAATAATCTGTCTAAGAGAGCATCAAATTTTCCTGAGCGCCCAAGATAGTTTTTGTCCACAAGCAACGGGTGGTTTGCAAGTTGCCGCAGGCGTAAGAGTCCTTGCAGTATCTTTACTTGCGCTCCTCCCATTCCAACTTGTTCCATAATTGTTTCTACGTCCTCTTTGACATACGCTTTTACCGCGTTGTAAAGTGTTTCTTGTTCTTCTTCTAAATCGCAATATACTACGCTGATCTGTTTTGGTGGAAGGTCAGTTGCGACGCTTTCTTTAGTTCTTCTCAGGATGAATGGCGCAACAAGGAGTTTGAGTGCTTGTGCGCGGTCTTTGTCCCCGCGCTCTTCGATTCTTCGTGCAAATGTTCTGGTAAAGTATGCTTGTCCGCCAAGAAGGCCTGGGTTGGTAAATGCGAATTGCGCCCACAGTTCTAAGGAGGAGTTTTCAATGGGCGTTCCGGTCGCTGCGAGGCGATGTTTTGCGTTAAGCTTTCGAGCCGCTTTTGATACTTGGCTGTGCGGGTTTTTGATGTATTGACTTTCATCAAGCACTGCGTATCCGAGCTGTACTTGAGCAAACACTTCGATATCATTTCGGAGGGTGTTGTACGTAGTTATTATGAGGTCTTGTTTTGATAGAAAAGCAGCGTTTGTTTGCCTTGCTTCTCCGTGGTGGATGTAAATGTTAAATGATGGAGCGAATTTTTCTGCTTCTTTTTTCCAGTTGTACACAAGGCTTGTGGGAACCACGATTAAGAAGGGTTCTGTCATGCCGACTTCTCTTGCGTCAAGCAAGCTTGCAAGGATTTGACAGGTTTTTCCAAGGCCCATGTCGTCAGCGAGCAATCCACCCACACCCAGTGCGCGCAGGTGAGACATCCACTCGTACCCTTTGTGTTGGTACGGCCGCAGCTGTCCGGCAAACCCGTCGGGCTGCTCTTTTTCTAACGGGAGGGGTCCGCGGGCAAATCGTTTTCGTAGGTCTTCGTATTGCGGCGAGGCATCGTGTTCTTGCGCTACTGAAACGACTTCTTCAACCACTGCTACTTGTGCTGGTTGTGCACGAAACCCTTGGTCGGTTACTTCGAGAACGCCAATGACTTCTGAGAGCTTATCAATCCATTCTTTGGGAATTGCTCCTAGCGAGCCGTCAGAGAGTTGCACAAAGCGCTCTCGTTCTATTAGTGCGTGCACGAGGTGGCGCACAGGAATATCTTGGTGCTCAACGGTTGCTTTCACGCGCAAATCAAGCCAGTCAGACTCTTTACTTACTGAGACACTCATGCGCGCTTGTTGGTCGCGCACACGGCTTCCAAGCAGTGCTTCTCGGCCAAAGAGCTGGATGCCATCGCTAATGAGCGCGCGAGCAGTGCTGGCAAGCCATCCGAGAGGATCTTTTTCGGGCACAAACACTCCTTGCTCTTCTAAGAGGCCGTGACTGAGGAGTTGTTCGTAGCGTCGCTGCTCTTCTGTTTCGTCGCGCTTGATTCGAAGCAGCATATTATTTGAGAAGACATAGCGCTCGCCTTCTAAGCCGTACGGAATTTCTGTGTCTTGGTAGAGGAATGTGAGCTCGCACACAAAGCCATCGCTTTTTTCTTTTATGTACAGTTTAGTTGTGGGTGTGGTTGAGAGCGGCTCGATGATTGTTGCGTGAGAAAGATAGACTCTGCCAAGGCCGTCGGCGTCGTGAAAGACAGTGTCAAATAATGTTTTTCCAAAGCTTCTGGGAATAGGTGTTTGTGTGTGCGCAATGATTTTTTTGAGTACTTGGGGGGCTTCCAAATCAATTTCTGCGAGAAGAAGCGTTTCTTGATCATAAAACACAAATGCAGGGTCTTGTCCGAACACTCCTGCTTGGGTGCCGTCAATACGTACTTTTTCTCGTCCAATGAGTGCGTGCGCAATAACTGAGTCTTCGTTAAAGGAGAACTCAAGCGGAGTTTTGCTTACAAACCGCGCGCCAAGCAATGCTTGAGGAACTTCTTTTAGTGCTAAGAGGAGTTGTAATTCTGAGTAGTTGTTTACGTGCTCGAGCACTGCGGGAGGATTTGTTTCTTGCGGGTTTTCTCGCTCAACGCAGCTTGCAAGGCGCGAGGCAGCAATAGAGAGTTCTTGGGGTGCTTTGGCAAGGTCTTGTGTGCTGAGTGTTTTTCCATTTTCTTCTGCGCGAATAGAAACAGTGTTTTTTGTGCGCGTAATACGAAACTTCATCTGCTCAGAACGTCTCGAGTCTCTTTTTTGTAGAGTTCAACAGCGGGTTGATCAAATGGGTTTACGTCAAAGAGCGCTCCTAAGTACATTACTTGGAGCATCAGAGTCTGTAAGAGATAGCCAAGTTCTTGCTCGTTGGCATTTGTCAAAGTAATTTCAGCAAACGGTAGCTGTTCATTGATGAATGCTTGTTTTGTGCCTTGGTAGATTGCATCATATAGTGTGTTGTGCGACACTCCTTGTATTGCTGGCGATACTTCGTCAAGTACGCTTTCTTGACTGCTTA
Organism: Candidatus Woesearchaeota archaeon; assembly: GCA_007116645.1. Lineage (GTDB taxonomy): Archaea > Nanobdellota > Nanobdellia > Woesearchaeales > SKIA01 > SKIA01. The sequence continues at coordinate 5,106 of SKIA01000030.1, forward strand.
CTGGTGTGCGGTCAGTGAGGGTTATGAGTAAAAAGAACTTGTCTTTTGGCCCTGCAAAGTGGAGTTGTGCAACGCTGTGCAAGTCAGTTGATCCAATACTTGTTGTTGGCGTGATGCCTACGTTTTCGTTTTTTCCAATGCTTTCAGCAAGGAGTTGTCGGTACCATGCGCCAATGCTGTCTAGGCGTTTTGCAAAGACAAAAAAGTCCACGATGTTTTTTTTGTTCAATGCATGTTCATATTGTGCTACTGCAAGCGCTGCTGCGTGGTCTGTTCCTTCCAAGGTGTCATTGAGCGCTTGTTTTGCTCCTGTCAACAGTCCTTGCACGTCCACTCCGAGCACTGCGAGCGGAAACACACCGACCGGCGAGAACACACTAAATCGTCCGCCAACGCGTTTTGGAATGTTAAGCGTTGGGATGTTGTGTGATTGAGCAAACGCGTCAAGTGCTGAGCCAGCATCAGTGGTTGCCACGACGCACGTTTCTAATGGTTGCTCGTGTTTTTCAAGCAGCCCTATTACTAGTTTTGCGTTCGCTAGTGTTTCGGCCGTACCACCAGATTTACTGATGATGTTAACGAGGACCCGTTTTCTTGCTGATAATGCATTCTCAAGGACTCTGAGGGCGTCAGCGGTGTCGTCAGGGTCTACTGTGTCAAGAAACAAGGTGTTTTGACGGTATGCTTCACCGTACCGAGCTTTGAGGAGGGCTTGCGTTCCAAGATTTGAGCCGCCAATGCCAACAATAACTAAGAGTTCAACGTCTGGATAATTGCTTGCAAGCGTTATTGATTGATGAAATAAGTCCGCATCGTTTGCGAGCGCTACTGAGCAGCGAGGGTCTTGATAACTTGAAGCTGCTTTTTGGATGTGTGCGCGTTCTGTTGTGAGTCGTTGCGTAAAGTCTTGTGTGGTTTCTGCGTGTGTTGTGTCTATGCCCACCATGGTATACGTGTAAGGTTCTCATCGTATAAGAATGCATCGCGTGATATTGCAAAGTTTTTAAAGCAAAAGCAGTTTTCACGAAGTTATTGGGCCCGTGGTCTAGTGGCTATGACGCTGCCTTGACTTGGCGGAGGTCGCCGGTTCGACTCCGGCCGGGCCCATTCCTACTGCTTTTAGTAAACAGCCCCCAGCTTTTTGAATATCTACGGGGACACAATAAAGTTTATAAAGTCAGTATACACTTATGGATACTAATATGGAGCTTATGCATACCTTTTCCCGAGAACAGTCAAACGAGCAAATATTGCAAGTCGTTCTCAGCGAAGACGAGTTGTCCTGGCAACACATCATTGTCGACCTTGTGCGCAAAGAACAAATGGATCCATGGGATATTGACGTAACCCTTCTGACTCAAAAATTCCTTACAATCATCAGAAAGCTTCAGCAACTCGACTTTCGCGTAGGAGGAAAACTCGTGCTCGCAGCAGCGGTGCTACTTAAGATCAAGTCTGACCGACTCATGGATGAAGACCTTTCTATGCTTGACAGCCTGATTCACTCAACAGAACACGATGAAGAGCTTGACTTGCTTGGAATGGACTTTGAAGACTTCATGGAAGCAGGAACACCAAAACCTGAACGACCAAAGATTTATCCTCGAACACCTCAGCCACGACAACGAAAAGTATCTGTGTACGACCTCGTAACTGCGCTTGAGCAAGCACTTGAAGTCACTGTTCGGCGAGAAAAACGCGCTCTTGACAACGTCTTAGCGCCAGAAGTAAAGGTTCCAGAAAAACAAGTCGACATCTCAGGCCTTATGAACATCCTCCTTGAGCGCATCAGTTCAACAGAGCAAGAAACGCTTTATTTTCATCACCTTATTGAGAGCGAGGAAAAACAACACAAAGTACTCACATTTATCCCACTACTCCACTTGGTTAACGAGCGGCGCGTAAACGTTGATCAACCAGAACACTTTGGTCACATCAGCATCTCCCTTCTCTCCTCAGAACCTGTCGTGTATAAAGAAGCATTATAAAGCTCAACTTATTCTTGTCTAGCATGCACGTAGACACAGCAAACACGCAAGGAAACACCAACATCGGCCTATACGCATTCGCAACAGATAGCTATTGCGTTCTGGGTCCAGAAGCAGAAAACCTCAAGGCGCAACTCGAAGAAGTACTTCAAGTGCCAGTAATAGTAACTACTATCGCTGGAACAAGCCTGGCAGGAGTATTTCTTGCAGGAACAGACGACACGCTCATCGTACCACACATCGTGTTTGACCACGAAATCGATAAACTCAAAGCCGCAGGAATTGATGTTAAAGTATTTGAAACAATCCATACCGCTCTTGGAAACAACATGGTAGCAAACAGCAACGGAGCACTCATTGGACCAATGTTCTCAGAAAAAGAGCGCGAGCGCATCCAAGAGATTCTTGGCGTTGAAACACACCAATTCCAAGTAGCAGAAACAGAAGTAGTCGGTTCAGGCCTTGCAATCACAAAAAAAGGCGGCCTCATCCACTCAAACGCCACACAATTCGAACAAGACATGGCACAAGACATCCTGCGCCTGCCACGACTACTTACCGGAACAGTAAACTTTGGAAGCCCATATGTGCGATCAGGAATCATTGCTAACCAAAACGGCTTTCTCATCGGATCATCAAGTGGTGGTCCAGAAATTACTAATGCTGACGAAGCACTCGGGTTTATTGATGTATGATATCAGAAGACAGGGCAAGAGAACTGTATGTGCGCGTAAAGGCACTCAAAGAACACCAACAAAAGCTTGAATCACACCTAGAAGAACTTGATAGCAAGACAGTCCAATTGCGAGAAATGATTACTGCAGTCAAAGACGTTGATACGCTCTTAGAAGGCGACGATATACTCGTCCCGCTTGCAAACGGCATATTCATGCCAGCAACTGCGCAAAAGACCGACCACCTAATATTGCATGTCGGAGCAGATACGACTGTGAAGAAAACACCTTCAGAGACTGTTGAGATTCTTGAAAAACAACTTACTGAGCTAGCCGGCTTTCGTGAACAATTACTGGTGCAGTACAACGAAGTAGTTGCGGAAAGTGAGCGCGTAGAAGCAGAAGTCAAGTCCGAGGTAGGCGATGTTTAAAGGTCTTCGCGACAAGCTCAAAAACGCTCTTTCGACGTTTTCAAAAAGCGCACAAGAAGAAGCAGATGAAGAAATTATTGAAGAAGAAACTATTGAGGAACCAGTAGAAGAAGAACTAATTAAGAAGGCAAAAGAGCTTCCTCCCGCGCCTGAAAGTACTCAAGAAGAACTTGCAAAAGAAGAAGTGAGCGAATCACAGGCAGAAACAGTCATTGAAGAAGTTGTTGAAGAAACAGTAGAAGATGCTGCAGAGCCTGAAGTTATCAAAGAGCCAGAAGAGGATGCAGAACCAGAAGTTGCTCAAAAACCGATCGCTGAAGAAACAGTAGAGCCTGAAGATGTTAAAGAAGCAGTTATTGAGAAGCCAGAAATAAGCAACACAGTCACTTCAGAAGACGAACCAGAAAAGAAATCATTTTTCTCAAAAATAAAAGAAAAAGTTACCACAATCCAATTATCCGAAGACAAGTTTGATGAACTGTTCTGGGATATCGAACTCGCCCTTCTTGAAAATAACGTCGCAGTAGAAGTGATTGAGAAAATCAAACACGACCTCAAAGAAGAACTCACCACGGGCCGCGCAGCACGCGGAGGACTACAAGAGCGCGTCATGAGACGAATGCAAGAAACACTCACAGAAGTACTGTCACAAGAACCAATCGACCTACTAAAAAGCGCTGAGCAACACAAACCACTTGTTATTTGCATCGTCGGAGTAAACGGTTCAGGAAAAACCACCTCGATTGGAAAGCTTGGCAACTATTTCCAACAAGAAGGAAAAAGCGTAGTGTTCGCAGCCGCAGACACGTTTCGAGCAGCAGCAATACAACAACTCCAAGAACACGCAAAGAATTTGAACATTCCGTGCATCGCGCAAAGCTACGGGGCCGATCCAGCAGCAGTCGCGTTTGACGCAATAAAACACGCAGAAGCTAAAAGAATCGATGTGGTGTTAATCGATACCGCTGGACGATTACATAGCAATACGAACCTCATGGACGAGCTCGCAAAAGTAGTACGAGTAGCAAAGCCGCACCACACACTCTTTGTCGGAGAAGCAGTCACAGGAAACGACTGCGTAGAACAAGCAAGACTTTTCTCGCAAAAAACAAACGTTGACGGAGTCATCTTAACAAAAGCAGACGTTGACGACAAAGGCGGCGCAGCAGTCTCAGTAGCGTACGTTACCAAAAAACCCATCTTGTTTATTGGAACAGGACAAGGCTATGATGACTTTGAGCATTTCATGCC